>NZ_JBAKHW010000006.1:0-158113 GCF_036906815.1 Micromonospora sp. CPCC 205539 | reverse complement strand
CTCAACGACCGCCCCCGCATGACCCTGGGCTGGGCCACCCCAGGTGAGAAGATGACCCAACTCCTCGGTGTTGCAACCACCGGTTGAGCCCGCCGTCCTGACGGAAACTGTCCAAGATTCACGGGGCCACCTGCGCGGGCGCCGAGGCTACGCCTCGCTACCTCTGCTGCTCTGTCGATCCGCGACGGGCTTGGTGCGGGTTCGCGCACCTTCGACGACAACACCGATGCTTCAGTGCGGGGATCAGTGCAGCGAAGGGCTTGTGGTGGCGGGCGGTGATCTCGCGTCGTGCGGCACCACAACTCGATGAACGTCGGAGTGAGGTCCGCGCGAGAGCGGGTAGGGCGCAGGCAGCCGGCAGGGGAGGGCCCTCTGCTCGCAAGGTGCTGGCGCCCGGTCGGGCCCGCGGTCGGGTCGACGTTGCGGAACTCTTCCGGAAAATCCACCTCGGTAAATGTTCCGCTACGAGCCGGGCGACGGATCCAGCGCTGATGGCGTGAGTGTGCATGCCACTCGGGAGGTAGCGGCCTTCCGGAAAATCTCGTCTTGACAATCGAAGATTTTCGATTGAAGCTGACAACGTCACGCGAGCCGCGGTCAGGGTCGGGCGAAGGGCAGTCCTCGATCTACTCCCCTTCCATGCGCCACTCTGCGGAGGAATCGCGATCAATGAGACCGAACACCAGACTGCTTGCTGTCGCCATGGCGATCGGGACGCTGGCTGCCGCCGCGTTGACGGTCGCCGCGCCAGCGTCGGCGGCAACGCTGACGCAGGTGACCGGCTTCGGCACCAACCCCACCAATCTTCGGATGCACCTGTACGTCCCCGACCAGGTGGCGTCCCGGCCGGCAATCCTGCTCGCCCTGCACTACTGCACCGGGTCGGGCCCGGCCTACCACTCCGGCACGCAGTACGCGTCCCTCGCGGACCGGTACGGGTTCATCGTGATCTACCCGTCGGTGACCCGCAGCAGCCTGTGCTGGGACGTGTCCTCACCGCAGGCGTTGCGTCGCGGCGGAGGCAGCGACCCGGTCGGACTCATGGCGATGGTCGACTACGTACGGCAGCGGTACGCCGCCGACCCGGACCGCATCTTCGCCACCGGCACCTCGTCGGGGGCCATGATGACCAACGTCATGCTGGGCCTGTACCCGGACGTGTTCACGGCGGGCGCGTCGTTCGCCGGTGTGCCGTTCGCGTGCTTCGCCACCGGGGGCTCCTCGGAATGGAACAGCGAGTGCGCGAACGGCCAACTCATCAGGACCGCGCAGCAGTGGGGTGACCTGGTCCGGGAGGCCTACCCCGGCTACGCGGGCCGGCGGCCACGGATGCAGGTGTGGCACGGCACCAACGACGAGACACTGCGCTATCCGAACTTCGGCGAGCAGGTCAAGCAGTGGACCAACGTGCATGGGCTGTCTCAGACCCCGACCTATACCGACTCGCCGCAGTCCGGTTACACCCGCACGCGGTACGGCGGCAACGGTGGCACGGCCCCGGTCGAGGCGATCAGCATGCAGGGCGTGTCGCACAACCTGCCGGTCGACGCCGCGCAGGTGATCCGCTTCTTCGGCCTGGAGAGCGCCACGCCGCCGCCGACCACGCCGCCCCCGACCACGCCACCCCCGACCACACCACCCCCGACCTCGGGTGCCTGCCGGATCGGGTACGCGGTCAACGCCTGGAACACCGGGCTGACCGCGAGCATCACCATCACCAACACCGGCACCGCCGCGGTGAACGGCTGGGCGCTGACCTTCACGCTGCCCACCGGCCAGCGCATCAGCAACGGGTGGAACGCGCAGTACGCCCCGACCAGCGGCGCGGTGACCGCTCGCAACGTCTCCTACAACGCCACCATCGCACCGAACGCGTCGGTCGACATCGGCTTCCAGGCCACCCACGGGGGTGCCGCCGGCAAGCCCTCCTCGTTCGCTCTGAACGGCGCCCCCTGCTCGGTCGCGTGAACCCCCGACACCCCGAAACCACCCCCAGAACTGGAGCTGCACGATGAGAAACGCGACATGGAAGGCGGCATCCAGAGCCGCCCTCGCGCTGACCGGGGCGGGCGCACTCGCCGCCGGCATGGCGATGGTCCTGGTGGCCCCGGCCGCGGCCGGCACCACGCTCGGCGCGTCCGCCGCCGAGAAGGGTCGCTACTTCGGCGCGGCGGTGGCCGCCTACAAGCTGAGCGACAGCGCCTACACCACGATCCTGAACCGTGAGTTCAACTCGGTGACGCCCGAGAACGAGATGAAGATCGACGCCACCGAGCCGCAGCAGGGCCAGTTCAGCTACGGCCAGGCCGACCAGATCGTCAACCACGCGCGCAGCCGCGGGATGAGTGTGCGCGGCCACACGCTGGCCTGGCACTCCCAGCAGCCCGGCTGGATGCAGAACATGAGCGGCAGCGCGCTGCGCCAGGCGATGCTCAACCACGTCACCCAGGTGGCGACCCATTTCCGGGGCCAGGTCGTGGCATGGGACGTGGTGAACGAGGCGTTCGCCGACGGTAGCTCCGGTGCCCGCCGCGACTCCAACCTGCAACGAACCGGCAACGACTGGATCGAGGCGGCGTTCCGGGCCGCCCGCGCCGCCGACTCCGGCGCGAAGCTCTGCTACAACGACTACAACACCGACAACTGGTCGCATGCCAAGACCCAGGCCGTGTACGCCATGGTGCGCGACTTCAAGCAGCGCGGCGTGCCGATCGACTGCGTCGGCTTCCAGTCGCACTTCAACAGCGGCTCGCCGTACCCGAGCAACTACCGCACCACGCTGTCCAGCTTCGCGGCGCTCGGCGTCGACGTGCAGATCACCGAGCTGGACATCGAGGGCGCGTCGGCGGCCACGTACCGCAGTGTGGTCGAGGACTGCCTCGCCGTTGCGCGATGCAACGGTGTGACGGTGTGGGGCATCCGGGACAGCGACTCGTGGCGGGCCTCGCAGACGCCGCTGCTGTTCACCAGCGGTGGTGCCAAGAAGCCGGCGTACGACGCGGTCCTCGCCGCACTCAACAACGGCACGACCCCCACCGACCCGCCCACCACGCCGCCGCCCACCACGCCGCCCCCCGGCCCGGGTGGCTGCACGGCGGCGGTCGCGGTGAACCAGTGGACGGGTGGCTTCGTGGCGACGGTGAAGGTGACCGCCGGCTCGTCGGCCATCACCTCCTGGACGGTCACGCTCACGTTGCCGTTGGGCTCGACGGTCACCAACGCCTGGAACGCCAACCGCAGCGGTGACACCGGCACGACGAACTGGACGAACGTGGCCTACAACGGTCGGGTCGGCGCCGGCCAGTCCACCGAGTTCGGGTTCCAGGCCAACGGCACGGCCGGCGGCCTGACCCCGACCTGCGCGGCGGGCTGAGTCACGCCGGCTGGTGGGGAGCGTGGCTGCGAACCCTCCCCACCAGCCGGCTCGGCCCGGCCCCGCTGACCGTCAACCCAGACTGATCCGGACCGGCTCGTCGGCCGGTCCACTGGGCAGGCGCACGGTGACTCGGCCGTCGGCGGCGGCCACCGTGCCTCGGCTCGTGCTGACCGGTCGGCCGGTGGCCAGCACCACCACGTCGTCGCCCTGCGTGGGGCGTACCACCAACGAGTCGCCGTCGGTGGAGATCAGCTCGCAGGTCGTCTCCACCAGCGTCGCGTCGCCGACCCGGAGCCCGTACGGCAGGATCAAGCCGGTTCGGGCGGGTACCCGGAGCGCTCGGCCATCGAGTACCGGGGTGCCGTGCCAGCTCAGCGTTACCGTCACCGCCGACGGTGCCACGTTGACCAGGTGCAGCAGCCGCTGCCCGGCCCGGTCGACGGTCGAGGTCAGCACCAGGCCGGGGCCGTCCGTCTGCGGGTCGAGTCGGGGGCGTACGCCCAGTCGTTGCAGGGCGTCGCGCCAGAATGCGAGGTCGCACGGGACGTCGGCGGCGACCACCACGGCCCGGCCGGCGCCGTACGCGATCTCCACGGCACACGGGTCCCCGGAGCCGACCTCGGTGAGGATCGGTTGGGCGTTCGCGCCGGCGAGGCGCTGGGCGTAACCGACCCGCACCTCGGGGCGGGCGGCCGCCCACCCGTGCCCGACGACCGACGGGAAGTAGTGCGGCCCGCCCTCCACCCGTCCGGTGACGCTCAGCCCCAGCGCGTCGGCGAGCAGCGTGCAGGGCGTGCCGTCGTGGTCGCGGTCCGGCAGCACCCCGTGCAGCAGCAGCCCGCCGCCGCCGTGCAGATGGTCGACGAGCCGTTGCTGGACGTCCCGCCCCAGCGTCGTGGCGCTGGCCAGGGCGATCACCCTGCTGGTGGGGCCGGCCGACTGGAGATCCAGGGCCGGGAACGAGTAGCCGGCCAGCAGCAGCGCCCGAGCCAGCACGTCGCGTGGCCCCATGCCCCGGAACCGTTCCAGGTCGGCGACCTGCTCGGCGCGCGACGACGAGGCCGGGTGGTGGTACTCGGTGAGGTAGTGGTCCGGGACGAAACCGAGCGCCAGACCGTCGTTCTCCTCGTCGGAGTCGGCGAGCAGGTCGGCGACGCCGCGGACCGCGTGCAGCGCCCGCTTGGCCGCGTCGAACGTCGGGTTGAGCCGCCCCTCCGGTCCGACCGGTGCGGCGAAGCCGTGCCGTTCACCGGTGAAGGCGATCCGGTCGTTGCCGTCGCCCACCGGCTCGGCCAGCGGCGGGTTCTGGCCGCCGGCGAAGAGGTAGAGGTTGAGCAGCCGATTGCCCTGCGCCACGCAGAGCCGGGTCTTCAGCTCGACCGCCTCCGGCGGGTACAGCGTCGACAGGTCCTCGCCGTAGTCGCCGTTGCCCGCCTCGAACTCCAGCGAGGTCAGGGGTTGGTCGGCGTCGTGCACGGCGGCCAGGAACGCATTGCTCACGTACAGGTCCGCGACGTTGGTGACCGTGAGGTCGCCCAGGTAGTAGTCCGAGCCGGAGGTCACCTGTGGCAGGCCGCGGTAGGACTCGAAGAGCTGACTGATGCCGATCGGGAACGTCCGGCCGCGACCACCGCCGGTGCCGTGCACGTTGATCAGGAACGGCACTCCGCGTATCCCGTGCCGTTCGGCGCTGGCGCGCAGCTCGGCCACGTAGCGGCGGTACCGGTCGCGCATGTAGCGGCCCAGGTCGTCGTGCAGGGCCAGGGACCGCGCTTCGGCCGGGGTGCGCAGCGCCGCCGCCCAGGCCGCTGGGTCGCCCGCGTCGGCCCCGATCCGCTCGGCGGCGGCATCCTTGCCGTACCGGTCGATGGCCCACCGGCGCAGGTCCTCGCAGAGCAGGTCGGTGAGGTCGGGGGAGTTGGTCACCCAGGAGAGCATGCCGATCTCGTTGTCCAGCTGCACCGCGATCACCGGGCCACCGCGGCCGGCCAGCCGCTCGGCGATCACCGGCATGACCTCGGCGTACCAGCTGTCGGCGGCGGCGAGGAACTCCGGGGCGAGGTAGTCGATGGTGCGGGTCCCGATCGGTGCGCCGTCCCAGGTGGACGGCAGCAGGTGCGGGTGCTCGTCGTACACCCGGTAGGGAATGCCCTCGTTCTTGACCTCGGCCATAATGAACGGCCCGGGGCGGACCACCGCGTGCAGGCCACGCTCGTGGGCCAGGTCCAGGAAGCCGGCCAGGTCCCGCTGCTCATGGGTACGCCCCGTGAGGTCCACCGTGCCGTCCGGCAGCTCGTGCCAGAGCCAGGGGACGTACGTGGCCACCGTGTCGGCGCCGCACTCGCGTAGCCGGTCGAGGCGGTTGGCCCAGTCGGCCCTGGCCAACCGGAAGTAGTGCACCTCTCCGGCGAGCAGCAGTCGGGGGCGACCGTCGATGACGATCCGGCGGTTCTGGAGTAACACTTCGGACATAAGACCTGTCTCATCCTCTCGGCGGGCATCTCGGGCGGTCCTCTTGTGATCTACCACGAGCCTGCTTATGGTGCCTGAAACCGGTTTCTGTTAACCGCACGTTACGGATCGAGGGGGCCATGGGCAACAGTCGGATCACGGTTCGGGAGATCGCCCGCCTGGCCGGTGTGTCCGTCGCCACGGTCTCCCGGGTCTCCAACGGCACCGGCCAGGTCTCGGCGGAGCTGCGGCAACGGGTCCTCGACGCGATCGAGCTGCACGGCTATCGCCCCGACCACCTGGGCCGGGCACTCGCCGCCCGCCGGCACGGCGCGCTCGGTCTGGTCTTCCCGGGCCTGTCCGGCCCCTACTTCAGCGAACTCATCCAGGGCTTCGAGTCCGAGGCGGTGCCCGCCCGAGCCAGCGTGCACATCCTCTGCACCCACCTGCGGGAGGACTCCGACGCCCAGGTGTTGGAGATGGCCCGGCGCGTCGACGGCATCGCCGTCATGGGCGGCACCATCTCCGATTCGGCGCTGCTCCGGCTCGGCGAACTGGTCCCGGTGGTCGTCCTGGCCGGTCCCGGACGTGCCGCGGTGCCCTCGGTCGGCGTGGACAACGCCGCGGCCATGCGTCGGCTGACCGGGCACCTGCTCACGGAACACGGCCTCCGTGACCTGGCCTTCGTGGGTACCCCCGAGGGGTCACCCGACGTCAGCCAACGGTGGTCCGGCTTCCTCGCCGCCCACCGGGAGCTGGGGCTCACCCGGCCCAGCGACCCGGTCCGGGTCAGCATGCAACAGCCCGACGGGGTGCTCGCCGCCGATCGGTTGCTGCGTGACCGTCGGCCCCCGGGCGCCATCGTCTGCGCCAACGACGAGATCGCCCTCGGCGCCCTGGTCGGTGCCCTCGGCCGTGGCCTGCGAGTGCCACAGGACCTGGTCATCACCGGATTCGACGACGCGCCCATGGCCGCGCTCGTCTCCCCTCCACTCACCACCGTGCGCCAGCCGGTGCGGGAGCTGGCGGCCGAGGCCGCACGGCTGATCCTGCACGCCGCTGGCGACCCCGGCGCCCCCGCGCCGGACAGCATCGTCCTCCCCACCGAGCTTGTCGTGCGCCGCAGTTGTGGCTGCCCGACGGCCACCACCCCTGGAGGTACCGGCAAGTGAAGAGATCCAAGCTCGCCCGGACGGCCGCACTCGTGGCGGCGTTGGCACTGACGGTAACCGGTTGCACCGGTACCGAGTCGGCCTCCGGCCCGGGCACCGAGGGCCGCATCGCCTACCTCGACTACGGCGACTTCGGCGGCGGCAGCAGCCCGCAGGCGAACTACAACCCGTATCTGGACGCCACCCGTCTCGGTGCCACCGAGTACGTCTTCGAGCAGTTGGTCGCCTACGACAGCTACGGCTGCCAGGCCAAGCCCTGGCTCGCCACTCAGTGGACGTGGACGGACCCGCAGACGCTGGTCTGGAAGCTGCGCGACGGGGTGACGTGGAACGACGGCAAGCCGTTCACCGCCGAGGACGTCACCTTCACCTACGACATGCTCAAGCAGCACAAGGCGCTGGACGTCAAGGGGATCTGGCGGTATCTCAGCGCGGTCGAGACCACCGACCCGAAGACCGTCACGATGCGGTTCACCCAGCCGGGCGCGGCGGCGTTCACGCTGTTCGGCGAAATCAAGATCGTGCCGAAGCACATCTGGTCCACCGTGGCCGATCCAGTGACCTACACGAACGCCGAGAAGCCGGTCGGCACCGGGCCGTTCACCGTCAAGGCCTTCAACCCGCAGCAGCTCACCCTCGGCCGCAACGCCACCTACTGGCAGGCTGACAAGGTCAAGGTCGACGAGCTGCGGTTCCACAAGGCCGACGGCGGCGGCCAGATCGACCAGCTCAAGCTCAGCCGCGGCGAGTACGACACGAACGCCATGTTCGTCCCGGACATCAAGAAGGCGTACGTCGACCGGGACCCGGCGAACAACAAGTACTGGTACCCGTCCGGCGGATCGATCAGCGTCTACCTGAATCTCACCAAGGCCCCCTTCAACGACACCGCCTTCCGCAAGGCCCTGGTACCCGCGTTCAACCGGCAGGAGATCGTCGACAAGGCGCAACTCGGCTACGTCAAGCCGGCCAGCCAGACCGGCCTGGTGGTACCGGGACAGGCCCAGTGGCTACCCAAGGACCTGCCCAACCAGGGCGTCGTCGGCTACGACCCGGCCAAGGCCGACGCCGACCTGACCGCCGCCGGCTACCCGAAGAACGGCGACGGCAAGCGCGTCGGCAAGGACGGCAAGCCGATCGCCTTCAGCTTCCGGGTCCCCGGCTCCTGGACCGACTGGGTGCAGGCGCAACGGATCATCGTCGCCAACCTCAACGCGCTCGGCTTCACCGTCCGGGCCGAGACGCCGACCCCCGAGGCGTACGAGAACGACCGGGCAATCGGCAACTACGACGCCGTGCTCGGCGTACACGGCGGATCCTGCAACATGTTCCGCAACTTCCAGGAGCCGCTGGCCAGTGACCAGTCCGCGCCGATCGGCAAGAAGGCCGTAAGCAACTTCGTGCGCTGGAACGACCCGCACACCGACCAGTTGATCGCCACCCTGCGCACCGCCACCGACGAGACGGCGCAGAAGGCCGCCGTCGCGGACCTGACCAAGGTGATGGTGGACCAGGTGCCGGTGATTCCGCTCTGGTACGGGGCGAAGTGGTTCCAGTACCGCACCGCGAAGGCGACCGGCTGGCCGAGCGAGCAGGACCCGTACGCCGGGCCCAGCGACAACCTGCTCATCGTCACGCACCTGCAGCCCGCTGGGACCCCCGCCAAGTAGCCGCTGGCCGGCCGGCGTGCCCGCGCGCGCCGGCCGACCCGTCCCCCGGAAGGGAGGGCCCCGGTGGCCTACGTCGCCAGACGCTTCCTGTTCTTCATCGGCACCCTGTGGGCCGCCGTCACACTCAACTTCCTGATTCCCCGGCTGCAACCCGGCGACCCGGCCGAGGCGATCGTGTCGCGGCTGGCCGGGCAGAGCGAGAGCATCGACCCGGCCCAGCTGCAAGCCATCCGGATCATGCTCGGCACCCCCGACGGCAACCTCTTCGAGCAGTACCTGCAGTACCTCGGCGCGGTCGTGCACGGCGACTTCGGGGTGTCGTACACCTACTTCCCCTACAGCGTCACCCACATGATCGGGCAGGCGCTGCCATGGACGGTGATCCTGGTCGGGGTCACCCAGATCATCTCGTTCATCGTCGGTACGCTGCTGGGCACCTGGGCCGCGTACCGGCGCAACAGCCGGGTCGACTCGTTCATCACCCTCGGCTCGACGTTCCTCGGCACGCTGCCCTTCTTCTGGCTCGCCCTGCTGCTCATCTACGTCTTCGCGATCACCCTGCGCTGGTTCCCCGAGCGCGGCGGCTACGGCGGCGGCAGCAGTCCCGGTTGGAGCTGGATCTTCATCTCCGACGCGTTCCAGCACAGCGTGCTGCCCGCGGTCGCGCTGCTGATCACCGGCCCGATCGGCTGGATCATCGGAATGCGCAACAACATGGTGCAGAGCCTCGGCGAGGACCACGCCCGGCTCGCCGTGGCCCGCGGTCTGCCTCGACGGCGCATCGCGCTCACCTACGGCGCGCGGATCGCGATCCTGCCCAACGTCACCGGCTTCGCCATCGCGCTGGGTAGCGTCCTCGGCGGCACCGTGCTCGTCGAGACGGTCTTCAACTACCCGGGCATGGGCCGACTGCTGCTGGAGTCGGTGTCCAGCCGGGACTATCCGCTGATGCAGGCGATCTTCCTGTTCACCACGGTCGGCGTGCTGGTGGCGAACTTCCTCGCGGACCTGCTCTACGGGTTCCTCGACCCCCGGGTCCGAAAGGCGGAGACGGTATGACCGAGTGGACCGAGGAGCTGTCATGAGCACACCCGCACCCGCCGTACCGGCGCCGGGCGCCGACACCGAGGGCGTGCAGGCCGCCGCTGTCGAGCTGGCACGGCGCAGTCGGCTGCCCGGCTGGTTCGTCATCCTGTGGCGCAACCACAAGTGCCGCACCGGGCTGCTGATGTTGGGCGCCTTCGTGCTGGTCGCGCTGCTCGCCCCGCTGATCGCGCCGTACGATCCGCGCGGCGACGACTTTCCGACCTCGCTCGGCCCGACCGGCGCGCACTGGCTCGGCACCACGGCGCAGGGCGAGGACGTCTTCTCGCAACTGGTCGCCGGTGCCCGTACCTCGTTGATCGTCGGGCTGGCCGCGGGGCTGCTCTCCACCCTGATCGGGCTGGTCATCGGGCTGACCGCGGGCTACGTGGGGGGCTGGGTCGACGAGGTGCTCTCGTTCCTGATCAATCTCGGCCTGGTGGTGCCGGCGTTGCCGCTGATGGTGACGCTGGCCGCGTACGCGCCGGTCCGTGGCCTGTGGCTGATCATCGCGGTGATCAGCGTGACCGGCTGGGCGTACGGCGCCCGGATCAAGCGGTCGCAGATCATCACGCTGCGTACCCGGGACTACATCACTGCCGCCCGGTTCGCCGGGGATGGCACCGCCCGGATCATCGCCCGGGAGATCGTGCCCAACATGACCTCGCTGATCGTGGTCGGCTTCATGGGCGCGGCACTCGGCGCGATCGGTGGCGAGGCGGGCCTGGCCTTCCTCGGGCTCGGCGATCCCCAGACGGTCAGCTGGGGCACCATGCTCAACCAGGCCAGCCTCGGCGGGGCCCTGCTCACCGGGCAGTGGGCCTGGCTGATCGCCCCCGGCCTGGCGCTGTCGCTGCTGATCACCTCGTTCACTCTGATCAATTTCGGTATCGACGCGCTGAGCAACCCCCACCTTCGGGAGGATTGAGATGGCCCTGCTCCAGGTGGAGAACCTCTCCGTCACCTACACACCACGCGACCTGCCGGCCAACCGCGCCGTGCACGACGTGTCGTTCGACATCGGCGAGGGTGAGTTCGTCGGCCTGCTGGGCGAGTCCGGCTGCGGCAAGTCGACGCTGGGCAACGCCATCCTGCGGCTGCTCTCACCACCCGCCAGGATCAGCGGCGGCCGGGTCACTTTCGACGGCGTCGATGTGACCAGCGCCAGCGAGGACGAGCTTCGTGGCCTGCGCTGGACGGACCTGTCCACGGTCTTCCAGAGCAGTATGAACTCGCTCAACCCGGTGATCCGGGTGCAGGCGCAGTTCGCCGACACCTTTGCCGCTCACAAGATTCCCGGCGACGTCACCGCGCGGGCGACCGAGCTGCTCGAGCTCGTCTCGCTGGAACCGCACGTGCTCAAGGCGTACCCGCACGAACTGTCCGGCGGTATGAAGCAACGCGTGGCGTTGGCCCTCGCGCTGGCCCTGCGCCCCAAACTGGTGGTGCTGGACGAGCCGACCACCGGGCTGGACGTGGTCGTGCAGCGCAGCATCCTCACCCGGCTGGCCGAGCTGCGCCGCGAGCTGGGCTTCGCGGTGCTGTTCATCAGCCACGACCTAGGCACGGTGCTGGAGATGGCCGACCGGGTAATGGTGATGTACGGCGGCGAGATCGTCGAGAACCGGTCGGCGGCCAGCATGCTGGCCGAGCCGCGGCACCCCTACAGTCGGGGCCTGCTCGGCTCGTACGCCGACCCGCGCCTGCCCGACGTGCAGGTCACCTACATCCCGGGCCGGCCTCCGGACCTGTCCCAGCCCCAGCCCGGCTGCCTGTTCGCCCCACGGTGCCCCCATGCCGAGGACGCCTGCCGGCAGGTCCATCCCGAGTTGCTGCCCGAGCACGGCGGGCTGGTCCGCTGCCTGGTGGCCCAGGAGGACCGCCTGCCGGTGGTGCGGCTCGGCGCGGCGGACGCCGCCGCCACGATCGGCAGCCATTTCCCGGCCACCGGCACCCTCACCGAGTCGGCCGGCACCCCCGACGCGGCCGTCCTCTCCGTCGACGGGGTCAGCAAGCGTTACACCAGCCGGCGTGGGCTGCGCACCAGCACGGTCGAGGCGGTTCGGGACGTGTCGTTCACCCTGCATCCGGGGCGGGTCACCGCCCTGGTCGGGCAGAGCGGCAGCGGCAAGTCGACGATCGCCCGCCTGATCACCGGCGTCGAGCGGCCCAGCACGGGGGAGGTGCGCTTCGACGGCGACAGCGGCCCGACGGTGCGGGTGGACCGGCTGCGCGGCCGGGCCCTGGTCAACTACCGCCGGCACGTGCAGATGGTCTTCCAGGACCCGTTCAGTGCGCTCAACCCGACCCGGACCGTGGCGTACGCCCTGTCCCGCCCGCTGGTCAACTTCGCCGGGTTGCGCGGTGCCGCGATCCGGGAACGTGCGGCGCAACTGCTGGAGAGCGTGGGGCTGGCACCGGCTGGGCAGTTCCTCGACAAGCTGCCGCATCAGCTCTCCGGTGGGCAGCGTCAGCGGGTGGTGACCGCCCGGGCACTCGCCCCCGATCCGCAGGTGCTCATCGCCGACGAGCCGATCTCGATGCTGGACGTGTCGATCCGCGCCGAGATCCTGGAGCTGCTCGGCGAGCTGGTCCGCAACCGGCGGCTCGCGATGCTCTACATCACCCATGACCTGCTCAGCGCCCGGCTGCTCGCCGACGAGGTGCTGGTGCTCAACCAGGGGGTGCTGGTGGAGCGTGGCCCGACCCGGGAGGTGATCGGGGCGGCGCAGGACGACTACACGAAGCTGCTGCTCGAATCGATTCCCAACCCCTTCGCTCCGGCGGCGCGCCCGTAGCGGTGCGCCGGCGGCGCGGGCCCGGTCAGCGCAGCCAGGCCGCCGACCGGGCGGGGAGCGTCGCGGTGTCCACCCGGGCGCTGGCGAGCAGCACCTGGCTGCCGTACGGTCGCCAGTCGGTTGGGGTGTCACCCAGGTTGACCAGGCAGCTCGGGCCGTCGGCGCCGCGTCGGAAGGCGAGGCAGTCGGCGGGAGCGTCCAACCAGGACACCTGCGCCGGCCGGCCTCGCCAGCACGACTCGCGCAGCCGCAGCGCCGCCCGGGTCAGCGCCAGCGCCGAGGCCGGGTCGTCGGCCTGCCGGGCCACCGAGAGGTCACCCCAGCTGACCGGCTGCGGCAGCCACGGCGTGGACCCGGCCGGCCCGAAGCCGTACGGAGAGGGCTGCTCGGACCAGGGCAGCGGCACCCGTGCGCCGTCGCGCCCCCGGTCGGTCCCGCCGGAGCGGCGGAACACCGGATCGCGGATCTCGTCGTCGGCCAGCGCCACCTCGGGCAGACCCAGCTCGTCACCGGCGTAGAGGTACACGGCGCCGGGCAGCGCGAGCATCAGCAGCAGCACGGCGCGGGCACCGTCATCGCCCCACCGCTGTACGGCCCGACTCACGTCGTGACTGCCGTACACCCAGGCCGGCAGGCGGCCGTGGCGGGTGGTGGCGGTGAGCAACGCGTTCACCCCGGCCCGCCAGGGTTCCGGCCGGAGTGGCCAGTAGAGCGGGTCCATCGCGAAGGCCTGTCCCAGCTCGTCCGGGCGCAGGTACGGCTCGATCACCCCGGGCCCGCCCCAGGTCTCCGCCACGCCGAGCCGGTCACCCGGGTACGCGGCGAGCTGCCGCGCCCACCGACGGTAGATCTCGTGCACCTCCTCGCGGTCGCTGTACGGCGCTGGGTCACCGGGCCGCCAACCCGCTGGCAGTTCCGGATAGGCCGGATCCTTGGTCAGCGAACCGGCGGCGTCGAAGCGCACACCGTCGACGCCGCGATCGAGCCAGAACCGCAGCGTGGCCTCCGCGTCCTCGGCCACCTCGGGATGCTCG
This sequence comes from Micromonospora sp. CPCC 205539, assembly GCF_036906815.1. NCBI lineage: Bacteria > Bacillati > Actinomycetota > Actinomycetes > Micromonosporales > Micromonosporaceae > Micromonospora > Micromonospora sp. CPCC 205539. The sequence continues at coordinate 144,529 of NZ_JBAKHW010000006.1, read as the reverse complement.
TGGCGCAGATCGGGCTGCTCGGTGTCGAACAGGTGCAGGTACCACTCGCCGTCGCCGAACGGCGCCCACGCGGAGCCGCCGAAGATGGAGGGCCAGCCGTTCGGTGGCAACTCCCCGGCCACACCTCGACCGGGCCGGATGTGGAACCGGTCGCGCTCCGGCGAGCCGGGGCCGGCCGTCCGGGCCGCGACGAACCACGGGTGGGCGCTGGAGACGTGGTTGAGCACCAGGTCGACCACCACCCGCAGGCCGAGGCGGTGTGCGTCGGCGATCAACCCGTCCAGCTCGGCGAGGCTGCCCAGGCGCTCGTCGACGGCGCGGTGGTCGGACACGTCGTACCCGGCGTCGTGGTCCGGGCTCGGATAGAACGGGGTCAGCCAGACCGCGTCGACGCCGAGACCGGCCAGGTAGGGCAACCGGGACCGCGCCCCGGCCAGGTCGCCGAGGCCGTCCCCGTCGGCGTCGGCGAAGGAGCGCAGGTAGACCTCGTAGGTGACGGCCTCCCGCCACCATGGTCCGGTGTCGGTCATCGCGGGGTCAGCTCCAGCAGGGAGATCGATGGCATGGGCAGGTTCACCGGCAGCTCGACGCGGTGACGATCCGGTGTGAGCGTCACCGGCGGGGTAGCGTCGGCGAGCCGGTCGGCGGCCCGCAGGGCCGTCCACTGCTCGTCGGTCGGCCACCCGTCGACACCGAGTCGGCGAGCGGTGGCGGCGAGGTTGGAGGTTTCCTCGTCGAGCCGCCGATGCCGCAGCTCGTACGCGCGGTGCGTCAGTCCGTCGACGCGCAGCCGGACGGACCGGTGCAGCCGGTCGCACTGGTCGGTCCGGTCGAGCACGCCCTGGTCCAGGGTGCCGTTCCAGAGCACCACCGCGACCCGGCCGGTGTGCGGGTCGGCCGACGGCCAGGCCTGGACCAGGGTGTTGGCGCCGTCCCCTTCGAGCCGGGCGGCGAGCTGCACCGGGGCCAACTGCTCCAGCATCCACAGCGCCCAGAACCGGGGTTTCGCCAAGCCACCCACCGAGAGCAGCCCGAATCCGCCGTGCAGCAGCGCGGGCGGCCGACCCAGCTCCTCGAAGTGGTCGCTGGCCACCCAGCAGGCGAGCGCCGCCACTCGGCCGCTGGCCTCCCGCATCCCGGTGACCACGAAGGCCGCCGAGAGCACCGAGTCGTTGACCGGCGCGAAGTGGGTGGGGGAGGGGCCCCACTCGGTCCAGAGCAGCGGCGTGCCGGCCCGACCGTGTCGAGCCAGCGTCGGGCGCAGGTCCAGCGGAGGGCTGCCGTAGACGTGCGTCGAGAGGAAGTCCAGCGGGGTGTCCGAGGCGTCGACGTGGTCGAGGAACGGCTCGACCCACTTCGTCGCGGCGGTCGCCGGACCGCCGACGGGAAGTCCGGGGCACGCCGCCCGTACGGCGCGGGCGGTCACGTCGTACATCCGCAGGTAGTCGTCCCGGCTGCCGCTCCAGAAGCAGTCCAGGTCGGGTTCGTTCCACACCTCGACCGCCCAGCGACGCAGCTCGGCGTCGCCGACCCGGTGCCGCAGGTGCCGGATCAGGTCCCCGACCAGGGCCGCCCACCGGTTCCAGTCGCGGGGTGGGCTGGACACACCCGCGTCGGTCACCACTCGCGACGGGTCGCGGGCCAGCGCCCGAGGGGTGAACGACAGCTCCAGCACCGGCCGCAGACCGGTCGGGGCCAACGCGTCGAGGACCGCGTCGATCCCGGTGAAGTCGTGCACCGGCTGGCCGTCGACCTCGCGGTAGACGCCGAGGTCGTCGCCGAGGATGCCGTGTGCCCGGACCCGCTCGACGCCCAGCTCACGATGTACCCGGGCGAGCGCGGCGGCGAGCCCGCGACCCATCTCCTCGCCGCCGACCCGGTCGGTGCTGAGCAGCAGACTCAGGTGCTCGGAGCCGATCATGTCCCGCCACGGCCGGTGCACCGGCCCGAGTGGGCGGGCGGCGTCGACGGTCACCTCGACCACGCCGTCGCCGTCGGCCAGGGCCGCGACCGGCGGGGACGGCGGCCCGAGAGGACAAGCGTCGGGTCGGTCCGCGTCGAGCACCGGACGGATCGCGTACCGCACGGTCCGTCCGGGCTCGACGGTCGTGTCCCCGTACGGCGGGCCGGGCACCGCCAACAGGTCACCGCCGCGATGGTCGACCACCCGGTACGGGCCGTCGCCGTCGGCCCGGTGCACGAGGTAGCCGACGGCACCGGGCACCTGGTCCCAGTCGACGCTCACCTGACCGCGACCGGCCCGGACCCGAGGGCCGCCCGGGACGTCGTTGGTCGACCACGCGGCGGGGGAGGTCACCGCTCAGCTCCCGGTGACCTCGACCAGCACCGCGCCCGGCTGAGGTAGGTGCAGGTCCACCACGGCAGCCCCGCCCCTGACCCGGATGTCGACCTTCTCGGTCACCAGCGTGTCGGCGGCGCGCAGCGCGTCCCACTGCTGCTCCGCGGGCCAGTCGGTCACGCCGAGCCGAGCGGCCAGCGTGGTGACGTCGCCGTGCTCGCGGTCGAGCCGGGTCACCGTCACCGCTCGTCCGGCGGCACCCTCGACGGCGAGGCGGACCTGTCGGGCCAGCGCCGGGTCACCGTCGCGCTTGGACTGGTCGAGCGTGGAGGCCCAGACCAGGATGGCGAGGCTGCCGTCGGCACGGCGGCTGGCCCAGCTCTGCACCAACCCGTCCGCGCCATCTCCGGACGCCTGGACGCTCAGCTCGGTCTCGCCGAGTTCGGCGAGCATCCGCAGGGCGTGGTAGCGGGGCTTGGCGATGCCGCCCACGGTGATCAGACCGAAGCCGCCGTGCAGCAGTCGCGGCGGGCGGCCCAGCTCCTCGAAGTGGTCGCTGGCCACCCAGTAGGAGAGCGCGTCGACCCGGCCGGCGGCTGAGCGCATGCCGCTGAGCAGGAAGGTCGCCGCCGAGGTGCCGTCGTTGACCGGGTGGAAGTGGGTGGGCGTGACGCCCCACTCGGTCCACAGGATCCGCGCGTCCGGGAAACCCAGCCGATGCAGGGTGGGGCGCAGGTCCAGCGGCGGGCTGCCGTAGGTGTGCGTGGAGACGAAATCGACCGGTGCGCCCGAGCGGGTGGCGTGCTCCAGCAGCGCGTCCACCCAACCGGCGGCGGCCGACGACGGTCCACCGACGGCGATGCGCGGGTCGACGTCCTTGACCGCCTTGGCGGTGACGTCGTAGAGCCGCATCCACTCGTCGCGGGTGCCGGACCAGAACACCTCCAGGTTCGCCTCGTTCCAGACCTCGAAGTCCCAGCTCAGCACCGTCTCGCCGTACCGCTCCAGCAGGTGCGCGACGAACGCCTGGACCAGGTCGGCCCAGCGCTGCCAGTCCTTGGGCGGGGAGATGTGACCGCGGTACTGGAAGACCGTCTTCTCCGGGTCGCTGGCCAGGTCGTGGGGCAGGAAGCCGATCTCGACGACCGGTCGCAGGCCGATGGAGAGAAGCAGGTCGTAGACCCGGTCGACTCCGGTGAAGTCGAGCACCGGCTCGCCGTCGACCTCGCGGTACACGGCCAGGTCATCGTGGAAGATCGCGTGCGCGCGAACCGACTCCACTCCGACCTCGTCCCGGATGCGGCGCAACGCGGCGAACAGCTCGCTGCCGATCTCCCGGCCGCCGGAGGTGTCCGTGCAGAGCAGTTGGGACAGCCGCTCGCTGCCGATCATCGGCTGCCAGGGGCGGGGCAGGGCCACGCCCTCGTCGGCGGCGTCGACTCGCAGCGCGACGGTCGGGGCGGCGTCGCCCGCCGGCAGCGCGGCGGCGTGGACCGGGGCGCTGAGCGGGCCGGTCACGGTGACCTCGGGTACGGCGGCCACCGCGTACGCGTAGGACTGGCCGGCCTCGCCGGTGGTGTCGACGTACCAGGTGTCGGGCACGGAGAGGACGTCGCCGCCGAGGTGGTCGATCGGGGTGAGCTCGCCGGTGGGCACGCCGTCGCGCAGCGGTGCGCGATGCGCCAGGTAGCCGACGGCGCCGGAGACCGGTGCCCAGCGCAGGTGGACGTGACCGACGCCAACGGTGGCCACCAGGTCGCCGGGCGGGGTGAGGTGTGGGGTCGCGTTCGTTGTGCCCTGCTCGTCGCTGCGCAGCGCGATGCGGGCCTCCCAGTCGGATCGGGCGTCTGCCGGCTGGCGGTCGCTTGCGCTCGTCACCGGGTGCCTCCAGGTGTGTCGTTGGTCGTCCGGGTCCGGAGCACTGTAACCGGTTTCTGCGATGGTTGCGCCCGGGGAGCCGCGACTTTTCACGTATTGGGTGCGGCCGTCACACGTCGACGTCCCGCCCGAAGCTGCGGCCAGACCGCCCCGAGCCTCGCCCGCGGACGTGGTGGGCTACCCGCTCGTTGTTAGCCGGCCTGGTGAAGACCGGCCCTGGGACGACGGCCGGTCGTCGTGGGGTCCGATGTGCTGCTCGCCGGGCAGCCGCAGCTGGCCCGGACGACCACCTCGGTCGGCAGCACCAGGGCCGACCCGCTGCCGTCGGCGTTCTCGGTGGCCAGGTGCAGCAGCAGTCGCGCGGTCTGCGCGGCCAGCTCGCGGACCGGCTGTCGCACGGTCGTCAACGCGGGCGTGACGAGGGCCGCCATGGGGACGTCGTCGAAGCCGGTGATCACGAGATCCTTCGGCACCCGGAGCCCGTGACCGGACGCGCCGACGAGCACACCGAGGGCGGTCTCGTCGTTGGCGCACACGATGCCCTGGGGGAGAATGCTCCGGCGCAGCACCTGCTCGGCGGCGAAGACCCCGTCGGGCTGCTGTAGACCGACCCGGATCGGGGCGCGCGGGAGTGGCAGGCCCAGTTGTCGGTGTGCCTCCCGGAAACCCGCCCACCGCTCGCTCACGTCGGGCGACCCGCTCGGGTTGCCAACGAAGTCGAGCCGCCGCAGGGCGTGGTCCACCAGCAGGTGTCGGGTCAGGGCGGTCATCGAGGCGGCGTTGTCGACCCGTACGGACGACACTCCGGGTGGGCCCTCACCGGCCAGGACCACGACCGGGAGCATCCCGGCCAACTCCTGCAGAGTCTCCTCGGAGAGGGTGCCACCCAGCACCGCCAGACCGTCCACCCGGTGCGCCATCTCGATCACCTCGGTGTCGGAGTCGGCGCGCAGATGGGTGCAGAGGATGTGCACGCTGGCCCGGGAATTGACCGCCTCGGACTCGAAGCCCTGGATCAGTTCCGAGAAGTACGGGCCGGACAGGCCCGGAAAGACCAACCCCACGGCGCTGTGGCGACGGGCGGCCAGCGCCTGGCCGACGTGGTGCGGTCGGTAACCGTGCTCCTCGATGGCCTCCAGCACCCGACGCCGGGTCTCCTCGGACACCTGACCCGTGCCGTTGGAGACCCGGGAGACCGTCGCGACGGACACGCCGGCCAGGCGGGCGATCTCCCGGGCCGTCAGTCGACCGTTGCCCATGCTCGTCGATCCACTCCTGTCATCGGCGGATACCGGTTACCGCAGCACTATATGGAGGTGGGTCGAAGGCCACAATCGGGCCGGCGGGTCGGTCGTGTCGGCGAATGCCCTGGTCAGTCGCCGGAGAACCCCCAGAAGTAGATCTCCTCGGGTTGGCCCTGGGTGTCGTGCAGGACCGCGCAGCGACCGAGCCAACTCCGCTCGGCCAGGCTATCGATCGCATCCACATGCTCGCGGGTGAGCCGCTCGGTCCCCGCGTGGCGCAGCGCCTCGGTGGCGGTCACCGGTTGGACAGTGCCGAAGGCGGGTTGCTCACCCTCGGACAGCACCCGGTGGACGTCGAGGATGGAGTGCGTGCCGGTCTCCTGCGCCAACTCGTCACCGAAGAGTTCCTCCATCGTGGTGGGACGGTCGTCGCAGTCCCGAGCCGAGTTGGGAATCGGACCGTGCGCCCACCAGTACCTGCCCTCGGTGAACATCTCCTCTCGCAGGGCGTCCAACGCCGCGTCCAGATCTGGTTGGTACGCGACGAAGTAGCCCCAGCCGGATGCGCCCACGATTGCCTCTTCCTCCCACGCTCGAACAGTGCCGGGACCGTAGCGGGGACCACCGACGTTCTCGTCGAGCCTCAGGCGGAGGGGGCGGCGCGGGCGTCGAGGAAGCGGCGCTCGGCCGCGTTGCCGGCGAGCGTGGCGGCTCGCCGGTAGGCCGCCGCGGCCTCCTCGGCACGGCCGAGGCGGTGGAGCAGGTCGGCGCGTACCGCATGGAACACGTGGTGGCGGTCGAGGCCGGTCAGGGCGTCGACCAGCATCAGCGCGGCGGCCGGGCCGTCCACTTCGGCGAGCGCGACCGCGCGGTGCAGCGCGACGACCGGACCGGGCGTCAACGCCGTCAGGTGGTCGTACAGCGCGAGGATCTGCGGCCAGTCGGTGGCCGCGGCGGTCGGGGCGTCGCTGTGTACGGCGTTGACGGCCGCCTGCAACTGGTACGGGCCGGGCTGGTCGCGGCGCAGGCACCGCCTGAGCAACTCCTGGCCCTCGGCGATCAGCCTGGGATTCCAGAGCGTGCGGTCCTGATCGGGGAGGCGCACGAGATCGCCTCCCGGACCGGTGCGCGCCGGTCGCCGCGCCTCGATGAGCAGCATCAGCGCGAGCAGGCCGAGCACCTCCGGCTCGTCGGGCATCAGCTCCGCGAGCAGGCGGCCGAGCCGGATCGCCTCGGCGCTCAGGTCGTCGCGGACGAGGTCGTCGCCGGAACTCGCGGTGTAGCCCTCGTTGAAGATGAGGTAGATGACGGCGAGGACGGCACGGAGACGATTCGGCAGGTCGGCGTCCCGAGGAACCCGGTACGGGATGCCGGCGTCGCGGATCTTGCCTTTGGCGCGGACGAGCCGTTGGGCCAGGGTCGACTCGGGTACGAGGAACGCGCGGGCGATCTCGGCGGTGGTGAGCCCACCGAGCAGCCGGAGTGTGAGCGCGACGCGGGCGGCGGGCGCGAGCGCCGGATGGCAGCAGGTGAAGATCAGACGGAGCCGGTCATCGCGCACGGGGCCCTCCTGCCCGGGATCGGGTGCGTCGTCCGGCGCGTGCACCACCAGCGCCTCGGCCTGCCGATCGGCCCGGATCGACTCACGGCGCAGGCGGTCGATCGCCCGGTTCCGGGCGGTCGTGATGATCCACCCGGCCGGGCTGGGTGGCACCCCGTCGACCGGCCAGCGCTGCACAGCTGTGGCGAACGCGTCCTGGACCGCGTCCTCCGCGACGTCGATGTCGCCGAAGACGCGGACCAGGACGGCGACAGCGCGGCCGTACTCCTGGTGAAAGACCGCCTCGACGGCGTCGCTCATGCGACGGGCCGCACCTCGACCGGCAGCGTCAACGCGCGGGCCAGCTTGGCGCCCCACACCAGGGCGGCGTCCAGGTCGGGCGCGTTGACGACGGTGAAGCCGCCGATGTGCTCCTTGCCCTCGGTGAACGGGCCGTCGGTGAGCAGGTCCTCGCCGTCGCGGGCCCGCACGACCGTCGCGGTGCTGGCCGGATGGAGGCCGACCGAGAACACCCAGGCACCAGCCGCCCGCATCTCCTCGTTCACCGCGTCGAGGTCAGCCATGATCGGGGCGAGGACCTCGGGCGGCGGGGGGTCGCCGTCCGGCTGGTAGATGCTGAGCAGGTACTGCCTCATGGCCACAGGCTCCTATCCGGCGGTCGGACGGTAGGTCGCGATGATCACTCCGGTCGTCGTGGGCACGACGTCGACCAGCTCCAGAGTGCCGTACGCGCCGTCGGGGAACAGTTTCGTCCCGGTGCCGAGCGTGAGCGGATGGATCGACAGGGTGTAGACGTCGACCAGCCCGGCCCCGGCGAGCGACTGCACCAACCGCCCGCTGCCGAGCACGACCAGGTCGCCCTCGACCTGGCGCTTGAGCGCGGCCACGGCCTCCGTCGCGTCGCCGCCGAGCAGGGACGAGTTCTCCCAGGGCAGGGGCTCGGTCAGGGTACGCGAGGCGACGTATTTGCGTTTCCGGTTGAGGACCTCGGTGTACGGGTTGCCATCGGTCTGCTTCGACCAGAAGCCGTGGAACTGCTCGTAGGTGCGCCGGCCGAAGAGCATCGCGCCGTCCGCGCCCATACCCTTGCCCATCGTCTCGGCCATGACGTGATCGGCGTACGGGTGGGCCCAGCCGCCGTGCGGAAAGTCGCGCCGCGTGTCCTCGTCGGCCCCGCCCGGCGCCTGCATCACACCGTCGAGGGTCACGTTCTCCACCACAACGAGCTTGCCCATCACGTACTCCTCGCGTAGCGGGCCAGCCCATCGCCGGCCCGTCACCACCTACACGAACGAGCCGTCCCCGGATCGACAACGCGTGCGAACGGAAGCAGCGCTCACGAGACAAACCGGCCGATTTCAGGGTGGAGCGAGTCCCAGCCGGTCACGTCGAGCGCGGTTGCGCTCAGGCGGGGGTGTCGTCCTCGGTTGGGCGAGGCTGGCGGTACTTCTTGATCCATGCCTCGATGTCCGCGGCCAACCAGATTTTGGTCCCACGTAGCTCTTGGTACGGCTTCGGGAAGGTCGGGTACCGCGCGAGTTGCTGGAACCGCTGCCGCGAGACGCCCAGGCGCTCTGCGATCTCATACGGGCCCATGAGTTGCCCCGGCCCTCGGTCCATGAACCGAAGGTAGGGCGACGGGCTCTTTCCTTTCGGATATTGTCAGTTGACTAATGCTTCTGAGCGCGGCATTGTGGCGGTGTGCCGCGATTCGTGCGATACGAGGAGTACCTAATCGCTGTCGCTCTCACCCTTGCCCGCAGGCATAAGCCCGTGTGGTCGTGGGTCAAGTGGCGCAACGTCTGCTGGTGCGGGAACGAGCTGCCCTGCCGAGCGAGGCATCGCATCCCGATCAGCCGGGGGCACTGGCCGGGTGAGGGCCGATGACGAAGCACAAACCTGTACTGCCCTTGTGGCTGTGCGAGGAGTGCGCGCGTCCCTGGCCCTGTGCTACGCGTCGCGTGGAGTTGCTGGGGGAGCGCGACCGAGTGCGGCTCGCCCACTACATGAGCCTCTGCCTGATCTCCGCTCGTCAGGACATGAGCTGGGCTCCCGCCGATGTGCTCCGACGTAGGTTCATCGGGTGGCTGCCGTGACCATGCCCAAGTCCGGTGAGCTGCTTTACGTGAGCGGGGTGGCCAGCGTGCAGTTCATCCGTCCGATCTTCTTCCGCGTAATCCGCGTGCTCGACTGGATCACGTACAACGGGTGGATCTGGCTGGAGGGGGTACCAGCTCGATGCCAAGGGCGACGCGGTGGCGCGACGGTCGATCTTCGTCATGACGGCCGGCCTGCGTTCCGCCCCGGCTTCGGTCCCGTCCGCGCCACAACGTGGGGCAGCTCCCGGGTACGCAGGCAGCGGACTTCGGCCTCGTCGTGGGAGCCACCTCCGGATCGACGACGCGTTGCAGCGCAAGCAGCGCTCACGAGGCACCCCCGCAGATTTCAGGGTGTGATGTCTTGGCTCATCCCGGACATAAGCCTGGTAGGGGGTGCTGTGGCCGTGATTGAGGACCAGTTCACCGAGTTGTACGAGCGTCATCACGCTGACGTGTGGCGCTACGTAGCTCGGCGGGTTGTCGGCTCCGACGTCGCTGATGTCGTTGCCGAGGTCTTCCTGGTCGCGTGGCGCCGCCTGGCCGACGTTCCGTCCGGGACGGCGTTGCCGTGGCTGTACGGGGTGGCCCGGCTAGTGCTGGCCAACGAGGCGAGGGGCCGCCGACGCTGGCATGAGTTGACGTTGCGGGTCGCCGCCGAGCCGGATCAGTCCGTGGTGGGGGATCACGCGGATGCCGTGATCGGTCAGCGCGACGTGGCGGTGGCGTTCGGGCAGGCGTCCGATGCGGATCAGGAAATTCTGCGGTTAGTGGCCTGGGAGCGACTCAGCGCTGCCGAGGCGGCGCTCGTGCTCGGATGCTCACGGGCGACATTCGCGATGCGGCTGATGCGGGCCCGCCGCCGGCTTCGGGCACGACTTGGTCCGGTTGGTGACGGCGCGAGCCAGACGCCGGGGGCGGCGCCGTCGATGTCGAATCGGGGTGCGTGAGGTGAACGCCGTCGAGGACGTGCGCCAGTTGCTGGGTGGCCTGGATCCGGCCCTGGACGGTCGGACCGGTGACGAGGAGCGTCGGAGGCGCGATCTGACCCGCATCCTCGCCTCCGACCGCACGGCAAGGGCCGACCCGCAGAAGGTTTGGCGGCGTCGTCTGGTGCTGGCCGCCAGTGCGGCGGTCCTGGCGGTGGCCGCTGGCGCGGTCGCTCTCGAGTCGGCTCGGGAGCCACAGCCGGCGTTCGCCGCGACTCCGGCGATCCTCACCTTCGGACCGCCGGCGAGCGCGGAAGCGGCCAACATGCGGCTGCGGCACCTTGCCGAGGTGGCTGCGGCGCGGCCGGTCCTGCAGCGGCCAGCCGGGACGGTGGAGTATCTGGAATCGACGAACTGGTTTCTGAACTCATCAATCTCCGGCGGGCGGACGGCATCGGCCGTAGTACCGCAGCAGTGGCGGTCCTGGCGGACCGACGACGACGCCGGTCGGATGGACAAGAGAAGCCTGCCGCCGACGTTTCGATCCGAGGCCGACCGTAGGGAGTGGCAGCGGCGGGGTGGCCGGGTCGACTCGTCGCAGGAGGTGAGCGACTACGCCGCAGGCGAGTTTTCGGGATGGACGGGTGCGGTGCCAACGGACGCGGCCGCGCTGCGTGAGTGGCTCGCCGGGGGTTTACGCCCGGACCTGGGGCCCGTGCAGCATCTGGAGAACGTCGCCCAACTCGCCGGAGTGCGGCTGCTGAACCCGGCGCAGCGTGCGACGGCGCTGCGGCTGCTGGCCGACCTACCGGGCATCGCGGTGAGCGGGACCGTCACCGACCGGGCCGGGCGTAGGGGAGAGGCGTTCTCCATCTTGTCCAACGCCCATGGCCTGCCCGCCCAGTACACCGTCATCGTGGACCCGGACACCGGCGGTCTCCTCGGCTACGAGGAGGTGCTGACCACGACCGCGGGCAAGTTGAACGTGACGGTGCCTGCGGTGGTCACCTACCGCTCATACCTGGTCGCCGAATACGCGGCGATGCCCCGCTGAAGCCTCAGCCGTCGATGCGCGTGATGTTGCGGATCTTGTTGGACGCGTCCAGAGCGGCGACCTTGTACGCCTCGGCCAGCGTCGGATAGTTGAACACCGCGTCGACCAGGTAGTCGATGGTGCCGCCGCAGCCGATCACCGCCTGCCCGATGTGGACGATCTCGGTGGCGGCGGTGCCGAACACGTGCACGCCGAGCAGCCGGCCGTCGTCGGGGGAGACGAGCAGCTTGAGCATGCCGTACGAGTCACCCACGATCTGGCCGCGGGCCAGCTCGCGGTAGCGCGCGATACCCACCTCGAACGGCGTCGAGCTGTCGGTCAGTTGCCCCTCGGTCTGCCCGACGAAGCTGATCTCGGGGATCGTGTAGATGCCGATCGGCTGCAGGCCGTGCATCTCCCGGATCGGCTCGCCGCAGGCGTGCTGCGCGGCCAGTCGCCCCTGCTCCATGGAGGTGGAGGCCAGCGCCGGGAAGCCGATCACGTCACCGACCGCGTAGATGTTCTCCACCGACGTGCGGTAGTTCGCGTCGACCTTGATCCGGCCGCGCTTGTCCGCCTCCAGCCCGGCCGCCGCCAGCGCCAGGTCGTCGGTCTGGCCCTGCCGGCCGGCCGAGTACATGACGGTGTCCGCGACGATCTTCTTGCCGCTCTTCAGGATGCAGAGCGCCGCCGTCTGGTGCTTCTCCACCGCGGCGACCTCCTCGCCGAAGCGGAACGCCACGGACAGGTCGCGCAGGTGGTACTTGAGCGACTCGACGACCTCGTCGTCGCAGAAGTCGAGCATCCGGTCGCGGCGCTCCACCACGGTCACCTTGGTGCCGAGCGCGGCGAACATCGAGGCGTACTCCATGCCGATCACGCCGGCGCCCACCACGACCATGCTGCGGGGTACGGCCTGCAGGTTGATGACGCCGTCGGAGTCCACGATGGTGCGGTCGTCGAAGTCGACGCTGTCCGGGCGGGCCGGCCGGGTGCCCGCCGCGATGATGATTTTGTCGAAGGTGACCTTGGTGTCGCGCCCGGAGCCGCCGTCGACCCAGATCGAGTGAGCGTCCGCGAATCGGCCGGTGCCGGTGATCATCGCGACCCGGTTGCGGGCCAGTTGATTGCGGATGACATCGGTCTGCCGGGTGATCACGTGCTGGGTGCGGGCCGCCAGGTCGCTGACCGTGATCTCCTCCTTGACCCGGTAGCTGCTGCCGTACAGGTCACGCTGGCTCAGCCCGGTCAGATAGAGCACGGCCTCGCGCAGCGTCTTGGAGGGGACGGTGCCGGTGTTGATGCACACCCCACCGATCATGTCGCGGCGGTCCACGATGCCGACCCGCCGGCCGAGCTTGGCGGCGGCGATCGCGGCCTTCTGACCACTGGGCCCGGAGCCCAGCACCAACAGATCGTAGTCATACACAGGGATCAGCGTCGCAAGATGTCGCGGCCCGCGCCAGACCCGGGAGTGAGCGTTACTCGTCCGCCGCTAACCCACGAGGCGGCGTTCCCAGGCCCAGGCGGCGATCTCGACGCGGTTCCGGGCCGGGAGTTTCGACTGCACGCTCGCCAGGTGGGTCTTGACCGTCCCCACGGCGATGAAGAGTCGGGTGGCGATCTCGGCGTTGGTCAGGCCGCGGGCGACGAGCTTCACGACGTCGAGCTCGCGGGGGGACAGCCCGGCGTCGTCACGCGCCGGGGCGGGCGCACTGAGGTGCTCCAGCAGCCGTACCGTGATGGACGGGCTGATCAGCGCGTCGCCGGAGACGGCCGCGCGGGCCGCCTCGACGAGCAGCGCCGGGCCGGAGTCCTTGAGCAGGAAGCCGCAGGCACCGTTGCGCAGCGCGGTGTGCACGTACTCGTCGAGGTCGAAGGTCGTCACCACGACCACCCGGATCGGGTCGGCGACGCCCGGCCCGGCGAGCAGCCGGAGCGCTTCGAGGCCGTCGAGGCGCGGCATCCGGATGTCCAGCAGGACCACATCCGGACGCAGACGCCGGGCCAGCTCGACCGCCGCGACTCCGTCGGGAGCCTCGCCGACCACCGTCATGTCCGACTGCGCACCAATGATCATGGCGAAGCCGGTACGGACCATCGCCTGGTCGTCGGCGATCAGCACCCGGATCACGAGCCCACCGCCGGCCGCAGCGGCAGCGCCGCGTCGAGCACCCAGCCGCCGGTGACGCCGGGCCCGGCGGTGATCGTGCCGCCGAGGGCGCGTACCCGCTCGGTCAGGCCGATCAGGCCGAAGCCGTGGCCCCGGGCCGGCGCGGTGCGCGGTGTCGCGCCGTCGTCGGCCACCCGGACCAGCAGCCAGTCCGGGGTACGGCGCACGGACACGTCCACGGATCGGGCGTCCGGGGCGTGCTGACGGGTGTTGGTCAACCCCTCCATCACCACCCGGTACGCCGAGGTGGAGACCTCCACCGGCAGCCCGTCCAGCGGGCCGTCGACGTGCAGGCGGGCCGGTGAACCCGCCGACTCGTTGTGACCCGACAGCAGCGGCGCCAGGTCGGCCACGCCGGCGAGGGGGGCCAGCGGCGCCTCCGGCGGGGCGTCCGGATTCCGCAGGATGCCGACCATGCGCCGCATCGAGGTCATCGTCTCGGCACCGGCCCGCTCGATCTGCTCCAGGGCGGTGATGACCCGCTGCGGGTCCTGCTCCGCGACGAACCGGGCGCCCTGCGCCTGCACGACGATGCCGGTCACGTGGTGGGCGATGAAGTCGTGCAGGTCCCGGGCGAACTCGGCGCGCTGCTCGGCCCGGACCAGCGCGATCGTCCGGTCCCGTCGGGTGGCGTTGAGGCGCAGGTAGAGCCCACCCGCCGCCGCACCGACCGCGGCGAGCGCCTGGACCAGCCCGAAGATCACGGACACGTTCTCGACGCCGGCGCGCAGCGGTAGCGCGGCGACGGCGAGCGCCGTGACCGCCACCGCCCACGGCGCGAGCCGGGCCGCGCCGCTGCGGGCCACCACGAAGACCACCGCCATCAGCCCGGCGGACTCCGCGAGCCCCCAGCTGCCGCCGAGCAGGTACGTGCCGGAGATGGTCAGCAGAGCGCTACCTGCGGTGACGGTGAGTGAGGCCGCGCTGAGCAGGAGCGCCGCCACCGGCAGAGGTCGGGAGCCCGGTCGGTGCACCGGCAACCAGACCAGCGCGGTCGCCACCGCCAGCCCCACCCGTACCAGGACGACCAGGGCGTCGGCCAGGCTCAGGCCGCTGATGACGCCGAATCGCAGGTCGAAGAGGCCGAGGAGGGCCATCGCCGCGAGGCCGGCGAGCTGGCCCAGGCGTACCCACCATGTCGGAAGTCCCGGGGTGTTCATCGTGACCCAGCGTAGCCATGTTGGCCGTGGCGGCAGATCAGCCGAAAGGCAGACCCGGTGCTCGCGATCCCCGACCGCGGGCCGATGCGGCCGCCGGGCGGTCGGGGCGACGCTTCCCCGGTCACACCCGCAGTCACTGGAGGAACAATGAAAACCCACGCCCCGCCGCAGACCGGCCAGGCCGCCGTCGCCGCGGTCGACCTGGTCAAGGTGTACGGCCACGGAGACACCGAGGTCCGTGCCCTGGACGGGGTCTCGGTCGGCTTCGGCCGTGCCGAGTTCACCGCGATCATGGGACCGTCCGGGTCCGGCAAGTCGACGCTGATGCACTGCCTCGCCGGCCTGGACACGGCCACCTCCGGGCGGGTCCTGCTCGGCGGCACGGATCTCACCGGGCAGTCCGATCGGACGCTGACCCGGGTACGTCGCGACCGGATCGGGTTCGTCTTCCAGTCGTTCAACCTGCTGCCGCAGCTCACCGCCGCGCAGAACATCACCCTGCCACTGGATCTCGCCGGTCGGCAGCCCGACGCCGACCTCCTCGCGCACCTGGTCGAGGTGCTGGGGCTCGCCCAGCGCCTCGGTCACCGGCCCAGCGAACTCTCCGGCGGTCAGCAGCAGCGGGTGGCGCTGGCCCGGGCGTTGGTGTCCCGACCCGAGGTGGTCTTCGCCGACGAGCCGACCGGCAACCTCGACTCCCGTACCGGGGCGGAGGTGCTCGGCATCCTGCGTGACTCCGTACGCGACCTCGGCCAGACGGTCGTCATGGTCACCCACGATCCGATCGCCGCCGCGTACGCCGACCGGGTGGTGCTGCTCGCCGACGGCCGGGTCGCCGGCGAGATCGACAGGCCGGACCAGGACTCGGTCACCGGCGCGCTGCGTGATCTGGCGGCCCGCGCGTGAAGGCGCCGGTGCTGCGTACCCAGGTGAGCGCGGCGGCCCGTCGCCCCGGCCGGCTGATCCTGACCGGGCTGGCCATCCTGGTCGCGTCGTTCGTCGTCTTCGGCACCGTGCTGGTGCAGCAGATCACCGAGCGGACCGCCCGGGACAACCTCAGCGGCACCCCGGCCGCCACCGACCTGGTGGTCGGCGACCCCAACCAGCCGCCGCCCACCGTGGCGGCGTTGCGGCAGGTCCGCGCCGTGCCCGGCGTCGCGGAGGCGGTCGGCCGGGTGATGGTCGGGGTGTCGCTGGGCGAGGGGTACCTCAACCTGCGGGCCGATCCCGGCACGGGTCCGCTGGCCACCGTCCGGCTGCTCCGGGGCAGCTACCCGGACGCCCCGGGCGAGATCGCGGTCAGCCCGCGGACCGTCGAGCGGCTGGGGCTGTCCATCGGCGCCGTGACCAGTGGGACCGGTGGTGAGCTCAGCGCACCGAGCGAGCTCACCGTCACCGGCCTGGTCGACACGCCCGACGACGACGGCTACAACGCGTACGCCCCGGACAGCGTCCTGGCCGCGTGGGGTGGCCTGACCACGGTTGAGCGCGTCGACCTGCGGGTGGCATCGGGCGAGTCGGCGGATGCCGTCCGCCAGCGGGTCACCGCGGCGATCCCGGCCGGCCTGCTGATCCGTACCGGCGAGGAGGTTCGCGAGGCGGAGGCCAACGCGGCGGCCGCGCAGGTCGGGAAGCTCTTCGCGCTGGTCGGCATGTTCGTCGCGATCGCGGTCGTCGCCGCAGCCCTGGTGGTGACCTCGACCTTCCGCATCGTCTTCGCCCAGCGGATGCGGCAGCTCGCGCTGCTGCGCGCCGTCGGCGCGGGCCGGGGGACCCTGGTGGGGGCGCTGATCGCCGAGGGAGCCCTGACCGGGCTGGTCGCCGGTGTCGTCGGGGTCGTCGGCGCCCTCGCCGTCGGGCACGCGCTCCCGGTGATCCTGCGCGCCAGCGGCCATTCGGTCTCGTCGCCGGGCCTGCCCTGGGCGGCGGCTGTCGCGGTGGTGGTCGGTGCCGTCGTCCTCACCGTGCTGGCGGTCCTGGCACCGGCGCTCTCGGCTGCCCGGGTCGCCCCGCTGGAGGCGCTGCGGGCAGCGAGCGTGACCGCCGGCCGGCGCGGCATCGGGGTGCTGCGCCTGGTGTTCGGGCTGTTGTTGGTCACCGGTGCGGCGCTGGCGTACGCGGGGACGTTCAGCCAGCTACCGAAACCGGATCAGCAGTCCTACGACCCGACGAGACCGCTGCTCCTGCTCGTCGCGTCCGGCGCGTCGGCGTTCTTCGCGCTGGTGGCCCTCGGGCCGCTGCTGGTGCGGCCGGTGCTGGCCGTGGTGGGTTGGCCGCTGCGCCAGTTCGGGCCGCACGGTCGGCTGGCGGTTGGTGGGATCGGCGGCACTCCGCGCCGGGCCGCGGCGGTCTCCGTCGTGGTCGCGCTCGGCGTGACTCTGATCTCCGGGGTGGCCATCGGTGGCGCATCGTTGCGGGTCCTCGTCGACCGGGAGATGGCGCTGTCCGCGCCGGCCGACTTCGAGGTCGCCACCGACGGTGGAACACTGCCGGCCGCGGTCGTGACCCGGGCCGAGGCGGCGCGTCACGCGCTGGCCCGGGTGGTGCCCTACCGGCGGGTCGACGTCACGCTGACGCGGGATGGTGGCCCGGTCGGTTCCTCCGAGTACGGGTACTCGACGACCGACCTCGACCTGCTGGCGTTGTCGACCACCAAGGATCTGGACGTGGCGCAGGGCACGCTGGCCGACCGGGGCCCCGGTCGGATCGTGCTCGGCAACTGGGCCGCCCGGGACACCGGTCTGCGGGTCGGCGACAGCGTGGCGCTCGCCCTCGCCGGGCGGACGGTCGACGTGCGGGTTGTCGCGGTCCTGCCCGACCAGGGGCCGCTGAATGCGGCCATCGTCGCCGACCGCGGTGACCTCGACCGGCTCGGTGCGCCCGCGGCGTACTCCGGTCTGCTGGCCGACGCGGCCCGCTCGGGCGAGGACGGCCGGACCGCCGGGGTGCGGGCCCTGCGGGAGGCGATCAGGGGCAGCGACGGAGTGGCAGTTTCGGTGCTGGCCGACGACCGGGACCGCGTCAACGACCTGTTGAGCACCCTGCTCTGGATCGCCGTCGGCCTGGTCAGCCTCACCGTGCTGATCGCCGTGGTCGGGGTGGGATCGACGACCGCGCTCTCGGTGGTGGAACGCGTACGCGAGTCCGGGCTGCTCCGCGCGGTCGGCCTGTCCCGGGCCGGCCTGCGCACCATGCTCACCGCCGAGTCCGGCCTCTATGGGGTGATCGGTGCGACGTTCGGCCTGATGCTCGGGGTCCCGTACGCCTGGTTGACCGTGCAGGCCCTCGGGATCAACGCGCCGCTGGCGCTGCCGGTGCTGCCGCTGGTCGGGCTCTTCGTGGCGCTGGTCGTGCTGACCGCCCTGGCCGGCGTCCTGCCGGCGCGGCGGGCGTCGAAGGTCAGCCCGGTGGCGGCGTTGGGGATCGAGGGCTGAACACCGGCGCGGCCCGGCGACCCGCGGAGCGGGGTCGCCGGGCCGGCGCGGTCAGGAGAGGTTGTTGGCGTGGGTCAGCGTCTCCCACGCGACGAAGAGGTTGTTGGTCCCGGCGGGTCGCTGTTGCAGCGTGAGGGTCTGCGTATTGGTCATCACGTTGCCCAGGCGGGTGCTCATCGCGTTGAAGCCGACCTCGGTGATCGGGCCGAGGCCCCGGGTGAGGCTGCCGCCGCAGAGCCACGAGGGCGCCGCCTCGCCGAGCTGGTACCTCGAGTGGAAGCCGAGCGCCTGCCGCAGCCGCTCGCCGACCTGGGGGTACAGGTCCCGGTTCTGGATGCGGGAGGTCTCCGCGACGTGCGAGATGGCGGAGATGCCGTACCCGGTGTGGACGAAGTCCCGGCAGGTCTCCTGCGCGAGGCCGGCGACGAAGGTGGACTGGCCCTGCCAGTAACCGATGATCTCGCCGCTGGTGTCGAGGCCGCTGCCCGGCACCGTGTACGGCAGGGCTCCGTCGCTGGGCAGGTAGATGAAGGCCCGGGTCCGGTTGAGGAAGCGGGTGACCGCCGCGTCGTAGGTGGCCCGGTCGTCGAGGAAGACGGCGATCCCGATGGTGGCCTCCATCATGGTCAGCTCCCAGTTGCCGTTGCTGTTCGACCCGTTGCGGACCATCGGCAGGTAGACGTTGCGCAGCATGGTGGCGAACCGGTTGGCGTTGGGCCAGCTCGTGTAGGTGTACTTGATGATCTCGGCGGCCCGGGGCCACGCCGAGGCGGCCCATCCGGTCTGCAGCGGGGCGTTGCTGCCGGTGTGCGAGGTGATCGTGGCCGACCAGGCGTCCATGATCTGGATCGCCTTCTGGGCGTACCGGGCGTCGCCGGTGATGTGCCAGGCGAGCGCGTCGGTGTACGCGGCGATCGCGTCCTCGCGCTCCTCGGTGCAGCCGTTGTTCGGGTTGGAGTAGGAGCCGCATTCCACGACCGCGCGGGGCGCGGGGGTGCGCGACAGTGAGGCGTACCGGCTGCCCATCATCTGGGAGTACGCCGACGCCCACGGCTGCGCGCCGGCCTGCACCCGACCCCGGACGAAGTCGAGTTGCCCCCGGCTGACCAGCACCCCGGGGTGGGTGAAGCCACCCGACGGGGGCGGGGTGCCGCCGCCGGTGGGCAGCGTCCACGTCTGGTTGGCGGTGCCGGTGCAGCTCCAGATCTGCAGGGGGGTGCCGTCGGCGGAGCTGGGGCCGGTCGCGTCGAGGCACTTGCCGGAGATCGGGTTGACCAGTTGCCCCGCGCTGGACGACCACTGCTGTGCACCGGTGCCGTTGCAGTCGTAGATCTGCACCCGGGCGCCGTTGGTCGTGCCGGCGCTGGCGATGTCGAGACACTTGCCGAGCGCCCGGATCGTGCCGTCGTCGGCGACCGTCCACTGCTGTGCTGTCGAGCCGTTGCAGGTGTAGAGCTGCACGGGAGTGTTGTTGGCGGGGCTCGCCGCGGCCACGTCGACGCACTTGCCGCCGTACCCCGTGATGGCGCCCACCGTGGCGGCGGAGGCCGCGGAAGCGCCGGCCACCAGGATGGTCGGTACGGCGAGCACGGCCGCGGCGAGCGCGACGCCCAATCGTGATGCCATGTGTGGTCCCTCCGGGCGGGCGGATCCGACTGTAAAGGATGTTAATTATTACAGCCCGCGCTCACGGATATCAATGCGTTGCGGGGGTGGCAATTGACCGATGTGGCCCTCCCGGCGGCGGCCGAACCTAGCATCGGGGGAGGCTCGCCCCGCACGAGCAGAAGGCGTCGGCATGAGCGAGACGGACTTCCGGGCCGACCTCGCGAAGTTCGACATCCCAACCCTGGTGATGCACGGCGAGGACGACCAGATCGTGCCGGTGCGGGACTCGGCACACAAGACCGCCCAGCTCGTGGCCAACGCCAAGGAGATCTACTGCCCGGGTGCCCCGCACGGCATCACGTCGACGATGCAGGACCAGGTCAACAAGGACCTGCTCGCGTTCCTGAAGAGCTGACCGGTCCTCAGACGAGCTGGGCGCCGATGACGGCGAGCAGGCGCAGCTTCTCGGCACTCTCCGAGCCGGGCGCGGCGGTGAAGACCAGCAGCGTCTGCGACTGATCCGGGTCCACCAGGATCTGGCAGTGCAGCTCCAGCGAGCCGACCTCGGGGTGCTGGAAGCGCTTCGGCGGGCAGTACGCGCCCGGCACCGGGTGCTCGTCCCACAACCGCGCGAACTCCGGGCTGGCCGCCAGCAGGTCGTCGACGATCTCCGCGGCCCGCGAACCGCGGCCGTCCCGGGTGTACGCGCCGTGCAGGTGCGCGGCGATCAACCGGCTCTGCGTGGCGTGGTCCTCCGCCGGGTGCAGCAGCCGCGCCGCCGGGTCGGTGAACCACCGGTGGTGCCGGCTGCGGGCCAGCCCGGTGTGCCGGGTGTCGTCGCCCAGCAGCGCGATCGCGGGCGCGGTCTGCGCCAGGGTCTCGCCGATGTGGTTGACCACCTGCGCGGGAGTGTCGTGCAGCCGGTCCAGGATCCGCATCATCCCCGGATTGACGTGATCGGCCCGAACCGTCCGGTGGGGGACGGCGTGCCCAGCGAGCTGGAACAGGTGGTCGCGCTCGGCGAGCGAGAGCCGCAGGCCACGGGCCAGGGCGGCGAGCATCTGCTCGGAGGGGTGCGGACCCCGCTGCTGCTCCAACCGGCTGTAGTAGTCGGTGGACATTCCGCTCAACGCGGCGACTTCCTCGCGCCGCAGACCGCCGGTACGCCGGCGCTGGCCGCGAGGTAGCCCCACGTCCTCCGGCTGGAGCGCCTCACGCCGGGTCCGCAGAAAACTGGCGAGCTGAACGCGATTCACAGTGCTCTTACCTCCCCAAACAAACCAACCACACCGCCGCCCCGGTGTTCCCCTCTTCCCTGGTGATCAAGGGGGGTGGCGGCCCGCTCGCGCGATGATCGACTCGACATCGCCGATATCGCGGTGTCCGGTCGGCGAAACACCCCGACATCACCGACCTCGTGTCGACCGTGCGCAATCCCCGCGCGCGCCCCCGCGATCTTGCACTTACGGTCGCCGATTCGGCCCGTTTGCCCCCTTTGTCGAGGCAGTAAGTGCAAGATCGCGGGGGTGACCGTCGGCTCGCGGGGGTGACCGTCGGCTCGCGGGGGTGACCGTCGGCTCACCGGGCTGACCACCCCGTCTCGCCGTCCGACCAGTCGTTCGGGCGGAGATCCACTTCACGTCGCCGATATCGCGGGGTCTGGCTCGACGGGTTACCGCGATATCGCCTACCCGGTCTCGTGAGGGCCCGGGCGTCAGCGCTGGATGGACTTCGTCTCCAGGAACTCTTCCAGGCCCTGCCGGCCGAACTCGCGGCCGTTGCCGGACTGCTTGTAGCCGCCGAACGGGGCGAGCGGGTTCCAGTGGCCGGCGTTGACGTCGACCTGGCCGACGCGCAGCCGCTTGGCGACCGCCAGCGCGTGCTCCGGCTCGCCCGAGACGCCGCTGGTCAGGCCGTACAGCGTCCCGTTGGCGATCGCGACGGCCTCCTCCTCGTCGGCGTACGGGATGATCGTCAGCACCGGCCCGAAGATCTCCTCCTGGGCGATCACCGACGTCGGGTCGACGTCGGCGAAGATCGTCGGCTGGACGTACGCGCCGGTCGTCAGGCCCTCGGGCCGGCCCGGGCCGCCGAACACCAGGCGGGCGCCGTCGGCGATGCCACGCTCGATATAGCCATTGACCTTCTGCCGGTGCGCCTCGGAGGCCATCGGGCCGATCCGGGTGGCCTCGTCGGTCGGGTCACCCACGGTGTACTGCTTCGCCGCCTCGACGGCCAGTGCGACCACCTCGTCCTGGCGGGACGCGGGCACCAGCATCCGGGGCCACGCGCCGCAGACCTGGCCACCGTTGGTGAACACCATCATCAGACCCCGGTTGACCGCCTCGGGCAGGTCAGCGTCGTCGAGGATGATGTTCGCGCCCTTGCCGCCCAGCTCCAGCGCGACGCGCTTGACGCTCTCCGCGGCCACCGCGGAGATCCGCTTGCCGGCCCGGGTGGAGCCGGTGAAGGAGATCATGTCGATGTCCGGGTGGGCGGAGATGGCCTCGCCGACGATCGCGCCGGTGCCGTACACCACGTTCAACACGCCGGCCGGCACGCCCGCCTCGGCGGCGACCTCGGCGAGGATCCGCGCGGTCAGCGGGGCGTTCTCCGACGGCTTGAAGACCATCGTGTTCCCGGCGAGCAGGGCCGGCGCCAGCTTGGAGATGATCTGCTGGAGCGGGAAGTTCCACGGGGTGATCGCACCGACCACGCCGACCGGCTCGCGGACGATCAACGAGGTGCCGATCTCCTCGGTCCAGGGGAACTCGTCGGCGAGACCGACGACGGATTCGATCACCGCGGCCGGGAAGCTGACCTGGGCGGTGCGGGCCAGGGCGACCGGCGCGCCCATCTCGGCGGTGATCGCCCCGGCGAGCTCCTCCTGCCGGGCGGTCAGGCCGGCGGCGACGCGCCGCAGCACGTCCGCCCGCTGCTGCGGGGAGGTCGCCGCCCACCCGGCGAAGGCGGCCCGGGCGGCGGCGACGGCCCGGTCCACGTCAGCGGCGGTGCCGGCCGGCGTCTCGGCGACGACGTCGCCGGTCGCCGGGTTCACGACGGGAATGGTGCCGGCCGAGCCGGCGACGGTCTCGCCACCGATCCAGTGGCCGGTGACGGTGTAGGTGGAAGATGTCATGGACCGACCGTGGCACCGGCCCAGGACCCCATCCAGGTGCGGTTTATCCAGGGTTTCGCGATCCCTGGCTACGGCCCGGTGAGGAAGCTCAGCTCTTCAGCCACGCGCGGATCTCCTCGCCGTGTTCGTCGAGCCCGGGCGGCGGCAGCTCGTACCGGGCGGGTGTGTCGGAAAAGGTGATGGGGTTGCGGATCCCGGGCACGTCGCCGACAGCGACCACCGGGTCGAGCCCCAGATCCTGAGCGAACGCCACGCCACCGTCGATGGTGTTGATCGGCGCGCAGGGCACGCCGGCGGCGAGCAGGTCACGGAACCACTCGTCCTTGGTCCGCTCGGTAAGCCGTTCGACGAGCAGCGGTCGGAGCTGATCGCGGTTGGCCGTGCGGTCCTGGTTGCGCCGAAAGCGTGGATCGTCGGGCAGGGCGGGCAGGCCGAGCACCCGGCACAGCTTGCGGAACTGCCCGTCGTTGCCGGCGATGACGATCAGCTCGCCGTCGGCGGTGGGCAGCGGCTCGTACGGGGAGAGGCTCGGGTGCGCGTTGCCCATCCGGAACGGGACGGTGTCGCCCGCGACGTAGCCGCTGGAGTGGTTGACCAGACCGGACAGCGCCGAGCTGAGCAGGTTGACCTCGACGTGCTGGCCCTGCCCGGTCGCGCCCCGGTGGTGCAACGCGGCGAGGATGCCGATGTTCGCGTGCAGCCCGGCCACCACGTCGAAGACCGAGATGCCGGCGCGGTACGGCGGGCCGTCCGGGTCGCCGGTGAGGCTCATCAGCCCGGAAATCGCCTGCACCATGAGGTCGTAGCCGGGGAAGTCCCGGCCGGCGCCGGTGCCGAATCCGCTGATGCTCGCGTACACGATCGTCTCGTTGCCGGCGGCCACGGTGTCGTAGTCCAGGCCGAACCGGGCGAGGCCGCCGGGTCGGAAATTCTCGATCAGCACGTCGGCGCGGCGGGCCAACTCCTGTGCGATGGTCAGGTCGTCCGGCTGCTTCAGGTCGAGGGCGATCGAGCGTTTGTTGCGGTTGATGCCGAGGTAGTACGTCGAGATGCCCTCGCGGGTGGGTGGCATCCAGGTGCGGGTGTCGTCACCACCGGGACTCTCCACTTTGATCACCTGCGCGCCCAGGTCCGCCAGGAGCATCGTCGCGTACGGCCCGGCGAGGATCCGGGAGAAGTCCGCCACGAGCAGGCCGGCCAACGGCCCCGCCGATTGCTGAGTCATGTCACCACCCGTTCTGCGCGGACCCGTGCCCGCCCGAACAGCTTGCCTCGACGTCCTGCGCTCCTTGCGCCCCGGCTGCCGTCGACCGCACCGCGCTGCCCAGCCTGCCGATGCCCCGCCGCGCCGGCCGACGGCACGTATCCGGCGGTCCGGGCTGATCCGGACCGCGACCCGTCTGGCCGGGTCTGCTGACTGATCACCACCCCGACGAGTGGCTGTAAAAGGAGGGCCGTTCGGATGCGCGGCCGTGCGGTCACGGAATCCGGCGGCGAACCGTCACAATCGGCAGTTAGTCTGCCTCCGCGCGTCGCTGCCCTGGCAGGTCGCGCCCGCGCCCGGTAGGCGCGGCGTCGCCGCCACCGCCCACCTCTGGCCGGCTCAATCGACTACAGGAGAGTTAGTGACACAGCAATCTGTCGCGACATCGGACAAACTCGACGCCGCGGTGCTCAAGGTGGCCGGCGTCGTCGTCCTCGGCGCGATCATGTCGATCCTCGACGTGACGGTGGTCAGCGTGGCGCTGCCCACGTTCCAGAACGAGTTCGACGCGACCTACGCCCGCGTCGCGTGGACGATGACCGCCTACACCCTGGCGCTGGCCACGGTGATCCCGATCAGCGGGTGGGCGGCCGACCGGTTCGGCACCAAGCGCCTCTACATGGTGGCGTTGGCCCTGTTCACCATCGGCTCCGGGCTCTGCGCCACGGCCGACTCGATCGGTGAGCTGATCGGCTACCGCGTGCTGCAGGGCCTCGGCGGCGGCATGCTCATGCCGCTGGGCATGACCATCATGACCCGGGCGGCCGGCCCGCACCGGATCGGCCGGCTGATGGCCGTCCTCGGCATCCCGATGCTGCTCGGCCCCATCGGCGGCCCGATCCTCGGCGGCTGGCTCATCGACACCGCGAGCTGGCACTGGATCTTCCTGATCAACCTGCCGATCGGTGTGGTCGCGCTCATCTACGCGCAGATGGCGCTTCCGAAGGACGCCCCCGAGCCATCGGAATCGTTCGACTTCCTCGGCATGTTGATGCTCTCGCCAGGGCTCGCCCTGTTCCTCTACGGCGTGTCCTCCCTGCCGGAGGCGGGCACGTTCACCGAGGCCAAGGTGTGGGCACCCATGCTGGTCGGCTCCGTGCTGGTGGTGTCGTTCGTGCTCTACTCGTTCAAGCCCCGGCACCCGCTGCTCGACCTGCGGCTGTTCCGCAACCGCGGCCTGACCATCGCCTCGATGACGCTGTTCGTGTTCATCATCGCGTTCATGGGCGCCGGCCTGCTGTTCCCGAGCTACTTCCTGCAGGTGCGTGGTGAGTCGACGCTGGCCGCCGGTCTGTTGATGGCGCCGCAGGGCATCGGCGCGATGATCACCATGCCGATCGCCGGCACGCTGGCCGACCGGGTGCCCATCGGCCGCACCGTCCCGTTCGCGCTGGCGCTGATCGTCGTCGGATTCTTCAGCTTCACCCAGGTCGACCCGAGCACCTCGTACTGGCTGCTCGGCGGCTCGTTGTTCGTGATGGGCCTGGGCATGGGCGGCACGATGATGCCGATCATGACGTCGGCGCTGCGGACGTTGCAGGCGCAGGAGGTGGCCCGTGGCTCGACGCTGGTCAACATCCTGCAGCAGATCGGTGGGTCCGTCGGTGCCGCCGTCATGTCGGTGATCCTGACCAACGAGCTGAACGGCTCCCGGCCGATCCCCGGCGCGGTGGACTCGAGCGGCAAGCCGATCACCGAGGCGGGGCTGGCCATCGCCGCCCAGCAGAAGCCGGAGCTGCTCCAGCAGATGCCGGTGGACCCGTCGGTCATCGAGCGTGGGCTCGAGTTCGCCGCGAAGTCTTTCGGCCACACGTTCTGGGTGGCGTTCGCGCTGGTGCTGCTCACCTTCATCCCGGCCGCCCTGCTGCCGCGCCGACGCCAGCCCGCGCAGCCGCTCGACGACCAGCAGGCCGAGCTGGCCACGCCTGTCGTCATGCACTGATCGACCCCGCCCGCCGCGCTCAGCACCACGAGAGGTGGTGAGCGCGGCGGCGTGGCGTCAGCGCAACGGACCGTCGCCGGGCCCGTCGGGGTCCTCGACCAGGTGGACCGCGGCTTCCTCCGCGCTGGCGGCACCCGCGTCGATCCCGGCGTCCCAGGCCACCGACTCGGCCTCCTGGTCCTCGCCGAGCCCTTCGTCGTAGGCGACGAGTCGGCCCGCGCGCGCCTCGCGCTCGTACCCCCGACGGGTCAGCTCGTCCTCGTCGTCGCCGCCCTCGGCGTACGGGTCGGTGTCCGGCTCCTCCTGAGCGAGATACTGCTCCAGCGACTCGCCCGCCCGCTCCTCGGCGGGGGTGGTGCCGAACCGGTTGGCGCCCCTCCACTGATCCTCGGCGACGATGCCGGTGTCCAGCGGGTCGCTGACGCGGTCGTCGTCCAGGGTGTCGGAGGCGTCCAGCACCCCGTCGTCCTCGGCCACGTTCCACTCCTCGACGGAATCCATCCGCTCGGTCTGGCTCACGGCGGTCTCCTCCTCGTTACGGTGCAGCGATCCGACCAGCCTAGGACCGTCCGGCGGATCCGCACGCCGAGGGTGATCAGCGCCGCAACAGCTCCACCACGGCCTCGGTGAACTCCGCCGTCTGCTCGACATGCCCGAAGTGCCCGCTGTGCTCCAGCACCACCAGGCGCGAGTCCTTGAGGCCCGCGTGCAACTGCTCGGCCCAACGGGGCCCGCAGATGAAGTCGTGCGCTCCGACGATCACGACGGCGGGCACGGTGATCTCGCCGAGGTCGCTCCGTACGTCGAACGGTGTGGGGTCCTGCGCGCCGGCTGGTGCCGCCCAGGCGCGCACGGCCGCCTGAAGTGGGGCGAACTCGGCCTGGTGGCCCCAGAAGTCCGCGAAGTACACCGGGAGGGCCGTGCGCAGGCCGGCGCTGAGCGACTCGTCGTCGGTGGCGGTGACCGCCTGCTGGAAGGCGGCCGGGATCGCCGCGGCCTCCGGCCGGTCGGGGTGCCGCTGCGGGTAGGCGGTGAGCCCGGCCATCGCCTCGGCCCAGAACTCGGCGCCGGTGACCGGCGAGGTGTCGTACAGCGCGAGACCGGCGATCCGGTCCGGGTGCGCCAGCGCGTACCGCTGGACGACGAAGCCCCCGTGCGAGTGCCCGAGGAGATACACGCGGGGCGTGCCGAGGTGGTCGACGACGGCGTGTAGGAACCGGACATACGTGTCGAGACGGTAGTCGGCGGCGTTCTCGAGCCGACCGGACGCGCCCGTGCCGACGGGCTCGACGTACACCATGGTGAAGTGCTCTTCGAGGCTCGGCATCCGCAGGTAGGCCCATTCGATACCGGGCCCGCCGGAGTGCACCACGCACACCGGGCCGGCCCCGGCGACGTGGTAGACCTGCGCGACGCCACCGATGGTGAACTCGTGCGTACCCGGAGCGAGAACGTCGACGTCGTGGCTGGTGGAACCCATGACTGATCTCCCGATGCATGACCCGTGCGGCGAGTGCCGACACGGCAACTGGTGAGGGACGCGAACCAGATGCGGGGGCCGACCGGAAAGTTCGCCCGGCGGGGAGAGTTTCTTTCAGACCAGGGCCGGCTGGCGGATCTCGCGACCGGGAATCGGGTGAAAGAGGGTGAACTGTCGCACGCGCCCCTCGCGCAGCACCTGCAACCACAGCGCCGCCGGAGGGCAGTGCTCCGGGTCGTCCGGCGGACTGATCAGGTCGGTCTCCCAGATCAGCACGTCGCCGCTGGCCACGACGTTGCGCAGCCGCTGTCGTACGCCGGCCGTCAGGTCGCTCGTCATGCCGCGGATCGCCAACTCGGTGCCGCCGCGTGGCCCACCCGGCACGATCATCTGGGCGTCCGGCCACCAGCTCTCGCGGACCACCCGGTCGAAGTCGCCGCGCATCGCCGTGGCGATCATGTCCTGGCCCTCGCGCCACCGGGCGTCGTTCGCCGCCGTGACGTCGGCGTGCGCCGCGGCCGCGGCCGCCCGCAGGCCGCCGGCGAGGGCGTTGCGGGCGTGGCTGAGGCGGCTGCGGACGGTGCCGACCGGCACGCCGCACACGGCCGCGATCTGCTCGTACGAGGAGGCGTCGCTGAAGTACCGCAGCAGCGTGACCATCCGGTCGGCCTCGGAGAGCTGCCCGATGGCGTGCCACACCCAGTCGCGCATCGCGCCCTGGTCCAGTGCCTCCTCGGGCGTGGGGGTGTCCGCGGGGCGGGCGAACCACTCCGGATCGGCGACCGGCAGCGGCGCGGGCCCTCGCAGCGCCATCCGGCTGTTGTTGCGCACGATGGTCCGCAGCCAGGGGCCGACCGCGGACGGGTCACGCAGGTCGCCGATGCGGCGCAGCGCCACCACCATCGCGTCCTGCACCGCGTCCTCGGCGTCCGGGCCGTAGCCGAGCAGGCTCAGCGCGACCGCCCGCATCCCGGCCTCGTGGCGGGCCAGCAGCACACCGAACGCGGCCGCGTCTCCGGCCTGCGCGAGCAGGACCAGCTCCGCGTCACCCTGCGCCACGCCCGATTCCCCCTGTGAGTCCTGATCTGACCGCTCTGCGACGTGTCGACCGATTCGGTCTGGTAACCCAGCAGATCCAGCCTACGGCGGCCAGCGGATGACCCGTTGGGCCACCGTGCAGGCCCGGATGCCCGGTGGGGAATGCCGGAAACTGACGTGCGTCCGTCATAGCGTGGCCGGCATGACGTCAACCGACATCCTGGCGACGAATCGGCCCCTGGTGGCCGGCTGTGTCCCTGCCGAGGGCTCGCGGTGACCGATTTGAGCTGGCCGCAGGTCTGCGCCCGGCGCCTGGAACGGCACGCGCTCTCGGCCTCGACCCCACCCGGCCCCGAGCCGGCCACCGCCGCGATCGCCACGGTGGCGTCCGCGATGTGTGGCGCGCACGCCCAGGTCGCCTCCGCCGCCGAGCTGTCCGTCGGCCTGCGCGTTCCGGGCGCCACCCGAAGCGCGGTGCGCCAGGCGCTCTGGACGGACCGGTCCCTGGTCAAGACGCGCGGCCCCCGCGGGACCGTGCACCTGCTCGCCGCCGTGGACCTGCCGATGTGGACCGGCGCGTTGTCCGCGACGCCGGCCCCGCCGTTCGAACAGGGCCGCGACCTGCTGACCCCCGAGCAGACCGAGCAGGTGCTCGCGGCCATCGGTGCCGCGCTGGCCGAGGCCGAGCTGACCACCGCCGAGCTGACCGAGCAGGTCGTCGCCCGCACCGGTTCCTGGGCCGGCGAGCGGGTCATGGACGCGTTTCAGGACAAGTGGCCACGGTGGATCGCCGCGATGGCCGCCGCTACCCGGGCCGGCGTTCTCTGCTTCGGCCCGACCCGAGGCCGCGCCGCCACCTACACCAGCCCGGCCCGCTGGCTGCCCGGGTTCACGCCGATGGCCGGCCCCGCGGCGCTGGCCGAGCTGGTCCGGCGCTACCTGTACGCGTACGGGCCGGCCACCCCGGCGCAGTTCGCCCGATGGCTGTCGGTCCCCACGCCCTGGGCGGCGGAGCTGTTCGACTCGGTGGACCTGACACCGGTCACGGTGGAGGGCACCCGGGCGTGGGTGGCGGCCGGTGACACCGACTTCGCGGAGGACCGGCCGTCCGGGCTGCGGCTGCTGCCCTACTTCGACGCGTACGTGATCGGTTGCCACCCGCGTGACCGGCTCTACCCCGGGGCCGCCGCCGAGCGGGCGCTGGCCCGTGGCCAGGCCGGCAACTTTCCGGTCCTGCTGGTCGACGGCACGGTTGCCGGTGTGTGGCACCACCGTCGCTCCGGCCGCACGATCCACGTCACCGTCGAGCCGTTACGGGCGCTGAGCGCCGGCCGACGGCGCGCGTTGGCCGAGTAGGTCGAGCTAGTCGGTCAGATCCTGGAGGGCACGCCGTCGCTGACCGTCGGCACGGTCGACGTCGGCCCGCACGCGTAGCCGCCGACGTTGCGAGTGACTGTCACGATGGCCTGGTGTCGATGCCACCCGCCACCGCGCACCCCCGGCCCGGCCGGCAGGGGAGAGGCGGCACGGTGGCCTGGATCGTCGTCGGCGCCACCATCGTCGGGGTCCTCGCCCTGGGGTGCGTCGGTGTCAGCGTCGCCGGCTTCTGGATGTACGCCAACCACGACCGCATCGAGCTGATCGACAGTCCGCAGGTGAGCGAGGTGGCGGAGCGGGCCTGTGCCTCGATGCGGGCGACGGTGGTGGCGACGGCGGTGTCACCGGGGGCCACCCCCGCGGCCCGGGTGCGCTCGCTCCGTGAGCAGGACACGGCGGTGACCGCCATGGTCGCGCAGGTGCGGAGCCTGGGCAGCGACCGGCTGCGGGACGACCTGCCGACCACCGACTGGCTGACCGACTGGGAGAGCCTCGTCGCCGCCCGCGAGCGGTACGCCGATGCGCTGTCCGCCGGCGGCGACCCGCACTTCGAGGTGCCGACCGCCGATGGGCGGCCGATCGTCGACCGGATGAACCGGGTCGGCCTGACCTGCGAGGTGCCACCGCAACTCGTGGATCTTCCCTGAGCGTGCGGGCGGCGCCGGCGCGGCGCTCCACCGGTGCATGATGAGGGTGTGGACATCGAGCCGGTCGACTTCGCGCCCCGGCAGGCGTTCGGCCCGGCGATCCTGCGGCAGCGCTGGCAGGATCTCACCTTCCTGCACTGGGCCGTCGCACCGGAGGTCGTCGCGCCGCTGCTGCCCGCCGGGACCCACCCGGACACCCTGGACGGGGTCAGCCACGTCGGCCTGATCGGCTTCCGGATGGTCGGACTGGGCTTCGGCCGTGGGCCCGGGATTCCGTACTTCGGCACGTTCTGGGAGACCAACGTCCGGTTGTACTCGGTGGACGACACCGGCCGGAGGGCCGTGGTCTTCCGGTCGCTCGACGCGTCCCGGCTGGTCCCGGTGCTGGTCGCACAGGCGACGCTCCGACTGCCGTACCTCTGGTCCTCGATGCGGCTGGACCGCGACGGCGACCGCCTCACCTACCGCTGCCGACGCCGCTGGCCCGGCCCGGCCGGCACAACGAGCCGGATGGTCGTCCGGGTGGGGGAGTCGATCGCCGACCCGACCCCGCTGGAACACTTCGTCACGGCCCGCTGGGGCCTGCACACCCGGGCGTACGGGCGCACGCTGCACCTGCCGAACTGGCACCCGCGTTGGCCCTTGCGCCGAGCCGAACTCTTGCACCTGGACGACGAGTTGGTGGCGGCGGCTGGGCTGCCGGCGCCGGCCGAGCCGCCGGTCAGCGTGCTGTACTCGCCCGGCGTCGGGGTGCGGTTCGGCCCACCGGTCCGGCTGACCGGGACCGGGTAGGCACCCGCCCCCGGTCAGCCGAGAGGCCCTCACTAGTATCCTAGGACGCCCTACGCGTGGTGATCCATCCCAATGAGGCAGCGGCGCTCCTCAGTCGGCGGCGCTCCTCAGTAGCGGCCACCCTCGGGTGCCGGCAGTGCGTCGAGGTCGGCGAGGTCCTCCGCGCTGAGCTGCACGTCGCCCGCCGCCGAGTTGTCCACCAGGTACTTCGGGGTCTTGGTGCCGGGGATGGGGATGACGTAGCGGCCCTGGGCGACCACCCAGGCCAGCGCGACCTGCGCGGGGCTGACGCCGGCCCGGTCGGCGATCTCGCGGACCCGGCTGACGATGGCGAGGTTGGCGCGCAGCGCGTCCTGCTGGAAGCGCGGCAGGCCACGCCGGAAGTCGTCGGTGGGCAGATCGTCGAACGAGGTGAACCGGCCGGCGAGGAAACCACGGCCCAGCGGGGAGAACGGCAGGAAGGCGATGCCCTGCTCGGCGCAGTACGGCAGCACCTCGGCCAGCGGGTCGCGGGTCCACAGCGACAGCTCGGACTGCACCGACGCCACCGGGTGCACCGCCTGGGCGCGCTGAATCTGGCTTACCGTCACCTCGGACAGGCCCAGGTGGCGTGCCTTGCCCGCCGCCACGACCTCGGCCATCGCACCCCAGGACTCCTCGATGGGCACGTCGGGGTCGACGCGGTGCAACTGGTAGAGGTCGACGTGGTCGGTGCCGAGCCGCCGGAGGCTGGCGTCGATCGCCGCGCGGATGTGTTCCGGACGCCCGTTGTTGCCGATGGTCGGCGAGTTGCCGGGGCCGCCGGTCGGGGAGGTGGCCACCAGGCCGACCTTGGTCGCCAGCACCGCCCGCTCGCGGTGACCGCCGGCCAACGCCCGGCCGACCAGCTCCTCGTTGGTGTACGGCCCGTACACGTCCGAGGTGTCGATCAGGGTGGCGCCCAGGTCCAGGGCCTCCCGGATGACGGCGATCGACGTGTCGTCGTCCCGGGGGCCGGTGATGTCGTATCCGTGGCTCATGCCCATGCACCCGAGGCCGATGACGCCGACCTGGGGGCCTGCACTGCCCAGCGTGGTGGTTCGCATGCGCCCCACGCTACGGCCGAAGGATCGAGGGTCACCGGCCGGATACGCGGTGAAGTGGGTCGACGGCGCGGTGTGCGGCCGGCACCCGCGCAGCGTCACCGCCGAGTAGGGTCCGGGGCGTTGACCGTTGTCTTTGCCGTGTGTCTGAAAGGGAGTCGGGCGTGCCGAGCAAGCTGGTGGTGGGGACCTTCGTGTCA
Organism: Micromonospora sp. CPCC 205539; assembly: GCF_036906815.1. Lineage (NCBI taxonomy): Bacteria > Bacillati > Actinomycetota > Actinomycetes > Micromonosporales > Micromonosporaceae > Micromonospora > Micromonospora sp. CPCC 205539. The sequence goes on along the minus strand of NZ_JBAKHW010000006.1, from coordinate 112,153 downwards.
TTGGACGGCGTCATGCAGGGCCCCGGTGGCCCGGGCGAGGACGACTCGAACGACTTCCCGCACGGCGGATGGTTGCCGCCGCACGTGGACGAGGGGTTCGGCCAGATCATGGGTGAGATGCTCGACCGCGCGGACGGCATGCTGCTGGGCCGGCGGTCCTATGACATTCTCGCGTCGCACTGGCCCAAGGTGTCCGACGAGGACGGCGGCGCCAAGATCAACAGCATGCCGAAGTACGTCGCGACGCGGAGCCCGATGACCGCCGAGTGGCGCAACACCGAGGTCCTGGTGGGCGATGCCGCCGAGACGATCGCCGCGCTCAAGCAGCGCACCGACGGCGAGATCCTCGTGCAGGGCAGCAGTGACCTGCTCCGTACTCTCCAGCAGGCCGACCTGGTCGACGAGTACCGTCTGCTGATCTTTCCGGTCGTTCTGGGCCAGGGAAAGCGGCTCTTCGCCGAGGGGGCTGCCCCAGCCGGGTTGAAGCTGACCGGGTCGAGCACCACCGACGCGGGCGTCGTCTACGCCACCTATGCGCCGACGGGCCGTCCGTCGTACGGCAGCGTCCTCTTCTGAGCCTTCTGGGCTCAGCGATGAAGGTGGACGATCTCGCGTTCGCCGACGGACGAAGTTAGGGTGGCGCCATGCCGATCGTGCCGAGGGGATACGCGCCCGGACGAAGCGCGCTCACCGGGGCGGGCACCGATTCCGGGCCGCGTCAGGTGAATCTTCCCTCCAGTGGATTGTTGCGCGGGGTGCTCTGGTTCCTGGGCGCCCCGCTGCTGCTGATCGGCCCGTTTCTGGCTTATGCGGCCGTCTTCCTCGCGACCAGCGAAACCACCATGAACCGCTGGATCCTGGGCGTCGCCGGGGTCGGGGTCACGATCTCCTGCGTCAAGCTCGCCAGGCGCGAGTCGCGACTGCACGAACGGGCCCAGCGGGACCTGCGCCGGCTGGAGGCGGCCGGCGTGACCGCCACCGCCGAGATCACCGCGGTGCGGCCCATTTCGTTGGGCGAGGAGAGCGGGACCGAGCTGACCCTGCTGATCAGCGGGCCCGGGTTCGAGCCGTTCGAGTCCACCTCGCGGTGTAAGGACGATTCCGCCCTGACGGTCGGGGCGCGGCTCAACGCCGTGGTCGACCCGACCGACCGGCTGTACGCGATAGTGCCCTGACACCTCCACCAGTCTCGGGTGCACCGCGGACTCGGCGCAGGCATAGCATCGTCGACATGGCAACGAGGCTCGTGCAAATCAACATGAAGGCTCGCAACGACTCCGCGCTGGGCGGCTTCTGGGCGGCGGCGCTCGGCTGGGGAGTCTCCAGCGAGGGACCCGGCGTGACCAACCTCGAACCCGAGGGCTTCGTCTACCCCGACCCCGTCGCTGTCTGCATCGACCTCGTCGTCTATGCGGAACCCAAGACGGTGAAGAACCGCGTGCACGTCGACCTCGCCACCACCTCGGCGGCCCATCAGGCGGAGGTGGTCACGCGCCTGAAGGATCTCGGCGCGACGCCCGCCGACGTCGGCCAGGGCGACGTCCCGTGGACGGTCCTGGCCGATCCGGAGGGCAACGAATTCTGCGTGCTGGAGCCCCGACCGGTCTACCAGGACACCGGACCGATCGCTGCGGTGGTGGTCGACTGTGCAGATCCGCGGGCCATGGCCCGCTTCTGGGGCGAGGCCATGGACTGGACCCTGCACGAGGTGACCGACCACCACGCGGTGCTGCGCTCCACCAAGGGTGTCGGCCCATATCTGGAGTTCATCCGCACACCCGACGCGAAGACCGTGTGGAACCGCGTCCATCTCGACGTGCGCCCGTACCCGGGTGACGACCTGGAGGCCGAGGCCACCAGACTGCGGACTCTCGGCGCCACCGCCGTCGAGCTGGGCCGCGATGTGCCCTGGACGGTCCTCGCCGACCCGGAAGGCAACGAGTTCTGCCTCCTCACCCCAGGCTGACCCTCCCAGTCTGGAGGCGGTTTGTGATCTATCGTGAGCGGAGAGTGCCGGGCCTGCGTCCAGGCGCAACCACCTCATCGGGAGCACGACATGGGCCTCATCCACATTGAGCTGTTCGCAACCCTCGACCTCGTCGCGCAGTCACCGGGCGCGCCCGACGAGGACCCGGCGGATTTCCCGTTCGGCGGCTGGCAGGCACCCCTGTTGGACGAGGTCGCCGGGGCGCAGGTCCTCGCCGCGTACGAGGGCACGGACGCCCTCCTGCTCGGCCGGCGGACGTACGACATCTTCGCCGCCTACTGGCCGCACCAGGAGGGCGGCGAGGACGACGAGATCGCCACGCTCTTCAACAGGGTCCCGAAGTACGTGGCCTCCCGCGGCGGGGCCGACCTCTCGTGGGCCGGTTCCACGCAGCTCGGCCCGGATCTGGCCGGCGCGGTGCGGGAGATTCGTGACCGACACGAGCACGTGAAGGTCGTCGGGAGCCTGAACCTGGTGCAGACGCTCCTGCGCGAGAGGCTCTTCGACCGTCTCGACCTCTGGGTGCACCCGATCGTGCTCGGCGTCGGTAAGAAGGTGTTCGAGGGTGGCGCGGTGCCCACCAACGTGACACTCCTCGAGCCGCCGGTGGCCAGTCCGAAGGGCACCGTCTACCTGCGCTACGGGCTCGTCGACGGCACGCCCGGGACGGGCGACATGAGCGCACCCGATCACGGTGCCGCGCAGGGGTGATCGCGCCCGCGGGTTGCGGTGTTCAGTGAGAAGCGCCACCGGGGCCGCCGACTCCACCGTTCCGGACTCATGAGTCCGGTACGGTGGTCACCATCCGGACTTGCGAGTCCGGATCCAGCCGGCGACGACCAAGGAGTTCCCGAGCCATGACCCAGGTACGGATCAGCGACGCGCTCCGTGCGGTGGCCTTCGAGCAGACGCTCGACGTGAACGAGGCGCTGGACATGTTCTACGCCCCCGACTACACGCACCGCAGCGACGGAGAGACGCTCAACCGGGCCGAGTTCGCCGAAATGGTGGCGCGGACGCGCAGCCAACTCGCCCGGGGCACGGTGACCGTGCTCGACGAGTTGCGCGACGGCACCCGCTACGCCGAGCGGCACGTCTTCGAGATCACCATGGTCGACGGATCCACCGCCAAGCGGGAGATCGCGATCTTCGGCGAGTACGCCGAGGACGGCCGGTTCCGGCACCTCAGCGAGACGGGATTCGACGTCCCCTCAGACGACGCCCGCTGACCGACCTCCACGAACCGACGGAGAAGACCATGCCCCGCCTTGCCGACCCCGACCCCAGTGCCGCCCCGGACGACGTCCGCGACTTCCTCTCCACGCTGCCGCCGGACCCGCTGGTCAAGATGCTGGCCCACTCGGTCGGCACGGTGAAACCGTTCGTCCAGCTCGCGAGGACGCAGTTCACCGCACTGGAGCTGCCCGCCCGCTCGCGGGAGATCGTCATCCTGACCGTGGCCGAGTGGACGGACTGCGAGTTCGAAACGGCCCAGCACGCCCCGATGTCCGAGGAGGCCGGTGTCGACCAGCGCACCCGGGACATCATCAGCGGCCGGGACCTCGACAGCCCGCACCTCTCGCCGTACGACCGCACGCTCATCCGGTTCGCCGCCGAGGTGGTGCAACGACCCCGTGTCGCCGACGACCTCTTCGACCAGGTGCGGCAGTTCCTGACCGAGCGCGAGATCGTCGAGGTGCTCCAGGTGGTCGGCTACTACTGGTCGTTCGGCCGGGTCTGCACCGTGCTGAACGTCGAGCTCACCAAGGTGTACGCCGACGGGCAGGTGTCGGCGCCCGACACCGACCGGGCAGACTGACACCATGCCTGCGCTCGACGGTCTCCAGGCGCCGGACGAGCCGGACGCCTCCCCTCGGCGTCTGGACGCTCGGCGCAACCAGGAGCGGGTCATCGCGGCCGCCCGGGAGCTCTTCACCGAGCAGGGCCTGCAGGTGACCGTGCCGCAGGTGGCGGAGCGGGCCGGCGTGGGCCGGGCCACGGTCTACCGCAGCTACCCCAGCAAGGAAGACCTGATCGTCGCGGTGGCGCGACACCAGTTCCAGGAGTTGGAGCAGCGCACCCGCGCGGCGCTCGACGGCTCCGACGCGTACCAGGAGCTGTGTGCCTTTGTCCCCGACCTGTTCGACCGTCTCGCGCGCGACCGGGTGCTCGCGGACGCCTTCTTCGACGGCCGGCTGGTGCCCGCGGCCCGCATCCTGGATCTGATCGGGCAACTGGTCACCGCGGCGGCGGCGTCCGGGCGGATCCGCCCGGACGCCAGCCAGCTCGACATCCGGATCGTCCTCTGCGGGCCGGTTCGCCAACTGATCGTGCTGGACCAGCGGGACCCGGCGGTGTGGCGTCGGTACGCGGACATGGTGCTGAACGCCTTCCGACCCTGACGTCACCGCAGGATGACGAGTTGCTGGGTCGCTCGGGTCATGGCGACGTAGCGGTCGACCGCTCCCTCGATGCCGTCGCCGAACGCCTCCGGGTGAACGAGGACGACCAGGTCGAATTCGAGCCCCTTCGACAGTTCCGGGGTCAGCGACCGGACGCGGGGTGTCGCCTGGAAGGTGGGGTCGCCGATGACGCAGGCGATCCCGTCGGCATGCGCGGCGAGCCAGGTGTCGAGGACCGAACCCAGATCAACGGCGGATCCGTGTACGACGGGGATGTCGCTGCTGCGGATGGAGGTCGGCACGTTGGCGTCCGGGAGCACGGCCCGGATGACCGGTTCGGCTTCCGCCATGACCTCCGTCGGCGTCCGGTAGTTGATCCGCAGGGAGGCCAGGCTGATCCGGTCGAGCCCGACCCGTTCGAGCCGTTCCTGCCACGTCTCGGTGAAGCCGTGCCGGGCCTGGGCGCGGTCCCCGACGATGGTGAAACTTCCCGACGGGCAGCGCACCAGCAGCATCTGCCACTCGGCGTCGGTCAACTCCTGAGCCTCGTCCACGACGATGTGCGCGAACGGCCCGACGAGCAGGTCCTGACCTTCTGCCGACGGCGGCGCGACCCCGTCGGCGAGGGTGTCCCGCAGGTCCTCCTGGCGCAGCATGGTCATCAGACCCTCGCCGTCGTCGTGGGCGGCCGAGGCGATCAGGTCGTCGACGACCCGGGCCATCTGCTCGCGACCAGCGGAGGCGGCGGCGTCCTGCCGACGCCTGCGCGCGGTGGCCTCCGCGTCCGCGTCGCCGAGCCGCTGCCGGGCGGCGTCCAGCATCGGCAGGTCGGACAGCGTCCACGCCTGGGCGTCCGCGCGCTGCAGCTGGCGGATGTCGTCCGTGCTCAGCCAGGGGGCGCACCTGCGCAGGTAGGCGGGGACCGACCACAGGTCACCGACCAGATCGGGGGCCTCGACCAGCGGCCACGCACGGTTGAGCACCTCGCGTAGTTCCCGGTTGCGTCCCATCGACGCGCGGAACTGGGCCTCCGGCTCGTCGCCGTCGTACCTCTCCAGCAGGATCGTGAGCAGCGCCTCCCAGATCTGCTCGCGCGCCTCGTTGTGCGGTGTGCCCGGGTCCGGTGCCTCGAACGCCTCCGCCCAGTCGCCGGGGCTCAACCGGATGTCGGACCATTCGGTCGCGATCGTCATCGCCTTGGTGGGTGGCTCCTCGTAGAACCGCACGGCTGCCTCGATCGCCGTGACCATGGCCACGGACGACTTCAGCGCGGCCACCTCCGGGACCGTCTCGGCGACCGCCGCTGCGCCCTCGGGCACGAGGTCCCGCAGGGTGCAGGTCTGCACGTCCTCCTCTCCGAGGCTGGGCAGGACGTCGCTGACGTACGCCAGGTAGGGCTGGTGCGGCCCGACGAACAGCACGCCGCCCTGGCGGTGGCCGAGGCGCGGGTCGGAGTAGAGCAGGTACGCGGTGCGGTGCAGGGCGACGACCGTCTTGCCCGTACCCGGACCACCGTCGACGACGAGAGCCCCGCGGGACCCCGCTCGGATGATGGCGTCCTGATCGGCCTGGATGGTGCCGAGCACGTCCCGCATCCGGGCCGACCGGTTGCCGCCGAGGCTGGCGATGAAGGCGGACTGGTCGTCGAGGGCGGCGTGACCGTCGAACCCCTCGGCGGCGAACACCTCGTCCCAGTAGTCGTTGATCCGGCCGCGGGTCCAGCGATACCTGCGGCGACTCGCCAGACCCATCGGGTTGGCGTGGGTCGCGCCGAAGAACGGTTCGGCCGCCGGGGAGCGCCAGTCGAGGAGCAGCCGGTGCCCAGCGCTGTCGGTGAGGCCCCGGCGGCCGACGTACACGGGCTCGGGGCTGTCGGCACTGACCATGCGCCCGATGCACAGGTCCACACCGAAGCGGCGCAGCGCGCGCAGGCGAGCACTCAACCGGCGGATCTCCTGGTCCCGGTCCAGCGCCCGCCGCCCGGTGCCACCGGGCGCCCTGCGCTCGGCCTCGAGGCGGCCGGACAGGTCGGCGGACAGTTCGTCGAGGCTCTCCGCGATGGCCGCGAAATGCCGCTCGTCACCGGCGATCAGCGTCGGATCGGCCTTGGGGGAGAGGTGGTCGGAAAGGGCGAACACACTGGTCGTCAAAGGGCTCATATTCATCAACTCTCCGCAGGTACTGGCCTCGGCCGGCAATTCTGCGGCACCACCGGGGTCTTGCCGCAAGGCCCCCGGTGCGCTATATGTTAGGAGTGGAAGGAGTGATCACTCCTCTTTCCCCCGATCGTCAGTCGGATGTGGCGACCATTCGTTCCGCCATTCGCAGCGAATTCTCGATGGTGTCGAAGCCGCGCGGCAGCATGACGCGCTCGTAGGCGGCGACCGCCTCGACGAGGGGCCTTCCGCTGTCCGCGGCGGCCACCAGCTCGCCAGCCAGCGTCGCAGCGTCCTGCAGCGCGGTGTTCGCGCCGACGCCGCCGGTCGGTGGCATCGTGTGGATGGCGTCGCCGAGCAGCGTGACCGGGCCGGCCTCCCACGCGTCGACGCGTTCGCTGGCCCGGATCGTGATCGGAAAGAACGTCTCGGTGTCGGCGTGTGCGAAGAGCTGCCGGACCGCCGGGTGCCAGTCCACGGTGGCCTGGACGGCGATCTGCCGCAGGTCCTCCGACGGCAGCGCGAAGAGCGTCTCATCGGTCACGCCGAGACGGTCGGGGGTCGCGACGAGGGTGGTCATCAGATAGTCCGAGGCGCCGTCGGGCCGGGAGCGGAACCGTACCGTCGCGAACCCGGCGCCGTACCCCTTGTCGTCGGCGACCCAACAGAAGCCCCGGTCGAAGTCGTCCGGGATGAGGGCGTCGGTGGTCTCGTTGATCGTCATCCGGCCGTAGATGCACCTCAGGCCCACGTCTCGCGTGGTGGCGTGCGGGAGCAGTTGCCGGCGTACCGCCGAACGGACACCGTCGGCTCCGACCAGAAGGTCACCCTCGTCGCTGCCGCCGTCGAGGAACTCCACCCGGACCCGGCCCGAGGCGGTGATCTGGTAGCCGGTCACGGTCCGGTCGAAGCGGACCGAGTCGCCCAAGCCGGCGAGCAACCCCTGCCGCAGGGTGTCCCGATCCACGTGCGTGATCTCGTCGCTGGTGATCGCCGGGAAGGTCTGGGCCATCACCTGCTCCAACCGGTGGGTGTACGCGGCCACCAGGTCACCGTTGACCCCACTGGTGCTGCGGACCCGGTCGAGCACCTGCCGCGGCAGGCAGGTCCGCAGAGCGGCGTTGCCGTTCGGGTCGAGATGGAGGCGGTAGCCCTGGTCGCGGGTCCGGGGCGTGGGGTCCCGCTCGAACACGACGACGTCGTAGCCGCCGTGGCGCAGTGCCTGCGCGAGCGCCAGGCCACCGATGCCGGCGCCGGCGATGAGGATCCGTGCGTGGTCTGACATCTCGGGGTGCCCCTTCCTCGTCGGGGTCGGTACCACCGACCAGGGATCAGAATCAAGCATCGGGTTGTCGTTGTCAAACAAACGTATGATTGCTTTGGTCAGGCGTGCGTATAATCCCTGCGTGCCGTCGTCGAGCCCACGCAGGTCGCCCAAGCCGCAGGAGCGGCAGCGCGACCCGGAGCGCACCCGCCAGCGGATCCTGGACGCTGCGGCGGCCGAATTCAGTGCGCACGGTTACGCCGGCGCCCGGGTTCGGGCGATCGCCGCGCGGGCGGGTGTCAACCAGCAGTTGGTCTCGTACTACTTCGAGGGCAAAGAGGGCCTGTACCAGGCCATGTCGCAGCAGTGGCGGCAGCGGCAGCACGAGCTGACGCCCCCGGGCACGCCGATACCGGAGCAGCTGCGTCGCTACGCTCTGGAGGCCCTGCGCAGCCCGGAGGGCGTCCGCATGTTCGCCTGGAGCGGCCTGCAGTACACCGGCCCGGACGACGACCCCGACCGCGCGTCCCGCGCCGAGTCGCTCGCGGACAGCGTCGACGAGCTTCGCGCGCTACAGCAGGCCGGCGGGCTGCCCGCCGAGGTGGACCCGGCAGCTCTGCTGGTCATGCTGATGGCCGCGGCCATGGCGACCACGACGCTGCCGCACGTCATCGAAGGTGTCTGCGGCACCGACCCGACATCACCCGAACTCGTCGAACACTTCGCCGACCAGGTGGCCGTCCTCGCCCGGCTCGTCGGGCTCGACCGCGCCTGACAAAAATCCAGTGACTCGTCCAGCCTCGCCTGATCACCGTACGTGATAGAACTGCGGTCGGGCGAGCAGACGGGGCGGTCGATCTGGTGCGGAAGAGCAGCGCTGGACGGCTCCTGCGCAAACGCGAGTCATCGCGCCAGGCATCGTCCCTCGAACTCTTCTTCGACCTGACGTTCATCTTCGCCCTGATGCGCCTGTCGAGCCGACTGGTGAGCGACCCTAGTTGGCTCACCGTCGCACAGACCCTGGTGCTGCTCGGTGGCATCTGGTGGATCTGGATCGCCACGGCCTGGTCCACCGACTGGTTCGACCCCAACGAGTCGCTGATCCAACGGCTCGTGGTGGCCGTGATGTTCGTCGGGCTGCTGATGTCCGCCGCGGTGACCCAGGCATTCGGCGCGCACGGCATCTACTTCGCCGGGGGGTACGTCCTCATCCACCTCGGTCGGGCCGCCGTTCTGCTGCCGGCCCTGCGCGGGCATCGCTTGCAGCGGCGCACACTGCTCGTCGCCGTCTGGTTCGCCGTCTCCGCGGTCCCCTGGCTGGTGGGGGCGTTCCTGCCCGCCGGGCCCCGGCTGGTGGCGTGGATCGTGGCGCTGAGCATCGACTTCACGGCCGCCTACCTCGGGTGGCCGGTGCCGACGCTGGGTCGGGTCGCCTACGAGCAACTCCGGGTAGTCGGCGACCACCTGTCCGAGCGCTACGGACAGATCAGTCTCGTCTCGCTGGGTGAGCTCATCCTGGCCACCGGCGCCGCCTACGTCAGTGGACCGTTCGACGTGCCGCGCACCGGCCTCGTCGCGGTGGCCTTCGTCAACGCGGTGGTGCTGTGGCGGATCTACTTCCTGCCGGAGAAGCAGAACTTCGGCAGAGCCATCGACAGCCGTGGCCCCCGGCTGGCGGTCTTCGCCGCGTACACCCAACTGCTCTTCATCGCCGGCGTCGTCTGCATCGCGGTCGGAGACGAGATCTCCATTGGCCGGACAGCGGAGCAGGAGGGGCACGGGTGGGGCGCCGGCTTCTTCATCGCCGGGGCGACGCTCGTCCTCGCCGGCCGAGTCGCGTTCGAGACGGCCAACGGGGCCCGGCCGTGGGGCACGCTGCTCGCGATCATCGTCATTCTCGCGCTGACCCCGGCCCTGCTGCGCCTGCCGCCGGTGGTGGCTCTGGCCGCGACCACCCTGGTGCTGGCCGTGATCGCCTTCACCAGTCCCGGCCGCCGCCAAGCCGCCCGGCAGTGGTGGCAAGAAAAGACCCAGAAACTCCGGGGACGGACGTCGAGCGGAGGAGCGCCAGGTTCGACCACGGGGTGAGGCCGGAGTACGCCGGGCTGACCGAGACCAAGGAGTGGATCGATGACGAAGGTTACGACCGGGGCGACGATGTCGTTGGACGGCTACATCGCGGACTCGTCCCACGGCGGCTTCGAGCACCTCTTCCAGTGGTACGGGGCCGGCGATGTGGAGACGCCCACGGCCAACCCGCAGATGACGTTCCGCACCTCCGCGGCCAGCGCGCAGCACCTGCGCGAACTCACCGAGCGGACCGGAGCACTGGTCGTCGGCCGACGGCTCTTCGACATGACCAAAGGCTGGGGCGGCCGGCATCCGATGGACCTGCCCGTCGTGGTCGTCACGCACAGCGTGCCGGAGGGCTGGGAGGCGGAGGGCGACTCGTTCGTCTTCGTGACCGACGGCATCGAGCGGGCGATCGAGCGGGCCAAGGCCATCGCCGGGGACAAGGAGGTCGGCGTCAACGGCGGCACCATCGCGGCGCAGGTCATCGAGGCCGGCCTGCTCGACGAGGTGCACGTCGACCTCGTCCCGGTCCTGCTCGGTGCCGGTATCCCGCTCTTCGCCGACCTGAAGATCGCGCCGGTGCAGCTGGACGGGCCGTTCCGCGTCGTCGAGGGGACCGGGGTCACCCACCTCGCCTACCGGGTGCGCCCGGCGGCCTGACCGTCTCCGGGGGCCGGCTCGCTCAGGCCGGCCCCCGCGGTTGCAGCGTTCGGGGCACACCTCGGACGGCCTGCTAACGTGGTCCCCGTAAGGTGCAGCGGGTTCCGCCCTGGGGCGTGCCCGTGTCGGGACTTCCGGCCAGCACGACGTCATCCCCAAGCGATGACGTCTCATCTCTCGCTCCTGGAGAGTTGCTGCGCCATGCCCGAAAACAGCACCACAATCCGTTCCGCCCTTCGCTGGTGGATCTTCGCCGTCATCCTGGTCGCGGACATCCTCGACCTGCTCAGCACGACGGTCACCGCCATCGCCGCCCCGTCCGTCGTCCGGGACCTGGACGCCCCGGTCTCGCTGACGCCCTGGCTCGGCTCGACGTACGCCCTCGCGCTCGGCTCGATCCTGGTGGTCGGCGGCCGGATCGGGGACCGGTACGGCTACCGTCGGTCGTTCCTCGTCGGCATCGCCGGATTCGGCGCCGCCTCGCTGCTCTGCGCGCTCGCCTGGGACCCCGCCTCGATCATCGGAGCCCGCCTCCTGCAGGGCGCGTTCGGTGCCCTGCTGATCCCGCAGGGCTTCAGCATCCTGCTCCGCGCCTTCCCGCGTACCGAACTCGGTCGCGTCTTCGGGCTCTTCGGCCCGCTGATGGCCGTCGGCTCGATCAGCGGGCCGGTCGTCGCCGGGCTGCTGATCCAGGCGGACCCGCTCGGCCTCGGCTGGCGCGGTGTCTTCGCCGCGAACCTCGTACTCGCGCTCGTCGTGCTGCTGATCGCGGCCAGGGTGCTGCCGGCGGACCACGAGCGGCGCGCGGTCGCGATCGATCCGCTGGCGGCGCTGCTGCTGATGCTCGGCGTGCTCGGGGTGCTCGGTGGGCTGATCCAGAGCGCCGACGGCGGCTGGACTCCGCTGCCATGTTCAGCGATCGTCGTCGGCGCCGCGCTGCTGGCACTGTTCACCCGGCGCCAGATCCGTGGCGGAAACCCGCTGCTGGCCCCCGCGCTGTTCCGTAACCGGGGCTTCGTGGCCGGCCTGCTGGTCGCGTCGCTCTTCTTCGCGGCCGTTGCGGGTCTGCTCTACGTCACGTCGCTGTACCTGCAGACGGGCCTGCGGCTCGCGCCGCTGTGGACCTCGGAGATCATGGCACCGCTCTCGGTCGGCATCATCATCGCCTCGTTCTCGGCGCGCGGTGCCATCGCCCGGCTGGGCCGTCGCCTGGTCACGGTCGGGCTCACACTGACCGGCGCCGGGGTGCTCGGCCTGCTCGCCAGCACCGGCGCCGGGGCGCCGACCTGGCTGTTCACCGTGCCCCTCTTCGTCTGCGGACTGGGCATGGGTTGCTGCTTCGGCTCGCTCTTCGCGGTCACCCTCGGCGACGTCGACGAGGAGCAGGCCGGCAGTGCCAGCGGCACCCTCAACGCGGTGCAGCAGATCGTCAACGCCGTAGGTTCGGCGGCCGTCTCGACGATCTTCCTCACCGTCGGCGCCCACCACGACGCGCTCTCCGGGCTGCTCGTCACGCTGCTCGGCGTGCTCGGCGTGATCGTCCTCTGCGGACTGTGTCTGCCGCTGCTGCCGCGTACCGCGCTGGCCGACCACCACTGATCCCAGTGGGTCAGCTCCACCGTCCGGCCAGGGCTCGGCGGCTGCCGTCCGCAGCGCGTCGGCCGGCCGGGCGGTGGGGCCGGTCAGCGCCCGGGGAGTCGCGTGAGCAGGACTTATCAGCGCTCCACCGGCCCGCCGCAGACCGGCGGGACACGAACGCGGTGCCCCCAGCGGAACGTGCTCGTGTGGTGAACTGTGGGACATGGAACCAGCCCGATTCCTCGACTGCCTCGCGGACGACGTCGCGCGACTGCGTGCCATCGCACCGACCGGCCTCGACGCGGCGGTGCCGAGCTGCCCCGGCTGGACGGTCGCCGACCTGACCCGGCACGTCGGAGAGGTCTACCTCCACAAGACCCTGGCCATCCGCGAAGGCGCGGAGCCGCAGCCGTGGCCGCCGCCGGAGCTGGCCGACGAGGAGCCGCTGGCGCTGCTCGACCGGACGTACGCCGCGTTGGTGCAGGAGTTGACGACCCGCCGCCCGCAGGACCCGGCCGGCTCCTGGTACGGGCCGGACCCGACCGTCGGCTTCTGGATCCGCCGAATGGCGCAGGAGACCGTCATCCACCGCATCGACGCCGAGCTCGGCGTCGGCGCACCGGTCGCCCCCGTGCCGGCCGACCTCGCCATCGACGGCGTCGACGAGCTGCTCAGGGTGTTCGTGGCGTACTCGGTGGCCGAGTGGGCCGATGCTTTCAGCGGGCACCTGGCCGGCTCGCCGGGCTGGACGCACACCATCCGAACTGATGGCGCCACATGGTCGGTGCGGGCCGGGCCGGGTCTGTTCGACGTGACCGACGGCGCGGCCGACACCACCGACGTGACCGTGGCCGGTCCGCCGACTGCACTGCTGCGGTGGGCGTGGGGCCGGGAGCGGGCCGGTGAGCCGAGCGGCGTCACAGTGGAGGGTCCTGCCGAGGCGGTCACGCAGCTGCGCCGCTGCATCGTGACGGCGACCCAGTGAATTGACCGGTCACCCTGGCGGGCCCGGCGTCCGAGGCGGTATGCTCCGCCGCGATGATCACTTCCTCTCGTACCAGATTGGGGGTCCGATTCGTGCAAGGTGAGTGCTGATGCGCTCCCTCGCCGCGAATGCGGATTCTCGCCTGTCTCTCTGGCGGCGCGTGCGCGAGTTCGCCGTGCCGCCCTCCATGATCGAGTGTGCTACCGCTCGTCGCCAGACCGGCGACTGGGCCGGCGCGTGCGCCGCCGCTCGGGTCGATGTCGACGTCAGCCTGCGTGCCGTAGCGGACCGCCATGGCCGGGAGTTGGCGGCCCAGCTCCGGGTCGATCTCCGTCATCTGGCCCCTGACCTGCTGCGCTGGCATCTGCCGAGGGTGGCACCGGACGGGATGCTGCGGCCCGGCCTGACCGTCTCGCTGGCCCGCTACGGCTCGGCGGACCGGGACGGCGGCGGCACCGTGCACCTGGTGGCCAGCACCCCGCCGGCCTGGGCCGATGCCGGTCAGCGGATCAGCCTGGGAGTGTGGGACCGGTCCCGGTCGGGCGCCGGCGCTTCCCCGCATCCCGACCAACGGTTCCGCCTCGACCTGCACCGCCACCTGTGGGACGCGCGTCGGGCCACCGAGCTGCGGAGTAGGTCGGGGGCGGACCGCGGCCCGGCCAGTGCCGGCCTCGCGGGTCTCCCCGAGACGCTGCGCGCGGCGTTGCGGCAGCGCGGATGCGCGATCGACCGGTGGTCCGCCGAGGCGGCCATCGTGCTGAACGCCGAGGGGCGCGCCGGCGGCAGCGTGGCGGTACGGGTCGGCGGCCGACGTCGGCTGCTCCTGGACGTTCCGGCCGGCGGTGACGGCAGTGCGCCGCTCACCGCGCGGTTGACCAGGGCGATCCCGGGCGGCGGGACGGTGCTGCCCGACGCGGCGACCTGGGTGCTGCCCGACCTGGCGCTGCTCCGCGGCGGTCTGATCGAGGCCGACCAGCTGCACCCGCTGGTCGCCTCGGCACTCGTGCCCGAGTATCCGGTCGCTGCCCGCCCGGCAGCGCCCGACCGGGCCGAGCAGCCGCGCCTGGTGGAGTGCCGGGGCGCCCGACACCGCATCGGCCTGGTCGACGGCGTGCTCGCCGCGCTGGATCACGACCCGGCCGAGGTGCGCCGCGAGGAGCTGCTGGCCGCGCTCACCGGCACGCCGCTGCCCTGTCTGCGGGCGATCGATGAGGCCCATCGACAGCCCGAGTGCCTGCCCGACGTGCGGGCACGCCTGGACCACGGCGACACCGCCGGCGCGCTGGCCACCGTCGAGGCGCTGCTCGGCCCCGACGCGCTCCTGCGCGACGGCACCCTCCGCGACGAACTGGAGACCGCCGCGCTGCGGCGCATCAACCACGGGCTGTTCCGAGCGGGACTGCTCGGCGCCGTGGCCCATCCCGGCGGCCGGGAACGCCGCCGCTCGGGCGCCCGCCGCCAGCACCCGCGCCACACGAAGTCCCGCTGACACCAGCGGCCGCGCGCCGCGTACGACTCCGTCGCACCCATCACGAACCCCAAAGGTGACCAACCATGTCTGCATCCAGCCCTCAGCTCGACGTCGCCGCCGATCTGCTCGCCCTGCTCGGAGCGACCACCACCGAACCCCGCCCCGACATCCAGTTGTCGGCCCTGACCCTGGCCGTGGCCGCCGACCTGCCCGTACTGCTCTGGGGCGAGCCGGGCATCGGTAAGACCGCGGCCCTGACGCACCTGGCCGCGACCCTGGACCTGCCGTTGACGACCGTCGTCGCCAGCGTCCACGAGCCGTCCGACTTCTCCGGCCTGCCGGTCGTCGGCGCCGACCCGGCGACCCAGGGTGTCCCGATGGCCCCACCGGACTGGGCGGTACGCCTGGTGCGAGCCGGCCGTGGGCTGCTGTTCCTCGACGAGTTGTCCACCGCCCCGCCGGCCGTCCAGGCCGCCCTGCTCCGCCTGGTGCTGGAGCGACGGGTCGGCGCGCTGCGGCTGCCACCCGGGGTGCGGATCGTGGCCGCCGCCAACCCACGCTCGTCGGCGGCCGACGGCTGGGAGTTGAGCCCTCCACTGGCCAACCGGTTCGTCCACCTCCAGTGGACCCACGACCACGAGGTCGTCGTACGCGGACTCGGTGGCACCTGGCCCCGCGTGACGCTGCCCCGGCTCGACCCGGAGCAGCTCCCGGCGGCCGTCGCCTTCGCCCGCCGGGCCGTGTGTGGTCTGCTCTCCGGCCGCCCGAAGCTCGTCCACCAACTGCCCAGCAGCGAGACCGGCCGGGGTGGGCCCTGGCCGTCACCCCGGAGCTGGGAGATGGCCCTGCGGCTGATCGCCTTCGCTACCGCGGCCGGCGTCTCCCGCGAGGTGTTGTCGATGCTGGTCCGGGGCACGGTCGGCGACGGTCCGGGGCTGGAGTTGCTGGCCAGCATGGACCGGATGGACCTGCCCGACCCGGAGTCGCTGCTGGCCGATCCGGCGTCGGCGGTGCTGCCCGAGCGGGGTGACCTGCGCCAGGCCGTGTTGGACGCCGTGGTGGAGGCGGTCCGCCATCGTCCGGAGCGGTCCCGTTGGGACGCGGCATGGGCGCTCATGGTCCACGCGGTGGAGACCGGAGCCCCGGATCTGGTGGTGGTCCCCGCGACCACCCTCGCCACGCTGCGCCGGGAGGACTGGGACGTGCCTCCCACGATCGAGCGCCTCGCCGGCGCGGTGTCGCTGTCCCGGCGAGCGGATCGGGCGGCGGTACGGGTCGCGGCCGCCGCGGGTATCGGACGATGACCGCCGCGCACACCGTGCCGCTCGACCTGGACAAGCTCTTCGCCGCACGGCTGCACGCCGCCCGGGCCCGCCCGTACCTGGCCACGGCGTTGTTCGCCCTGCACGTGGTGGCGTCCCGGCAGGTGCCGACGATGGCGGTGGACCAGCACTGGCGGTGCTACGTGTCGCCGCGGTTCGTGGACTGCATCCCGGTGGAGGAACTCGCCGGGGTGTGGGTGCACGAGGTGTCGCACCTGCTGCGCGACCACCACGGGCGGGGTGACCGGGTCGCCAAGGAACGGGGGCTGACCGGCCCGGGGGAGCGGCTGCGGATGAACATCGCCGCCGACTGCGAGATCAACGACGACGTGTTCGGTGACGGGCTGGCCAAGCCCGAGGGCGCCGTCGAGCCGGAGTTGCTGGGGCTCGCCCCCGGGGAGCTGATGGAGGACTACCTGCGTCAGTTCGGGCTCGGGCCGCGTACCCAGGGTCTGGTCTGGTTGGACTGCGGCAGCGGCGCCGACGGGTTGGCGCGAGCGTGGGACCTGGGCTCGGACGGCGCGCACGGCCTCAGCGTGCAGGAACGCGACGCCGTCCGGTTCCGGGTGGCCGAGGGCATCACCGGCCAGCCGGGCACCGTCCCCCAGGGGTGGCGACGGTGGGCGGAGCAGGCGTTCCACCCACCGCAGCCCTGGCGGGAGTTGCTGGGGGCGGCGGTCCGCTCGGCGGCCTCGGCCGGCGGCGTGGGCGAGGACTACACGTACGGCCGGCCGTCCCGGCGCTCGGCCGGCGTGCCCGGTGCGATCCTGCCCAGCCTGCGCCGCCGGCCTCCCCGGGTGTGCGTGATCGTCGACACCTCCGGGTCGGTCAGCGACGCCGAACTGGGCAGCGCGCTGCTGGAGGTCACCGCGATCTCCCGCGCGGTGGGCGGCCGGCGCGACCTGGTGAGCGTGCTGCCGTGCGACGCGGCGGCCCGGATCGTGCACCCGTTGTGCCGCGCCGAGGACATCCCGCTGCTGGGTGGGGGCGGCACGGATCTGCGGGCCGGTTTCACCCGGGCTCTGCGGGCGCGACCCCGACCGGACGTCGTCGTGGTCCTCACCGACGGGCAGACTCCCTGGCCGACCGCCCGGCCGTCGGCCCGGACGGTGGTGGGTCTCTTTCCCCGTCACCGGAGGTCGTATCGCGAGAACGATCCGGACTACCGGCCGGTTGTGCCACCGGCGTGGGCGCGGGTGGTGACCATCGGACCAGCTTAGAATCGATGATGTTCACTGCCAGCGTCGGTGGTGTCGTGGATGGCTACCGCGAAGGGCGGTGCGAAGAATGGGACCCGACGAGCGGGAGCGGCTGTTCGATCAGGCACGGGAGCACTCGACGCGGCAGGACACCTGGGCGGAGGCGGACCGGCTGTGGAGCCGGGTCATCGACGCCTACCGGCAAGCGGTACGCGGCCCGGGCCGGGTGGATCGGCGCGACCAGCAGCAATTGGCCCGGGCGTTGTGGCGGCGCGGGATGCTCCTGTCCGCGCGCGGTCGGGCCGGCGAGGGGATGGCTCCCGGCGGTGAGGCGGTCGCCATCTTCGAACGGGTGCACGACGCGGCGGCGGCCGAGAACGGGGACGTGGCCGGCGCACAACGGGACGAGGCCCTCGCGGAGCTGATCACCGCCCTGGTGGACCTTTCGGAGATCGCGTTCGCCGCCGGCCAGGTCGCGACCCGGATCGAGCTGCTGGAGCGGGCCCTCGCGGTGGGTCTGACCACCGTCGGGTCCCCGCCGTCCGCCGGGCCCCGCACCAGGGAGGCGATGGGCACGGCCTACCACAATCAGGCCACCGCGCTGCTGCACCGGTCCGTCACCCGGCCAGGGTCGGAGGAGAGCATCCGGGAGGCGGCGCTGGCCGCGTCGCGCGCCTGCGAGCTGCGCCAGGCGCTGCTCGATCCCCTGCGTCCCATCAGCCTGTGGGAGATGGCCAACACGTACGGGGTGTACGGGCAGTGCCTGGCGTTGATCGGCGACGTCGAGCGGGCCAACGCGGTGGTGGCGATGGGCAACCGACTGGTGGAGCTGCTGGGGCCGGCCGGCGCCCAGCCCGCCGCGCACCTGGCGATGGCGGCCGAGATGATGGCCCGGGGACGGGCGACGTCGAGCGGTTCTCGTCGCTGGGGGTGGCGGCGCCGCTGAGCGTCGTCAGTGCCCGGCTTGGGCGAGATCCTGGAGGCGGCGGCGTACGCCGGTGACGTCGGGATGCCCGAGGCCGGTCAAGATCATGAGCGCGGCGTTCCAGGTCGACTCGGCGTCCCGGGGCCGGCCGATCGCCAGTTGACTGTCGCCGAGGTGGGTCAGGACCAGCGCCTCGTCGTAACGGTCACCGTCCTCATGGTGCAGCCGTCGTGCCTCCTCGTAACAGCTGATCGCCGTGGCGTGATCGCCCAGGTGGCTGTGGGCGTACCCCAGGGTGTCCAGCGTGGCCGCCTCGCCGTCGCGGTCACCGACCTCGCGCAGGAGCGGGAGGGCCTGCGTACCGGTCGCCAGCGCCGCGGCGTGGTCGCCGACAACGACCTGGTACCAACCGACGCCGCTCAGCGCCCGGGCTCGGAAGCGCGGGTGGTCGGCCTGGGTGTAGAAGTGCAGCGCCTGTTGGGCATGGCCGAGTGCGGCCTCGTGCCGCCCACGTGCGTCGACGATGCGGGCCAGGTTGCTGTGCACGTGGCCACCGCCCACCAGGTCGCCGAGCTGCTCGAAGATGTCGAGCGCCAGTCGGTAGTGGCGTTCGGCCGGCTCGGTGTCGCCGATCCGGGTGTAGACCGCGGCGATACCCAGATGGCTGCGACCCTGGACGGCCAGGTCGGCCTGTCGCTCGGCGACGGTGAGCGCGCCGCGGTGGCCACGCAGCTCGTCGTGCCAATGCCCCTGCAGGTGCGCGAACGGCACGAATGCCCAGGCCAGTGGCGCGACGTACGCGTCGAACCCGTGCTCCACCGCGACGTCCAGCATGCTGAGCAGCACCTCGTGGTCGGCGGTGAACCACAGCAGTGCCGCGCTGCGGCTGGCCGGGGCGGACCAGACCACGCCAGGCCTGCGCGCCGGCGCGTCCACCTCGTCGCGGTGGGGGAGCAGCAGCCGGGCGCCAGCGCCGGCGGTGTGGACGTAGTGGTCGAGAGCTCGGCGCAGCGCCTCGGCCCGGTCCTCGACGTCGTCCTGCGCGTGGGCGAGCTCCGCGGCGTACGCGCGCAGCAGGTCGTGGAACTCGTAGCGGCCCGGCCGGTGCTCCTGGATGAGGTGGTTACGGGCGATCTCGTCCAGCAGGAGGCGGACGCGATCCGGCTCGGCGGCGGCCAGGCTCGCCACCGCGTCGACCGAGATGTCCGGGCCGGGGTGCGTGGCGAGCAGCCGGAAGAGACGGGCGGCAGCGTCGCTGAGATCCCGGTACGACCAGGAGAAGAGGGCGCGCAGGTCGGTGCTCGTGTCGCCGACGGCGAGGGTGTCGAGGGCCGTCGACGGGTCCGCCGCGTCGATCTGGGCGGTCAGCGTCCTGACGGTCGCGTCGGGTTGCGTGGCGAGGCGAGCGGCGACCAGGGCCAGCGCGATGGGCAGGTGCTGGCAGCGGTGGATGAGACGGTCGACGTCGGCGGACTCCGCGTGGATGCGGTGGGCGCCCAGGCGCAGGCCGAGCAGGTCCCGGGCTTCGCCCGAATTCAAGGGCGCAAGCGCGAGGAGGTACGCGGCGTCGCTGACGACGAGGCCGGTCAGGTGACCGCGGCTGGTGATCACCACCCGGCAGGCCGAGTTGCCGGGCAGCAGTGGCCGGACCTGGTCGGTGTTGGCGGCGTTGTCCAGCACGACGAGCATGCGCCGATCCGCCAGCAGGCTGCGGTAGAGGGCGGCCCGGCTGTCCTGATCCGTCGGGATGCGCGAGGCGGTGACGCCCAGCGCGCCGAGGAAGCCGTGCAGGACGTCGATGGGCGCCAGCGGAGGGCTGGTCGGGCCGAAACCGCGCAGGTTGACGTACAACTGCCCGTCGGGGTAACGCCCGGCCGCCGCGTGCGCCCAGCGGACGGCCAGGGTGGTCTTCCCGACCCCGGCCGCACCCACCACGGAGACGACGGGGTTCGGTGCGCTGTCGATCTCCCGGAGTTCGGCGATCCGCCCGGCGAAGCCGACGACCTGGGCGGGCAGTTGCGCCGGTCGTATCTGCGGCGCGGCCTGTCCTGCCTGGTCCCGGGCCGTTTCCGCCCGCGCGGCCCGCTGGAATTCGAGGCGTTCCGCGTCGGACAGCCGCAGCGCGTCGGCGAGCAACCGCACCGTGCTGGCGCGAGGTGAGGCGACCCGGCCAGCTTCTATCTCGCGTAGGTGGCGGACGCTGACGCGGGCATGGGTGGCCAGCTCCTCCTGCGTGATCAGGATCCTGGTGCGGTGGGCGCGTACTACCTCGCCGAACACGTACCTCCTCGCCTTTTCGTCTGCGGGGCGGTGCACCGGGGATCTCGTCACAGCACCAGCCAACCGCCAGTGCTCAGCCTGCCCGCATCGTATCGATGACGGCGAGAATCGGTGTGCCGGGTTTCGGCTGGCTTCCCGTCTCGGATCAAGCCTGACTCGGGCAACCGGTCGCGACCGTGCGGTCAACCGAGGGGCAGCACCGCGACGCGGGTGTGGTGAACGGTCGGGTGTACCACTTCGCTGGCAACGGCTTCCGCGTACTGGCCGTGCGTGAGCGGGGCCGTCGCCTGTTGACGGGTGAGCGGTTCCGCGAGCAACCGGTACCCCTGCCCCTGTGGCGTCCCGAACCCGGCGGGCGGGGCCAGGATCGCCCAGTCGAGTGTCGTATCGGCGAGTGCGGTCAGTTGCCGGGCGTGCGCCTGGGCGAACGGCCTGAGCTCGGGCGGGAACAGGTCCGGCTCGTCCATCACCACGTCGCCCGACTCGAGTCGCAGTGTGGCCGTCAGACCGACGGCGACGAGCCGGCGGCGAGGAGCGTGCCAATTGGCGTCGACACCCGCGACGATCGCGGCGTAGTAGTCGAGGTCGAAACCGTCGAATGAAGGAGGCGGCGCCGAGAACGGTGTGACGGCCAAAACCAGAGCATCGACGGTACGAAGCGTCGCCGCCAACTCCTCGGGACGCTGGGCGTCCCCCTGGGCCACGCGCAAACTCGGATGGCGCGGCAGGTCGTGCCGGGCCGGTTGGCGGATTACGGCGTTGACGTGCAGGCCCCGCTCAAGTAGGGCGGCCGTGACCGCGCGCCCCACGCGGCCGCCGGCACCGAGGACCGCGACCTGTTGTGGAAGGGAGTTGGATGCGTTCGGCATGTCTTCGACCGTAGGTGCCACAGGGGTGGTCACCGCAACGTAACCGCCTACGCTGGATCGGTGACCGAGACCGTTGCGGCGCTGCCGACGTTCGATCCGGCGTGCCCGATGAGTGCGTTCCCGATCCAGATCGGGGGCAAGTGGACCGTGATGATCGTGCTGTGCCTCGACGATGGCCCTCGACGATTCGGAGTCCTGCGCCGCCACCTGCGACCGATCAGCACGAAGGTGCTCGCCGAGACCCTGACCGCAATGGGACGGGACGGTCTGGTGCGACGCTGCCCGGTCGAGGGGGCCGACGACGGGGGCGTGGAGTACGAGTTGACGCCGCTCGGCCGCACCCTGCTCACCGTCATCGAGCAGGCGCGTGAGTGGGCCCGGAACCACGCCGGCGACCTCCTGCGCGCTCGTGCCACGTACGACGAGGCCGTTGCGGCTCCGCCTCATGCTCCATCGGCATGAAGGATCTCGGTAGTCAGATCGCGTACTGGGACAGCGTCGGCGTCACGAAGACGTTCACGCACCCGGTGAATCTCAGCTGGTTGTCCGCAGTGAGCTCAACTGCGCGGATCTTGGACTACGGCTGTGGCTACGGCCGTGTCATGGGCGAGTTGAGCGAGCACGGCTACTCCGAGGTATTCGGCGTGGACCTGTCTCCCGCGCTGATCGAGCGGGGCCGTCAGTCGCGGCCCGACCTGCGCTTCGCGGTCCTGGAGTCCCCGCCAGCCATCGCCTGTGCCCACGCGAGCTTCGATGTCGTCATGCTGTTCGCGGTGCTCACCTGCGTTCCCGACGATGACGCTCAGCGGGCATTGGCGGCTGAGCTGAGCCGTGTCCTGGTGCCCGGTGGGCTGCTCTACGTCAGCGACCTGCTCCTTCAGGACGACACGCGAAACCAGCACCGCTACAGCGCGCACGCCCAGCGGTTCGGCACCCCGTACGGGGTCTTCACCACCGGCGACGGGGCCGTGTGCCGGCACCACCACGTGGCACACCTGCGCAACGTGTTCGCAGGCTTCGACCTGTTGGACGAGACCCGGCTCGAGGTCGCCACGATGAACGGCCACCGGTCGCAGGCGGTGCAGTTGCTGGGCCGCAGGCGGTGACGCTCACCCGCGCGCACGGGCAGCCCACCGACTGGTAACTTAGGGCTCCTAAGTTTTTGGTTAGCACCCGAAAGGTCAGCATGCCACGGCAGGGCTTGACGAGCGAGCGTGTCTCGGCTGCCGCAGCCGAGCTGGCCGACACGGTCGGGTTGGCGCGGTTGACCGTCGCGGCGGTCGCCCGGCACTTCGGGGTCTCGGATGCCGCCCTCTACGTTCACGTGCGCAGTCGCGACGCGTTGATCGAGCAGGTTGCGGTTCGGGCCGCGACGGCGTTCGCCGACAGCCTCGCGCTCGCGGTGGCCGGCCGGGCTGGTCGCGAAGCCCTCGTCGGCTTCGGCGACGCGTGGCGTGCCTTCGCGATCGCGCATCCGGGTCAGTACGTCGCGACTCAGTTGCAGTTGCCGCCCGAGGTCGGCACGGCTTCAGCGGGCCATCTGCGCCTGATCGAGCTGAGCTACGCGATGCTTCGCGGCTACGGGCTCGACGAACCGGAGCTGACCGACGCCATGCGATTCGTGCGCAGCACCCTTCATGGTTTTGCGAGTCTCGAGACTGTCGAGGGCTTCGGGCATCCCCGCGATATCGACGCTTCGTGGAGCAGCATCCTCGACGCGGTGCACACGACGCTGAGCAACTGGCCCAGCAGACCAGTGGAGCGGAAATGAACAGCCACGATCAACACGTCAGGTCGAGCGACGGCACTCGTCTGGTGGTCCGGCGCGTGGGTTCCGGTGACCCCGTCGTCCTCGTGCACGGCTCGGGAGGTGGGCTGCACTCCTGGGCTACGGTCGCCGACCAACTTGCCCAGGACTACGAGCTGTGGCTGCCGGCCAGGCGCGGATACGGTCCCAGCGACGTTCCGCCCGGGATCAAGTCGTTCACGGACGAGGTTGCTGATCTGCTCGCCGTGATCGAGGCGGCGCGGGAGTCCTCTGGTCAGCCCGTACACCTCGTCGGAGCCTCCTACGGAGCGACCCTGTCCTTGCACACCGCAGCGGCAGATCCGCGCGACCTGCGTTCGCTGGCCATCTTCGAGGCCCCGCTCTTCGCGGCCGGGGCGGAGACCGTACCCATGCTCGACCGGTACCGTGCGGCCTTCGAGCGGGGTGACGCCCCGGCGATGGCCGCGGCGTTGAACGAGGTGACGCGGGTCCCCGCAGAGATCGTCGCGGCGTTCGCGGCCGCGGCGGGTGACCGGACGCCCGACCCGGTCGAGGCCCAGCGCTCGGCGCTCGGCTGGCTGCACGATCTCGAAGCGCTCGCCGAGGACAGCACCGACATCGCCCGGTGGGCCTCCATCACCGTGCCGACCCTCCTGATGCAGGGCGCCGACACCTGGGAGCCGATGCCCACCACGATGAATGCTCTCGCAGCGACGATTCCGCAGGCGCGTCGCATCATCTGGCCGGGGCAGTCGCACTTCGCGACGATGACCGCACCGACTCTGGTCGCCGAGACGCTGCGCCAGTTCTTCGCCGAGGTCTCCACCTAGGCGATCGGTGACGGTGCTACCGACGACGGCGGTGGAGTCTCCGGCGTGCACGTGCCCTCCCAGCGCCGTCACCCGCTCCTCCACGGCATCAAGGTGGGCCTGGTAGTCACGGTCCTTCGCGGAGAACAGGCCCACGAGGACCACAGAGCGGACGGCGGCCGCGCGGACAACATTCAACGGTGTCCGAAGAGGATCAGCAGTTCCTTCGGCACCGCGTCTTCTGCGACCTGTTGCTGCCCGGTGGTCGGCGGTGCGTGCTCCGCGCCGACCACGACGGCCCCTGCGCGTGCCGCCTGCGCCGCTGAGGCCGCATGCAGACCGGCGCGTCACCTTAACGCGCACGAAACACCCCCGGTACCAACCCTGGGAACGCTCGTCGGACAGTCCACTCCATCGAGGCGAACGGGGTGACCATGGCCGACAACACCACGAACGCGGCGACGTTCGACGAGGCGGCCGGCC
This sequence comes from Micromonospora sp. CPCC 205539, assembly GCF_036906815.1. NCBI lineage: Bacteria > Bacillati > Actinomycetota > Actinomycetes > Micromonosporales > Micromonosporaceae > Micromonospora > Micromonospora sp. CPCC 205539. The sequence goes on along the minus strand of NZ_JBAKHW010000006.1, from coordinate 87,922 downwards.
GGCCCGCCAACGGCCGATCGCTGCCCACGCCCCGGCCCGGTCCGGCCGCCGCGCCACCCGGCGACCCGGCGGACCTGGCAACCCTCGGCGTGGAGGAGGAGTTCCACGTCGTCGACCTGCACACCCGGGAGCTGGTGCCCCGGGCCGGGGAGCTGCTCGACCGGCTGCCCGCCGCGTCGTTCACCGCCGAACTGCACCGCAGCGTCGTGGAGACCAACACCGAGGTCTGCCACACCCTGGACGAGATCCGCACCGAGCTGACCCGGCTGCGCCGGCTGGCCGTCCAGGTGGCCGACCGGGCCGGTCTGGGCATCGTCGCCGCGGGCACGGTGCCGCTGCGCGCCGACGGGGACCCCAGCGTCACGCCCACCTCGCGCTACCGACGGATGCTCGACGAGTATCAGATGCTGGCCCGGGAGCAGCTGATCTGCGGTGCGCAGGTGCACGTCGGCGTGTCCGATCGTGATCTGGCGGTGGCGGTCACCCGGCGGGTCCAGCCGTGGCTGCCGGTCCTGCTCGCGCTCTCCACCAGTTCGCCGTACTGGATGGGCCAGGACAGCGGCTACGCCAGCGTCCGTTCGCTGGTCTGGCAGCGCTGGCCCACCGCCGGCGACCCGGGTGAGGTGACCAGCGCGGCTGACCATGAGGCGCTGGTCGCCGAGCTGATCTCCTCCGAGACCATCACCGATCCGGCCATGATCTACTTCGATGTCCGGCCCTCGGCGCACGTGCCCACGGTGGAGCTGCGGATCACCGACGCCAACTCCGACGTCGAGACGATCGTCCTGCTCACCGGCCTGTTCCGGGCGCTCGTCCGCCGTGAGGTCGCCGCTTTGCGTGCCGGGGTGGAGCGCACCGCCGTCCGGCCGCCGGTGTTGCGCGCCGCGGTGTGGCGGGCGGCCCGCTCCGGCCTGGAGGGCGATCTGCTCGACCTGCCCCGCTCGGCGCGGCCGGTGCCGGCCGCCGAGGCGGTCCGGCGCCTGGTGAGCGACCTACGCCCGGTGCTGGAGGCGACCGGCGACTGGGACCAGGTCCGGGAGCTGACGAGGTACGCGCTGGAGCGCGGCAGCGCCGCGGCACGGCAACGGCGGGCGTACGAGCGGCGGGGCCGGTTGGCCGACGTGGTCGACCTGCTGCTCGACGAGACGCGGGGCAGGGTTCGTGGTCCGGTGCCCGGGGCGCCGCCCCCGCCGGCGCTGCCCACGTACTCCGATGTGGGTGACGAGGTCTTCGGCCTCACCGGCCCGGAGCCGGCGTACCGCCCGGTGCTGGCCGCCCTCCGGCAGATGGGCGCCAGCGAGCTGCGCCAACGCGAGCACGACCGCGACGAGGAGCAGCGGGCGCGCGGGGTGACCTTCAGCGTGGCCGGCGAGGCGAGCACCCGACTCTTCCCGGTCGACCTGGTGCCTCGGGTGGTGCCCGCCGCCGACTGGCGGACGCTGCGGACCGGCCTCGTGCAGCGCGCCCGCGCCCTCGACGCGTTCCTGCGCGACGTCTACGCCGACCGGACGGTCGTGGCCGACGGCGTGGTGCCGGCCTGGGTGGTGGAGTCCTCACCCGGGCTGCGCCCGACCGGGGCGCTGATGGGTCGACGGGGCACCCGCGCGCAGGTGTCCGGAACTGATCTCGTCCGCGACCCGGGCGGCGGCTGGTACGTGCTGGAGGACAACCTGCGGGTGCCCTCCGGAATCGGCTACGCGGTGCAGAACCGTCGGCTGACCCAGGCGGTGCTGCCCGAGCTGCCGGTGCCGGCGGACCTGCTGCCTGCCGACGAGACGCCGGCGATGCTGCTCCGGGCATTGGTCGCCGCCGCGCCGGCCGCCGCCGACGAACCCGCCGTGGTGGTGCTCAGCAGTGGCCCGGGTGACCCCGCCTGGTTCGAGCACCGGCTGCTGGCCGACGAGATGGGTGTGCCACTGACCGAGACCAGCGACCTTCTGGTGGTCGACGGTCGCGTCCGGCTGGTCCGCGACGGCCACCCCAGCCAGGTCGACGTGATCTACCTGCGGATGGACGAGGAGGCGCTGCTGCACGCGCCGGGCGCCGACGGGGTGCCGCTGGGCTGGCCGCTGCTCGCCGCGGTGCACGCCGGGCGGCTGACGCTGGCCAACGCGTTGGGCAACGGCGTCGGCGACGACAAGGCGCTCTACGCGTACGTGCCGAGGCTGATCGAGTACTACCTGGGGGAGAAGGCCCTGCTCGGGGACGTGCCGACGTACCTGTGCGGGCTGCCCGAGCAGCGGGCCGACGTGCTGGACCGGCTCGACCAACTGGTGCTCAAGCCGGTCGACGGGTACGGCGGAGACCGGGTGGTGATCGGCCCGCGCGCCGAGGCCGAAGAGCTGGACGCCGTTCGGGACCAGATCCTCGCCGCGCCGCATCGGTGGATCGCGCAGGAGGTGGTCGCGCTCACCACCCATCCGGTCTTCGACGGTACGGCGCTCGCCCCCCGGCACGTCGACCTGCGGGCCTTCGTGTTCCTCGGCGACACGGCCGAGGTCGCGCCGGTGGCGCTGACCCGGGTGGCGCCCGCCGGCAGCATGATCGTCAACTCGTCGCGCGGCGGTGGGTCCAAGGACACCTGGCTGCTCGGCGGGGACGACCAGGTGCCGGCGTAACCGACCCTTGACCCACACGTCATCGGGGCGCAACCGGGCTCGCCAAGCCTGGACCGGTCAGCGGCCCGAGCGTTCCCGAGCCGATGAGAGGTGTGTGCCATGTGCGGTATCGGAGGCGAGTTCCGCCTCGACGGTGCGCCACCCGACCTGGCGGCGGTCGAGCGGATGCTCCCCGTCCTGGCTGCCCGCGGCCCGGACGGCGAGGGGCGGTGGCAGCACGGGCCGGCGGCGCTCGTGCACCGCCGGCTGCGCATCATCGACCTCTCCGAGGCCGGCGCCCAGCCGATGGTGGACCCCGAGCTGGGCCTGGCCCTGGTCTTCAACGGCTGCATCTACAACTACCGGGAGCTGCGCGACGAGCTGACCGCCGCCGGCTACTCTTTCCGGTCCACCTCGGACACCGAGGTGATCCTCAAGGCGTACCACCGGTGGGGGACGGCCTGCGTCGAGCGGTTCTACGGGATGTTCGCCTTCGCCCTGGTCGAGTTGACCACGAACACCCTGGTGCTGGCCCGCGACCGGCTCGGCATCAAACCGCTCTACCTGGCCGAGGGGCCCGGCCGGATCCGCTTCGCCTCGACCCTGCCGGCGCTGCTCGCCGCCGGTGACGTGGACACCGACCTCGACCCGGTGGCGCTGCACCACTACATGAGCTTCCACTCGGTGGTGCCGCCGCCGCGCACCATCCTGGCCGGCGTCCGCAAGCTGCCCCCGGCCACCGTCCGGGTGATCACCGCGGACGGCCGTCAGACCGACACCGTCTACTGGCGGCCGGAATTCAACCGGGCCGCCGTCGCGCCGATGTCCGCCGGCGAGTGGCAGGAGCGGATCATGACCGCGCTGCGCGCAGCGGTACGCCGACGGATGGTCGCCGACGTGCCCGTCGGCGTGCTGCTCTCCGGCGGCATCGACTCCAGCCTGATCGTCGCCCTGCTGGCCGAGCAGGGCCAGACCGGGCTGGCCACCTTCAGCATCGGGTTCGAGGCGGCGGCGGGGGAGAGCGGCGACGAGTTCCACTACTCCGACCTGATGGCGCGGCGCTTCGGCACCGACCACCACCAGATCCGGATCGGCGCGGCCCGGTTCCTGCCGGCCGTGCACGAGGCCATCGCGGCGATGAGCGAGCCGATGGTGAGCCACGACTGCGTCGCGTTCCACCTGCTCTCGGAGGAGGTCTCGCAGCGGATCTCGGTGGTGCAGTCCGGGCAGGGCGCCGACGAGATCTTCGCCGGCTACGACTGGTACCCGCCGATGGCCAACGTCGCCCGGGAGGACGCCGTCGAGGCGTACGCCAGGGTGTTCTTCGACCGTCGTCACGACGCGCTCGCCGGCCACCTGGCGCCCGAGTGGATGCTCGACCACGACGCCAGCCTGGAGTTCGTCACCGCGCACTTCGGCGCGCCCGGCGCGGACACCGCGCTGGACGCGGCGCTGCGCCAGGACAGCCTGGTGATGCTGGTCGACGACCCGGTCAAACGGGTGGACAACATGACGATGGCCTGGGGCCTGGAGGCCCGGGTGCCGTTCCTCGACCACGAGGTGGTCGAGCTGGCCGCGGCCTGCCCGCCCGGGTTGAAGCTGTCGCACGGCGGCAAGGGCGTCTTGAAGGCGGCGAGCCGGGGCATCGTCCCGGACGAGGTGATCGACCGGCCGAAGGGCTACTTCCCGGTGCCCGCCATCCGGCACCTCTCCGGTCCGCTGCTCGACGACGTCCGCGACGCGCTGACCGCGCGGCCGGCCCGCGAGCGTGGCCTGTTCCGTAAGGACTACCTGGAGGAGTTGCTGGACGCGCCCAACGCCCAACGGACCACGCTGGGCTCGAACGCGCTCTGGCAGCTCGGGCTGCTGGAGCTCTGGTTGCAGCGGATCGGGGTTTAGATGACCGTACGGACCGAGGTGTCCCGCGCCCGTCAGGGCCGCCCCGCCCGCCCTCAGCCGGTGCCCCCAGCACTGCCCAGCGGCGAGGACCACTCGCCCGCGCCGTCCCCCGACGGTCGCCGGGTGGCGTACCTCTCCGACGTGGCCGGGACGCCGGGCGTCTGGGTTCGTGACGTCGGCGCGGCCGACGCCGTCCTGCTGCCCACCGGCGACGAGCCGGTGCTGGAGGTGAGCTGGTCCCCGGACGGGCGGTGGCTGGCGTGCGTGACCGCTCCCGGCGGTGCGCCCCGCACCGAACTCTGGCTGCTGCGCCCGGACGGTTCGCAGCGCCGGCAGGTAGCCGGGTTCGGCCGGCGCAGCGCGGCACTGGCCGGTTGGCTGCCCGGCAGCGACCGGCTGGCGGTCACCGAGACCGCCGAGCGGGGGTACGCCATCCTGGTCGACGCGCCCACCGGGCATCGCCAGGTGCTGGCCGAGGACGACCTGCTCACGCTGCTCGACGTGGCCCCCGACGGCCGCGCGGCACTGCTGCGCCGTGGTCCACGCAACGCCCGTTGGCTGGAGTTGCTCGACGTGGCCACCGGCGTCCGGCGGCGGCTGCTGCCAGACACCGGCCGGGGCAGCACCGACCAGGGCTGGTTCGGCCCCGACGGGACGAGCGTGCTGGCGCGTACCGACGCGTTCTCGGAACTGGCCGCGCTGGTCCGGGTCGACCCGTCGGCGCCGCTTCGGCGGCCGGTGCCGGTACCGGCCGGGCTTACCCGGCAGCCGGGGCCCGCGCGGCTTGCCGGGCGGTCGGAGCCGGAGCTGGCGTCGGCGCGGCTTGCGTGGCGGCCGGATGCCGAGCTGGAGCACGTGGCGTTGAGCGCCGACCGGCGCAGCGCCGCGCTGCTGTGGAACACCTACGGCGGTCGCAGCGAGCTGAGCCTGCTCGATCTCACCAGCGGCGTGCAGCGCACCGTGGCGGCCCCGGGGGAGGTGCTCGACGGCGCCGCCTTCGCCGCCGGTGGCGACCTGCTCTGCGTCACCGCGCAGGGGCCGGTGCAACCCCGCGAGATCTGGCTCGTCGACCCGCACTCCGGGGCGCTGCGGCCGCTGCGTCCCGACACCGGAGGTCCACGCTCGACCGGCGGCGGTGTCGCGCCACAACTGGTCGACCTGCGGGCCCGCGACGGGTTGCCGCTGTCCGGTTGGTTGTACCGCCCGTCCGGCCCCGGCCCCTGGCCGACCGCCATCAGTCTGCACGGCGGTCCCGAGGCGCAGGAACGCCCCCGGTACAACCCGCTCTTCCAATCACTCGTCGCGCGGGGCGTCGCGGTGTTCGCGCCGAACGTCCGGGGCTCGTCCGGTTTCGGGCGTTCCTTCGTCGCCGCCGACAACCTCGCCGGCCGGTACGGTGCGATCGCCGACGTGGCGGCGTGCGCCGACTTCCTGGTCGACGCCGGCGTCGCCCGGCCCGGCCAGCTCGGCTGCCTGGGCCGCTCGTACGGCGGATACCTGGTCCTCGCGGTGCTGGTGAACTTCCCCGGCCTGTTCGCCACCGGGGTGGCCGAGTGCGGCATCTCCGACTTCCGCACCTTCTACGCCGGCACCGAGCCGTGGATCGCGGCCGCCGCCGTCAGCAAGTACGGCCACCCGGAGCGCGACGCCGACCTGCTGCGGGACCTCTCACCGATGACCCACCTCGACCGGCTCGACGTGCCGGTGCTGCTCATCCACGGCGCCAACGACACCAACGTGCCGGCCGGGGAGTCGGCGCAGGTGGCGGACGCGTTGGCGGCCCGTTCCGTGCCGTACGGGCACCTGGTGCTGGCCGGTGAGGGGCATGACTTCCTGGCCCGCGGCAACCAGGAGTCGGCCCGTACGGCGACCACCGACTGGCTCACCCGGCACCTCGCCGCGACCGCGACCACCGTCGGCTGAGGCGATATCCTGCGCCGGTGGAGGTCACGGCGGAGGGCGAGCGGCTGGCCGCCGACCTGAGCGGTTGGCTGGCCGAGCTGACCTTCACGGATCTGGACACCGACGAGGTCACCGCTCGGGTGATCGAGTCGGTGGTGCGGTGGGCCGAGGCCCAGGGCTGGCGGGTCTATCGGCGCGCGCCCAGCGTCCTGCCGTTGCCACCGCCCATGGAGCAGCGGCACTCGGTGCTCGACGTGGCGTGCGCCCGCCCTGACGGCCCGCCGGTCGTCGTGGAGGTCGACCACACCGACCGGGCCCGGACGGTGCAGAAGCTACGGGCCGAGGCGGACGCCGGCCGGCTCCCGATCTGGGTGCGCTGGGGCGTCGGCCGCTTCACCACACCACCACCGCCGGTGCGGATGGTGACCTGCGAGGTGACCCGGCGCGCCGGGCCGGCGGGGCGCGGCCGACTGCACAGCCGCACCGGCGACCGCCCCGCGCCCGCACACTCGGTCGGCGGCGGCACGGTCGCCGAGCAGGCGCTGCCGATCCCGCTGACCGACCCGGACGGCTAGGTGCGCTGAAACGCCCCGATGGCTGAGGGCACCGTGACCTGCGGTTTGTCACAAACCGACGGCGCGGATCGACGTTGCTGTCGAAAGCCACCTCGGGAGGGAGCACACCAGATGCGCATCGTCGTTCTCGGCGCCAACGGAGGCACGGGTCGTCGCCTCGTACAGCAGGCGCTGGACGCCGGCCACGACGTACGGGCGGTGACCCGGCAGCCGCACTCGTTCCCGGTCAAGGGTCCCGGCTTGGAGGTGGTGGCCGCCGATGTCACCGTGGACGCGCCGGTGAACGGTGCCGACGTGGTGCTGTCGACGCTCGGAACGCCGTTCACCCGGCAACCGGTGACGCTCTACAGCCGCAGCACCGCGACCGTCCTGGCCGCGATGCGCCGCGAGGGCGTACGGCGACTCGTCGTGGTCAGCTCCAGCGCCACCGAGCCGCACCAGCACGCCGAGGGCGGTTTCCTGCTCAACCGCGTCATCCAGCCGCTGGTGACCGCCACGATCGGCAAGTCCACCTACGACGACATGCGCGGCATGGAGACGCTGGTGCGGGACAGCAGCCTCGACTGGACGATCGTGCGCCCGTCGGGGCTCTTCGACAGCGACACCGTCACCCGCTACCGGCTCCGCGAGGACCGTTCCGATGGCATCTTCACCAGCCGCGCGGACCTGGCGGCCTGTCTGCTGGCCCAGGCCACCGACGCTGCGTGGGTCGGCCGGACGGTGGCGGTCACCACCGCGGAGGGCACGCCGACGCTGTTGGCGATGCTGCGGCAGGAAGCGTTCGGGAAATAAGAGGATGGACGATCAGCAGTGGTTCGCCGAGCAGTTGGCGCAGCACCGCCCGCGTCTGCGGGCCGTCGCCTACCGGCTGTTGGGGTCGCCGACCGAGGTCGATGACGCGCTGCAGGAGGCGTGGCTGCGCACCACGCGGGCCGATCCGGCCGCGATCACCAACCCCGCGGCGTGGCTGACCACGCTGGTCGGCCGGGTCTGCATCGACATGCTGCGGGCCCGGCAGGCGCGCCGCGAGCAATTGAGCGCGACCTGGGAGCCGCTGGTCGGTGAGTACGGGGACCCGGAGGAAGCCAGCCTGCACACCGACGCGGTCGGCATCGCGTTGCTCGTGGTGCTGGACAGCCTCGAGCCCGCCGAGCGGCTCGCCGTGGTGCTGCACGACATGTTCGGTATGCCGTTCGAGCAGGTGGCCGCCGTCGTGGGGCGCACACCGGCGGCCACCCGGCAGTTGGCCACCCGCGCCCGACGGCGACTACGCGAGCACGCCCCGCAGCCCCGGGCCGGCCTGCCCGCGCAGCGGCGTGTCGTCGACGCGTTCCTGGCCGCCGCCCGCGCCGGCGACTTCGACGCCCTGCTGGCCCTGCTGGACCCCGACGTGGTGTTCCGCGCCGACCACGGACGCCGTGCGCGGCTCGCGCCAGCCCTGCTAACCGGCGCCCGCACCGTGGCCGCCCGCGCTGCCGACGTCGGCCCACGGTTCGCGCGCCTCAGCGTTCCCGCGTTGGTCAATGGGGTCGCCGGCGTCGTCGCCCGCGACCGGAGCGGCACGCTCATCGCGGTCGTCGGCTTCACCGTCCGTGGCGATCGCGTCGTCACCATCGACATGATCCTCGACCCGGACAAGCTCCCCTCGGAACCAACGGCGCTCGCACCACCAAGATCATGCGGTGCGGACCGACGGTAGCCTCGGCCCCTATGAGTTGGTTGCCGCGCGATTTCGTCCACCCCGTTCACGTGCCCGTTCCCGACACCGCGCTGCACCTGCGGCCCATCCGCGAGGCGGACACCGCGATCGACTACCCCGCGGTGATGGGCTCCCGGGAGCGCCTGTGGGAAATCTTCGGCCCGGCCTGGGCGTGGCCCAGCGAGACGATGACCTACGAAGAGGACCGCGTCGACCTGCTGCGGCACGAGAAGGAGATCGCCACGCACCGGTCGTTCAACTACGCGCTGCTGGACGAGGACGAAACGGTGCTCCTCGGCTGCGTCTACATCGATCCGCCCGAGCGCACCGGCGCAGATGGCGAGGTCGCCTGGTGGGTGGTGGACGACCTTGTCGGCGGTGAGGCGGAGCGCGCCCTCGACGCGCTGGTGCCGCAGTGGATCGCCGCCGACTGGCCCTTCCAGCAGCCCCGTTACCTGGGCCGCGACATCAGTTGGGCGGACTGGCTCGCGCTACCGCGCGCCTCCTGACACGTCCAGGCGGTGCGTCGGTAGCGGGCGAGGCACTCGGTGGTCCAAGCCGTGTGGCGGTCCCGCAGGTCGGCAGCGGTGAGGTCGGTGCGATCGAGATCGTGGTAGTTGGGCAGCCAGGTCTCGACGGCGCGGTGGGAGTTCGACAGCGCGAACAGGTCCCACAGGGGCATGTCGGGCACGGCCTCGCCCGCTGCCTCCTGGTACGCGCTCAAGAACACGTTCGCCACGATCGGACCGTGCAGCAGAACCAGGTCCAGCCGGCACCAGCTCACGTCGAAGCCCCGCGGTGCTCGTGACGCTCCGGCCCAGTCGACGATGCCGGTGATCGCCCCGCCCTGCCACAGAACGTTGCCCGACCAGTAGTCGTAGTGCGTGAGTACCGATTCCTGACCAGCGAGGCGGTAGCCCTGTGCGGCCACGATCGGCGCGGCGGGGCCCGCGGGACCGAGTTTGGCCGCTGCCAGCATGCCGTCGCGGAGCGCATGGATCTGGGTAACGGGAGCGGCGTGGATGCGGGCCAGGGCGCCTCCCAGTTGAGCTGCCGCGGTTTCCGGGGCGACCGAGGTGATGTCGGCGCGCCCCGGAAGCCGAGTGATCAAGATGGCCGGGTCGCCGAACCGACGTCCGTCGGGGTCGACGTCGACAAGACGCGGCGCCCAACCATCCAGTCCGTCGAGAACGGCCAGCACCTGCGCTTCAAGAGCCGGGGTGTTGTCGCCCGACGGGAAGCGCCGCAGCACCATCTCGACGGCTGGCCGCTCGGTCCTCAACAGATGCGTAGCGGCATGGGTGCCACCGGCGAGTCGCCGCACGGTGCGCGCAATGGCAGCGGGACCGGCGGCCTCGGCGGCCCACACGAGGGCCGCCGGAGGTGGGGGCGAGTCGATCACCACCTCATGCTGCACGACGTGTCCAGGGAGATTGTCAGGCGGGTGGGCCGAGCGCATTACGCGACGAGCAGGAGCACGCTGATCACCAGCATCACCAAGGCTGTGGCCCCGTGGATACCGTAGACGGCCGCCTTGGGTCCGTTGCTACGCAGCACGATCAGAGCGTCGCCGACGGGTATGCCGGTGGCGGCCAGCATGAACCAACCCAGCAGGTGCGGGGTCGCTCCGGCCAGCAGGATGAGGATGAAGAGCCCCGAGGCGATGTCGCGTACGGCCTTGACGGTCAGCCAGGCCTGGAAGGTCCGATCCTCGGTCGGCGTGCCGGGGATGCCGAAGCCGGCTGCGGCCTGCGGCGCCCAGAAGGAGCGCGCTCCGATGAGGATGATGCCGACGCCGATCAGTCCGGCGAGCGCGGTGGCGATGGTGGTGAGCATGGGTTGTTTCCCCTCTGGGTGGCGGCGTCCGCAGGATTCCTAGCGGCGCTAGCAGTGATAGCGAGGATAGCTCTAGTCCTGACAGGATTTCTAGTGCTGCTAGGATGTCGTCATGTCCGCCATCAACGAGCGCCGTGAACGTGAACGCGCCCACCGCCATCAGTTGATCGTCAGAGCGGCGCGCGAGCTCGCGGAGGCCGAAGGGTGGGAGGCGGTGACGACGCGACGGCTCGCCGAACGCGTCGAGTACAGCCAGCCGGTGCTGTACAGCCACTTCAACGGCAAGGACGCGATCGTGAGCGCCGTCGCCCTCGACGGCATCAGCGAACTCGCCGCCCATTTGCGCCACGCACGACAGGCCGCCCCCGAGCCGGCGCATGCTCTGCGCGCCGTCTGCCGCGCCTACCTGGAGTTCGCGACCGAGCGGCCTGCCCTGTACCAGGCCATGTTCGTCCTGCCCACCGACCTGAAGTTCGCCAGCGCCGAGACGCCGCCTCCGCTGCGGGCCGCCTTCGGCGAGTTCGTCAGCTGCTTCCGCCCGGACAACGAGCGACGCGAACTGTTCGCCGAAGTCACCTGGAGCGCGTTGCATGGCATGGCCGTCCTGTCCGACAGTGGCCGTATTCCTCCGGGTGGCCAGGAGGAACGGCTCGACTTTCTCGTCACTCAATTCGCCGACTGACCAGCGGCAAGTCGGGCACGGCCGGCCGTATTCGAATGCCGGTCGACGGGGTGCTCTGCGTACTCGCGTGCCGCGAGCCCATCAGCGCGGCGTTCCCGCTCCGTACCGTCGCCGTACCGCTCGAAGGTGCGGGTTGCTGTCCGGCGTCCTTTGCTCTGCTTCACTCGGCGCAACACTGACGGCACCTTTTCGTTGCGTCCGTTGAAGCAGAGCAAAGGGCAGGCAACGGGACCGGGAACCCCGGACCCAACGGATCGAAGTTCGTCGGCTCTGGTCATAGCGCGTGGTCGATTTACCGGGTAGAAACATGCCAACCCCTGCGTCCCGGCCACATCCCCGGCCGGTGGGGTTAGAGAGCGCTCTCACCGCCCCAGCTGCGCCGGAAGTATCGTCCGGCCAGCGGAGAGGACGACCCGCATGACACACCAACCCCGACGGGTACGCCGGAGAACCGGCCGCACCCTCATCCTCGCCCTGCTGCTGACCACCGCCGTCACGGCGACCAGCACGGCCGCCACCGCCCGACCGCCGGCACACGGCGCGCCGGACTTCGGGCCCAACGTGACCATCTTCGACCCGAGCACGCCGGTCGCCGAGATCCAGCAGACCCTCGACGCCGCGCACGCCCAGCAGGTCGGCAACGAGATGGGCACCGCGCGACACGCCTACCTGTTCAAGCCGGGCACGTACGGCACGGCCGAGCAGCCGTTGCAGGCCAAGGTCGGCTACTACACCGAGGTCTCCGGCCTGGGCGCCTCGCCCACCGACGTGAGCATCAACGGCAAGCTCGAGGTGTACAACCGCTGCCTGGAGGCCGACGGCACCGCCAACTGCCTCGCGCTGGTCAACTTCTGGCGGACCCTGTCCAACCTCTCGCTCACCATCAACGCGGCGGGTCAGGACGGCTGCCGGTCGTCGGCGAACTTCTGGGCGGTGTCGCAGGCGGTCTCCATGCGCCGCCTGAACATCAGCGGCGGAGGGCTGTCGCTGATGGACTACTGCACCGCCGGGCCGCAGTACGCCAGCGGCGGCTTCATCGCCGACTCGCGGCTGCCGGCCACCACCAATGGCTCGCAACAGCAGTGGCTGACCCGCAACAGCGAGGTCGGCAGTTGGTCCAACGCCGTGTGGAACCAGGTGTTCGCCGGAGTCGAGGGCGCGCCGGACGACGCCACCTTCCCCGACCCGCCCTACACCACGCTGGAGACCACCCCGCTCAGCCGGGAGAAGCCGTACCTCTTCGTCGACGGGCAGGGCCGCTACAACGTACGGGTGCCCGCCGCCCAGCGGAACACGCGCGGCGTCTCCTGGGCCGAGGGCAGCACGCCGGGCCGGACCATCCCGATCCGCGACTTCTTCGTCGCCAAGCCGTCCGACCCGGTGCACGTCATCAACAGTCACCTCGCACGCGGCGAGCACCTGCTGCTCACCCCCGGCGTCTACGACATCGCCCGCAGCATCGAGATCCGACGTGCCAACACGGTGGTGCTCGGCATCGGTCACGCCACGCTCACCGCGGTGCGCGGCGCCGTTCCGCTCGACGTCGCCGGTGTGCCCGGTGTGGTCGTCGCGGGCGTCACGATCGACGCCGGCACCGTCGAGTCACCGGTCCTGCTGCGGGTGGGTCGTGAGCATGGCCGCAACGTCAGCAACCCGGGCAACCCGACCACGCTGTCCGACGTCTACTTCCGCGTCGGTGGGCCGCACATCGGCAAGGCGGACACGGCGTTGCAGGTCAACAGCGACAACGTGCTCATCGACCACACCTGGGTGTGGCGCGGTGACCACGGCGTCGAGGGCTTCACCGAGGGCGTCAACGGTGACACGGACCGCTGGCGTACCAACACCGGTCGCTACGGCGCCGTCATCAACGGTGACCACGTGACAGCCACCGGCCTGTTCGTCGAGCACTTCCAGCGCTACAACACGGTCTGGAGCGGCGAACACGGCACCACGATCCTCTACCAGAACGAGCTGCCGTACGACCCGCCGACGCAGGCCGACTGGATGCACGGCGACGTCGAGGGTTGGGCCGGCTACAAGGTCGGCGACCGGGTGCGGCACCACACCCTGTACGGCGGCGGGGTCTACGTCTTCAACCAGAACACCCCGTCGATCCACACGGAGAACGGCTTCGAGGTCCCGGTCACCCCGGGCGTCCGGCTGCACCACATCATGACCGTCAACCTCAGCGCCGGCACGATCGACCACGTCGTCAACGGGGTCGGCGATCCGGCCGACACGACGCGGGTCGGCCAGCCGGTCTACATCACGCAGTACCCGCTGCCGTAGGCAGCTCGGCGCGTACCGGAAGGGGGGCCGGAGCCCGGGGTGGCTCCGGCCCCGCCGGTCCCACTTGTCCACGGTGGCGGCCGGCCTCAAGGGCAACTAGGTGAAAAGTCCGTTTGGGGGTTGTTTGTTGGGTTATCGTCGTCCGCGGCCGCTCTGGTTGCCGCAGCGGGTCGACGACCCCGTCGTTCCAAGGAGTCTCCACATGGACCTGCCAGACCTCGCCGGTGGTGCTAGGCCGTCGGTGGACCTGACGCCCCGGCGCGTCCTGGTGACCGGCGGCGCCGGCTTCCTCGGTGGCCACGTGGTCGCCCGCCTGATGTTGATGGGCAGTCAGGTTCGGGTGCTCGACAACTTCTCCACCGGCAGCCTCGAGAACCTGGCCGATGCCGTGTCCGGAGGGTTGACCGAGGCGGACGTCCTCGTGGGCGACATCCGTACCCCGGACGGGGTGGAGGTCATCGACGAGTGGCAGCCGGACGTGGTGGTGCATCTCGCCGCCCAGCCCAGCGTCTCCTCCGCCGGCCGCTCGCCGCTGTACGACGCGGACGTGAACGTGTTCGGCACCGTGAACGTGCTCGACGCCTGTGTCCGCAGCGGCGTACGGCTGGTGATCAACGCGGCCAGCAACGCCATCTTCGGCAGCGTCGCGGCCAACGAGCTGCCGATCGCCGAGGACCACTCGATGGCTCCGGTGAGCCCGTTCGGGATCAGCAAGGCCACCGGCGTGCACTATCTCGACTGGTACGCGCGCCACCACGGTCTCGCCTACACCTCGATGGTGTTCAGCAACGTCTACGGACCCCGGCCGGCCGGCATCGATTGCGGCGTGGTGTCCCTGATGGCCAATGGCCTGCTGGACGGGCGGCAGGTGGTCATCTACGACGACGGCGCGCAGACCCGCGACTTCATCTACGTGAGCGACGTCGCCGAGGCGGTGGCCACCGCCAGCCACCACGACGGGGTGGGCATGGTCAACATCGGCTCGGGCCGGCAGACGAGCATCAACGAGGTGTACGCGACCGTCCAGGAGGCCGCCGGCGTCGGGCAGGGCCCCCGCTATGAGCCGCTGCCCTGGCCGGGAGAGGTCCGCAACATGGCCCTGGACACCAGGAAGGCGCGCGACCTGCTCGGATGGCAGCCGAGGATCGGCTTCACCGAGGGCGTCCGCATGACGGTCCGCGACGCCCGCCGCCGTAGGGCCGGTGCGCGAATCCTGCCCCCGTCGCAGAACCTCGATCAGGTGATGAGCGTCCGCTAGCGGCGGTACGCGGCACCCGGCCGCGGGTGCCTCCACCTCTGCCGGCGCGGCGGATTCCGTACCCCATTGGGCTTGAATTCCTATCGGACTGATAGGAATATAGGTGAATGCCGGTCGGTCCGTTCCTCACCTCCCGCCGGGTCGTGGACCTGATGCGGGTCGCCGCCGGGCTCTGTCCCGGCGCGCCGGTCATCGACTGAGCCTGCCCTCCGCTCGTCGAGGCCGCACCACGTGTACGCGTCCCGACCTTCATCCGATCCCGCCGCGGCCGGATCGGTCACCCCCTCCGGAGGTACGCCATGAGCACCGACCCGTCACCGTCCACGCCACCAACCGCCGGGGAGTCCCGGCTCGCCTTCAACGAGGACTGGGTGGCCACCATCGTCGGCCTGGCCCTGCTCGCCCTCGTCCTGCTCGGTGCCATCCCCGCCGGGCTGGTGCCCTGATGGCCACCGACGCGACCCGCACGGGCGACGCCGTGACCCCCACCGACGCGACCCGCACGGGCGACGCCGTGACGCCCGCCGACACCGTGACGCCCGCCGACGAGAGCGCCGCCTCGGCGACAGTGGACCCCGCCGACCCGATCGGTCCCGCCAGCGCGGTGCGTGACGGCGCGTTCTGGGCCTGGACGGCGTTCGGCCTGCTGGTGGTGCTGGGCCTGGCCGCCCTCACCCGCTACCTGGAGCAGAACGTCCCCGACTGGGCCGAGGGCACCGCCCTCGAGGACATCGGAGCGGCTGTCGAATATCCGGTCTACGCGATCCTGCTCGGCCTGCTCGGCAACGTCGCCGTCACGCTGCTCGGGTTGCGCGACCGGATCGCCGCCGCGTTCCGGACCGAGTTCTTCATCAAGACGGGTCTGGTGCTGCTCGGGGCCTCGATCAACCTGGCCGTGATCGCCAGCGCCGCCGGCCCGGCCATCGCCCAGGCGATCCTGCTGATCAGCGGGGTCTTCCTGTTCACCTGGTGGCTGGCCGGGCGCTTCGGGTTGGACGACAAGCTGCGCGCCCTGCTCGCCTCGGCGGTGTCGATCTGCGGGGTGAGCGCCGCGATCGCCGCCGCCGGCGCGGTCCGGGCACGTCGCGAACAGTTGGCCTACACGGCGAGCCTGGTCATCGTCTTCGCGCTGCCGTCCATCTTCATCCTGCCCTGGCTGGCCGACGTGCTCGGCCTGGAGCCCGCGGTGGCCGGCGCCTGGATCGGCGGCAACATCGACACCACCGCCGCGGTCACGGCCGCGGGCGCGTTGGCGGGGGAGGAGGCGCTCCAGATCGCCAGCATCGTCAAGGTCACCCAGAACGCCCTGATGGGTGTGGTCGCGGTGGCTCTTACCGCGTACTTCACCTTGCGTGTGGAGCGGCGGCCCGGCGCGGCCCGACCGGGCCTCGGGGAGCTGTGGCGGCGTTTCCCCAAGTTCGTTCTCGGGTTCATCGCGGCCTCGGTCATCGCGACCTGGTACCTCGACTCGGCGGGCGCGGACGGCAAGGCCACCATCGCCATCGTCAACGACCTGCGCGTCTGGTTCCTCATCCTGGCCTTCGTCAGCATCGGCCTGGAGGTGCGGGTGGCCTCGCTGCGGGAGGCCGGCTGGCGGCCCGTCGCGGTGTTCGCCAGTGCCACCGTGTTCAACCTGGCGTTGGCGCTCGGCCTGGCGTCCCTGCTGTTCCGCGACTTCGCGGTCTGAGCCGGCGAGCGCCCCACCCCCCGAGTCGGCGAGAGGGTGGGGCGCTCGCTTCCTTCCGATCCGTTGACTAATAATTTCATCGATCAGTCGCACTCTTGCGGGGTGGCATTCGCTGCTGCCACGATGACCGTCAATGCCTTCCGTCCCGAAGGAGTGGTCGTCATGGCGGTCTCCCGCCGCAGGTTCGTCACGTCGGTCATGGCGGGGTCCGCCCTCGCCGCCGCCTCCACCACCGAGTTACTCGCTGCCGCCAGCAGCCCAGCCCACGCCGCCAGCCCCCCCGGGGATGTGGTCGGCAAGGTGACCGTCGGCTACCAGGGCTGGTTCAGCGCCCCCGGCGACTCGGCGCCGATTGGCGGCTGGTGGCACTGGAGCCGCGACCGGTTCCAGCCGCCCTCGCCCAGCAACACCACCATCGTGTCCTGGCCGGACACGCGGGAGTACACGCACACGTACCCCACCGCCTATCCCAACCTCGGCAACGGCTCGCCGGCCGTCCTCTTCTCCTCGTACGACCAGCAGACGGTGGACACCCACTTCCGCTGGATGCAGGAGTACGGCTGCGACACCGCCGCCCTGCAGCGGTTCAACCCGACGGGCGACGAGGGCCCGACCCGCGACGCCATGACGCAGAAGGTTCGCTCCGCCGCCGAGCGCTACGGCCGCAAGTTCTACATCATGTACGACGTCACGGACTGGTTGACGATGCAGTCGGACATCAAGGCCGACTGGACGAACAAGATGCTCGCCCACACCGCGTCCAGCGCGTACGCCCGGCAGAACGGCAAGCCGGTCGTCTGCATCTGGGGCTTCGGTTTCAGCGAGCCCAGCCGCCCCTTCGCGCCGGGGCCGTGCCTGGAGGTCGTCAACTGGTTCAAGGCGCAGGGCTGCTACGTCATCGGTGGCGTGCCCACCTGGTGGCGGCAGGGCATCGAGGACTCCCGCCCCGGCTTCCTCGACGTCTACCACGCGTTCAACGCGATCTCGCCGTGGATGGTCTACCGGGCCCGGACCGTGGAGGAGCTCGACTCGTACTACAACAACGTCAACGTCGGGGACATGGCCGACTGTGCGGCGCGTGGCATCGACTACCTGCCCTGCGTGATGCCCGGCGACCTCGCCGGTGGCCACCGTAAGCACGGCGACTTCTACTGGCGGCACATCTACAACATGGTCCGGCTCGGCTCCCAGGGCCTCTACGTGTCCATGTTCGACGAGTACAACGAGGGCAACCAGATCGCCAAGACGTCCGAGACCCAGGCCACGACCCCGGCCGGCGCGAACATCCGGGCCCTGGACGAGGATGGCGTGGCCTGCTCGGCCGACTACTACCTGCGGATCACCGCCGACGGCGGCCGGATGCTCAAGGGGCAGCTCGCCCTCACCTCCGTGCGCCCCACCCAGCCGGTGGTCGGCGGGCAGCCCCCGAACCCCGGCGGCAACCTGGCCGTCGGCCGACCCACCCAGGCGAGCAGCCAGAACGGCCCGTTCCCGGCGTCGAACGCGGTGGACTTCGACGCGAACAGCTACTGGGAGAGCAGCGGCGGTTCGTTCCCGCAGTGGTGGCAGGTCGACCTCGGCGCCAGCTACCGGATCGGTCGGCTCGTGGTGCGACTGCCCGGCGGCTGGGGGGCGCGGACCCAGACCGTCACCGTGCAGGGCAGCGCCGACGGCTCGTCCTTCGCCACCATCGCCGCGGCCGCCGGGTTCACCTTCGACCCGGCGACCGGCAACATCGTCACCCGCACCCTGCCGCCCACCACCACCCGGTACGTCCGGCTCAGCTTCAGCGGCAACACCGGGTGGCCGGCCGCGCAGCTCTCCCAGGTCGAGGTGTACGCGGCCACCGACACGCCGACCGACACCACCCCGCCCAGCGCGCCGACCGGCCTCACGGTGACCGGCAAGTCGGCGACCAGCGTGTCACTGGCCTGGACGGCGTCGACCGACAACGTCGGGGTCAGCGGATACGAGGTGCGCAGCAGCGGCACGGTCGTCACCACCGGCACGGGCACCACGGCGACCGTGGGCGGGCTCACCGCGTCCACCGCGTACACCTTCACGGTGACCGCGCGGGACGCCGCGGGCAACACCTCCGCCGCGTCGAACGCCGTCACGGTCACCACCGACGCCCCGACCAACGCCGACCTCGCCCGAGGTCGACCCACCTCCGAGAGCAGCCACACCCAGAGCTACGGGTCGGGCAACGTGGTCGACGGCGACGCGAACAGCTACTGGGAGAGCGTCAACAACGCCTTCCCGCAGTGGGTCCAGGTCGACCTGGGCGCTTCCCGCACGGTCGGGCGGGTGGTGCTCAAGCTGCCGCCGGCATCGGCCTGGGGCACCCGTACCCAGACCATCGCCGTGCAGGGCAGCACCGACGGGGGCAGCTTCGGCACGCTGGCCGGGGCGGCCGGCCGTACCTTCAACCCGGCCACCGGCAACCAGGTGACCATCACGTTCACCGCCGCGCAGACCCGCTACGTGCGGATCACCGTGACCGGCAACACCGGCTGGCCGGCGGGGCAACTGTCGGGGCTGGAGGTGTACGCGAGCTGACCGCCGAATGGGCGGTCGCCGGAGGACCGGCGGCCGCCCATCCGGAGCGCAGCCCGCGCCCAGTGAGGACATCCTGGACCGTTCGTCAACCCACCCCGCCCTGCCTCGCCCCGCCCTGCCCTGCCCTGCCTCGCCCTGCCCTGCCTCGCCCTGCCCTGCCTCGCCTCGCCCCTGCCTCGTCGATCATGGAGTTGTGGTGGGGTGACAAAGCACTCGTATAGCGTCAATGTGGACATCGCAACTTCATGATCGACGAGAGCGGGGTCGCTTTTCCCGCGATCTTGCACTTGCTGCCTCGACGTAGCGGGCATCCCACACATATCGGCGACCGAAACTGCAAGATCAGCGAGGCGAGGCGAGGCGAGGCGGGGCGGGGCGGCGTGGGGCGGGGCGGGGCGGGGCGGGGCGCGCCCCGGGGTTTGGTCCGCTGCTGGATCATGTGACTAGGTGCACTGGGCGTCCTCGACCATCCTGACCGGATGTCCAGGAGACTCATCGACGTGCTGAGTCTGCGTACCGTCACGATCGACGACTGGCCGTTGTGGCGGGAGACCCGCCTCGCTGCGCTCACCGAGGCACCACACGCGTTCAAGTCTCGGCTCGCCGAATGGCATAGCGGTGGTGAGGAGCGGTGGCGTTCGCGCCTGGAGTTGCCGGGCAGCTACAACGTCGTTGCGTTGCTCGACGAGCATGCCGTTGGCATGGCTGCTGGCGTTCCCGCTGATAACGGCATCAGCGAGCTGAGGTCCGTGTGGGTTGGTCCTGAGGCTCGGGGGCGCGGTGTTGGAGACCGGCTGATAGCGGCCGTCGAAACCTGGGCCCTGCGGTCAGACGCTAGGACGTTGAAGCTCGCGGTGATCCCGGGCAACGAAGCCGCCATCGCCCTCTATCGACGCAATGGTTTCGTCGTCACCGGGCAGCTTGGGAGCGTGTTGTCCGACGGTGTCACCAGGGAACAGGTCATGGAGAAAGCGCTCCGCTGATCGGGACACGACTGGGGGTCCCAAGGCGTCGTCACGACACACCTCGTCGGTAGGTGGGCGTAGCGCGACTGGCAAGATGCCCTCGTCATAGCCGGTCAGCGCCTCGCCCTGATGATCGTCTAGCCGGACCTGTCACCCGATCCTCGTCAGCGTCGCCGGTCCCGGCGCGTTCGCGGCCTCACCCACTGACCGAGATCCGGTGTCAGCCGGCCGGCTCACGCATCCGGCGCAGGTCGTTCGCCGGGTGGATGGTGCGGACGGGGTTGGGCACCGGCCCGCGTCGTTGCCACTCCCTCGGGTAGCCGAGCGAGACCTCCTCGAAGCGCACCCCGTCGTGGAACGTCGTCCGGGGGATGTGCAGGTGCCCGTAGATCATCGTGGCCGCCCCGAACCGCAGGTGCCAGTCCCGGGTCTGGACGGTGCCGCACCACTGCGCGAACTGCGGAAACCACAGCACGTCGGTGGGCTCCCGCACCAGTGGGTAGTGGTTGACGAGCACGGTCGGCAGGGCCGGGTCGCGTTCGGCGAGCCGACGCTCGGTCTCGGTGACCCGGGCGTCACACCACGCCTCCCGGCTCGGGTAGGGATCGGGGTGCAGCAGCATCTCGTCCGTGCACACCACGCCGGCCTCGTACGCCAGGTCCAGCGACTGCTGCTTGGTGCTCGCCTCGGGGACCCGGAACGTGTAGTCGTACCCGACGAAGAGCGGTGCGACGGTGGCCGGGCCGCCGTCGCCGTCCCACACGGGGTACGGGTCCTCCGGGGTGACGACCCCCAGCCGGCGGCACAGCTCGACCAACGCGTCGTAGCGCGCCTCACCACGCAGCTGCACCGGGTCGTCGGGCGGTGTCCACAGCTCGTGGTTTCCCGGCGCCCACACCACTGTCGCGTATCGGCTGCTGAGCTGCCCGAGCGCCCACTCGATGTCCGCGAACAACTCGCCCACGTCGCCGGCGACGAGCAGCCAGTCACCGTCATTGCCCGGATGCAGCTCCTCGACGAACGATCGGTTCTCCGGGTAGCGGATGTGCAGGTCGCTGACGGCCCGCAGCCGGGGCGGAAGGTTCACGCCCCGAGGCTATGCCGCCGTGACTAGCAGAACCAGCCGTCCTGCACCCAGCCGCGTCGATTGATGTGGCCGTAGGCGAACCCGTAGACGTATCCGCCGCTGCGGGGACCTTCGACGAGGAACGTCTGACCCTGGTAGAGGGTGCCCATCCAGGCACCGACGGGCGCGGTGCGGACGAACAGGTCGCTAGCGCACACTGTCTCGCGCTGGCCGATGGTGCCGTTCGCCGCCTGCGCCGGGGCCGGTGCGGCGAGCGTCGCGGTGAGGATCCCGGCCAGCAGGGCGACCGTCGCCCGTGCGCGGGTCACCATGAGTCGTACCCGCCGATGCACTCGATCCGCAGATAGCCCCAGTCGTTCGGACCGAAGTCGAACGAGGCGGCCCACCCGTTGTAGACCGGATGCGCGCCCGGTGTGTGGCCGATCTTGTTGCCGTACTCGAGGGTGCGCTTGAGGCCGGTGGGGCCTCCAGCGGAGTCGTAGTTGGCGTAGAGGCTGGCGCTCTGGCAGACCACGATGGCGTGCCGGGGCACCACCGGGTCAGCGGAGGCCGGTGCGCCGCCGAGAGCGACCGTGGCCGCTCCAATGGTCAGCGCGACGACCCCCGTGTAGATCCGTCGGGGCATGCCCACCTCCCGTACGCCGAAACTTTCCTACCGGCGACCCTAGCAACGGTGTCGATAAATGTCGATGGGATCCACGTCCGTCGCGACGGGCTGGCCCGGCCGGCATATCCCGGGACCGGGCGGGAAACCGCTGACGTCCGACAGCCCAAACCGGAGCAGGAGAAAAACATGCCTTTCATCACCGTGGGGACGGAAAACTCCGCACCCATCGACCTGTACTACGAGGATCATGGTTCCGGTAAGCCGGTCGTGTTGATCGCAGGTTTCCCGTTCAACGGGGCGACCTTCGAGAAGGCGACCAACGCGCTACTCAACGCCGGTTACCGGACGATCACCTACGATCGACGCGGATACGGCAACTCGGCCCAGCCGACGTTCGGGTACGACTACAACACGTTCGCGGCGGACTTGGACGTGTTGATGACCGAACTGAACCTGAATGAGGCGACCCTGGTCGGTCACTCGATGGGCACCGGCGAGGTCGTTCGCTACCTGGCTAACTACGGCTCCCAGCGAGTGAGTCGCGGTGTCCTGCTCAGCCCGCTGCAACCCATGCTGGCCAAGGCGAAGGACAACCCGGAGGGCGTCGACACCAGCCTCTTCAAGGGTTTCCAGGACGCCATCATCAAGGACCGCTACGCCTACCTGACGTCGTTCTGCGACGCGTTCTTCAACCCGGATCAGAACATGGGCAAGCGGGTCAGCGAGGATGCGTACCGGGGGCACTGGCAGATCGGTGCGATGGCTTCGGCGAGGGCCACCCACGACAGCGTGGACGCCTGGCAGGAGGACTTCCGCCCCGACCTGCCGAAGATCGACGTGCCGATCTTGATCATGCAGGGTGACCAGGACCGGGTGCTGCCCTACCCGGTGACCGGTCAACGGCTCGGGCCGATGATGCCGACCGCCAACCTCATCACGCTCAAGGGCGCGCCGCACGGCATCCCGTGGACGCACGCCGACGACGTCAACAAGGCGATCATGGACTTCATGAAGCAACCCGCCAAGGCTCGCGCCTGACCCGTACCGGTATCTGATCGGACGCCAGTGCGGCGACGCCGCCGCCACACTCGACCCGCGCGGGCCTATGGGCCCGCGCGGGCCGCTTTCGCCGGTCAGGGCCGACGGGCCACCACCGCGCCGTTGGCGCCGGGGGCGTCGAACGGCACCGTGCGGACGTCGACGAAGCCGGCGTCGGTGAGCCAGGCGGCGTACTCGGCGCCCGAGTAGTTCTTGCCGCCCTCGGTCTCGACCAGCATGTTCATGCCCATCAGGGCCGCCTCCGGCGGGCCGGTGCGCTCGTCGTTGAGCAGCAGCTCGCAGACGACGACCGCGCCACCGGGTGGCAGCGCCGCGTGGCAGCGGGCCAGCAGCGCCCGGTTCGTCGGCTCGTCCCAGTCGTGCAGGATCATGCTGAGCAGGATGACGTCGTGCCCGCCCGGCAGCGCCGGGTCGGCGAGGAAGTCACCGGCGACCGTGCCGATCCGCTCGCTTAGGCCGGCCTCCGCGATCCGCTCCTGCGCCCGTACGCAGACGTGCGGCAGGTCCAGGACGGTCGCCCGCAGCTCCGGCAGGCGCCGGCAGAACTCGATCGGGAACGCGCCCGCCCCGCCGCCCACGTCGAGCAGGCGACGGTGCGCCGAGAAGTCGTAGGCGTCGGCCAACGCGCTGGCGGTGAAGCTGGACGTGGAGTACATGGCGTCCCAGAACTGCGCAAGCATCTCCGGGTCGGTGGTGTCGAACATCGACTGCTGGGCATGCGGATCCCAGGTCAGCGGCCGGTCGGTGCGCAGCGCCTCGCCGATGCGGTGCCAGGGCAGGTAGGTCCGCAGGTCCGAGTAGCGCACCTGGGCCCCGAAGTAGTACGGACGCCCCTCCACCAGGAACTGCTCGGCCAGTTCGGAGTTGCGGTAGCCGTCGCCGGTCTTCTCCAGCAGGCCGAGCGAGGCGCTCGCGGCCAGCAGCAGATCCGCTGGACGTTCGGCCATCCCGAATTCGGTGGCAGCCTGCTCGACGGTCATCGTCCGGCCGTCGGCGAGCCGGGTGAACAGGCCGATTTCGACGCCGACCGCGAGGGTCTTGAACCCCCAGACGCCGGCCACCAGGCGCATGAGGGGAGTCGGAGTGATCATGCGCAGATGAGATCACAGATGGGAATCGTCCACCATGGAGGCTTAGGCGCGGCGGCGGCTCACCGCCCGTGCGACGAGGCTCACCGCTGTGCTGCCGACCGCCATCCCGACCAGCACCAATATCGCCCCGACGACCCACAGCCCGCTGTTGTCGGTCGACGCGGCCCGCCACGACCAGACCACCGTGAAGGCCACCGTCATCACCGGCGCCACCACCCACGGGCTGAGCCGCGTGCCGGCGAGGGCGGCGAGCAGCGCGAGGGTCAGCACACAGCCGATCACCTGCCACGCCTCGTACGGGCCGCTCGTCGCGCCGGTCTGCGGGTCCACAGTCTGGCGGGTGTCCCGGCCCAGCCACAGCAACCACGCCCCGACCGTGGCCGCCGCCAGGAACAGAACACCGAGCAGTGCGCGCGTACCCCTCGTCGCCGTCATCGGGAGATCATCCCCCGTGCGGTGGGCTTCGGGAATGAGTACCGGTGCCCAGTTATTGGCCGTGGTGGACGAACGGTGCCCACCTGCTCGGCCGGAACGGATCCGTCGCACGCAGCGCGCGGGTCACCGCGTGCAGCGCGTCCGCCGATCGGGACGGGTCGAGCGTGCCGTCGGTGCCGCTGAGGCCGTCGTACAGGCGATCGGTCACCGTGGCCGCGGCGTGGTCGCCGATCGCCCAGAGGGTCGACACGACGTGCCGGAACCCGGCGACCTGAAGGGCGGCGGCCAGGTGACCGGCCTCGTCCGGCAGGTCCGCGCCGCCCCGCCCGGTGTGACAGGCGGACAACACCGCCAGCTGGGCTCCGCTGAGGTCGAGGCGGGCGACGTCGGTCAGGGTCAGTGGCGCGTCGGCGAGGAACAGCGCCGGCTGCCCAGCGGCCGTGGCGTCCCCGTGGCAGGCGAAGTGCGCACTGCTCCGACCGGCCAGCTCCGCCGTCACGCGGGCCCGGGTGGCCGCCGGCCCGGTCAGCACGGTCGCGGCGGGGAACCGCGACCGCAGCAGCTCGGCCTCCCGCGCCGCCGCCGGCAGGTCGGGCAGCCCCGTGACGTACGACGGCCGCTCGGCGCAGGCCACCACGAGCGGGCGGTGCTCGCCGACGACCGCCGGGCGGCGGGCGTACCGCAACGACCGCAGCGTCGCGGTGCTCGAGGACACCACCCGGTCCAGCACCGAACGCCCGGCCGGCGCGTCGTCCGGGTCGTGGTAGCCGGCCGCGTGCAGGGGGGCCAGCGCGAGCGGCCCGGTCGGGCACCACCACAGCCGTGTCACCGACGGCGGGACGGCGGCCAGCACGGGCGCCGCCACCACGTCCCACAACCATTCGAGGTACGCCAACAGCACCTGCTCGCGCGGCCCGGCGGAGAGGCCGCCGACACCGACCCGGGTGACCACGTCGAGGTACCGGCCGGTGCGTTCGTCGGCCTGCGCCGCACTCAGGTCGGGGAGCGGCACGAGCTGAACGCCGCGCGCGGTGAGGATCAGCGCGTCGCAGCGGTACCCGCTGACGTTGACCAGCACCACCGGGCCGTCGGTGGCCACCTCCGCCAGCTCGGCGAACGGCGTGGGTTGCAGGAAGGACGCGAACCCGGGCCGAGCGCGGACCGCGGCGACCAGGTCGTCCCACTCGCGGGCCAGGTCCCGTCGGCGTTGGGCCTGCCCGGGCCCGTCGGACCAGGCCCGCTCGTCGTCCCGCAGCGCGGTCAGCCGCTCGGCGAGAGCCGGATGTGCCGTGGCCAGCGCGGTCACCTCGGAACGGCTGTCCAGCACCTGACCCCACCACAGTGAACGCCCGTGGTCGAGCAACTCCACGGCCCGCTCGGGTAACCCGGCGGAGATGGCGGCCGCGGCGGCGTCCGAGGCGACCGCTCCCCACCGCCGAACGAGTTGCTCACGATCGGCGCCGCCGAGCCCGCGCCACACGGTCCGGTGCAGGTGCTGCACCGCGTCGTCGTACGCCCGCGCGGCGGGGCCCCACTCGCCGCGCCCCTCGCTGGCCAGGGCGGCCCGCAGCCCCGCCAGCAGCACCAGCGCGTCCATCCGCTCGAACGAGCGATCGGCGGCCTCCTCGGCGATCCCGTCCAGAGCGGCGATGCCCTCCTCGGGGCGGCCCAGGTCGGCGAGCACCTGGGCGAGGCCCAGCCGCGCGGTCAGGTGCAGCGGCG
This sequence comes from Micromonospora sp. CPCC 205539, assembly GCF_036906815.1. Lineage (NCBI taxonomy): Bacteria > Bacillati > Actinomycetota > Actinomycetes > Micromonosporales > Micromonosporaceae > Micromonospora > Micromonospora sp. CPCC 205539. The sequence continues at coordinate 61,970 of NZ_JBAKHW010000006.1, read as the reverse complement.
AGCGTGGCGGCACCGCGCCCAGCACGCGTTGGTACTCGTCGACCGCGTCGAGCAGGTCGGCGCGGCGCTCGGGCCCTCGGTCGCGCAGGGCCAGGGCGAGGTTGAGCCGGACGGCCGGATCGTCGGCGGTGGCCAGGGCGGCCCGCAGGTGCGTCACCGCCGCGTCGAGGTCGCCCGGGGCCCGGCCGGTTAGGAAGCGCTGTCGTAGCCGGTTGCCCAGGTTGGCGCGTGCTCGGGTGGCGGTCGTCTCGTCGGCCGCTGCGGCCAGCGCGGCCTGCCCGACCTCGATCGCCTCGTCCAGGTCGAAACGCCGGTCGGTGTGCTGGAACCGGTAGACCAGCGCCGTGCCCAGGATCAGCAGGTAACGGGCGTGGCTCGGCTCCGCGGCGGGGGTCAGCTCGATCGCGCGCCGGCAGAGGACGATCGCCTCGTCGAGGTCGGCGCCGCCACGGTCGCGCAGGAACCGGTTGATCAGCGCCGCTGCGAGGTTTACCAGCTCACCGATCACGTGCGTGGGGCTCAGCGCCGGTCGCTCGACGGCCGCCCGCAGCAGGTCGACCGACTCGTCCAGGTCGGCCGCCTCGCCGTACGCCTCGAACCGACGCATCAACGCGGGGCCGAGCGCGATGCCGATCAGCGCCCGGACGGGGTGCCCGGCCGGTAGCCGCGCCAGCAGGGTGTGCCCGTCGTCGCGGATGCGCTCCAACAGGGCCAGGTCGCCGGTGCGCTCGTACTCGCTGAGCAGGTCGGCGAGCGCGGTGCTGTGCCGGGCCAGCTCGGCGAGGTCGTCGCCGGCCTCGGCCGCCGTGCGCTGCGGCCTCGACCCGGGGCCGGCGACGAACGTCAGGCCGGGTGGGAGGTCGACCGGCGGCGGTGGGCCACCCAGCTCGGTCACCTCCGTCAGCGCCTGATGCGCCGACTCGCGGATGGACGGATCGGACGCCTGCGCGGCGACCAGTCGGAGCTGCTGCGCGGCGGTGTCGAGGTCGGCCAGGTCGCCGCTGAGCCGGTAGCGGTCCCGGTGCAGCAGGCCCAGGTTGAACCGCAGCGTCATCGACACCGGGTGCCCCGAGGCGTACAGGTCGAGGGCGTCGCGGATGCTGCGCAGCATCCCGTCGAGCGCCTCGCGGGTGCCCGTGCTCTCGTACGCCAGCCGGCGGACGTCGGTGAGCAGCGCCAGGAACGGACGGCGGTTGGGGTCGTCGACCGCGCACAGTCGGACGGCGCGCTCCACCTCCTCGGTCGCCTCGGCGAGCCGCGACAGGTCGCCCGTGTTGACCGTCCACTGGATCAGCGCGGCGCCGCGAAGCGCGGCCAGGCCCGCCCGATCCGGATGGTCGGCCGGCAGCAGGAGAACACCCTGCTGAAAGATCGCCGCCGCTGCCGCGTGCAGCTCGGGAACGCCGGTCGACAGGCCGAGGTCGTTCAGCTCCCGAGCGGCCAGCAGGGCCTGCTCGACCGGGGGTCGCGCGCCGGTCAGCAGACCGAGCTGCAGCGATCGGGTGGCGAACGCGTGCAGTGCGAACCCGGTGAGGTCGGGTTGCTCGCTCGGCGCCAACCCGGCCAGCTCACGGTAGACCTCGACGCACGCCGCGAGGTCGTCGCGCGAGTCGGTGTGCTCGAACCGCAGGCCGCGCGCCTCGCCGAGCACGAGCAGGGCGGCAGGCCGCTGCGGTGCGTCGGCGGCGCACAGCGCCAGCGCGTGCACGCCCGCCGCCACCGCCTCGTCGAGCTCGGCCACCCGACCCGATTCGTGGTACTGCGCGAGCCGACCCCGGATTTCCCGCAGGGCGAAGCCGACCCGGTCGTCGTTGGCCGCTGGCGGCTGACGTCGCCGGAACACCGGGGTGACCTCCCGTGGGTCGGGTACCACCCAGCGTAGAGGAACCTCGATAGACTTCGGAGCCCACAGAGGACCGGGGAGGCCGCTCAGGTGCAGTCCGACAGTGACGACCTGGCCGCCTGGTGCGCCCTGTTGCCCGCGCTGCGCGAGCAGGCCCGGGCCAGCGGGGTGCTCGACCGGCTCGACCGCGACGCCGAGCGGGTCCGGGCGGGCGCGTCGGCGCACCGGGCGCTGCTCAAGTGGCGGCCCCCGGCCGACGACGCCGAGCAGCGAGGCTGGTCCGACCGGCCGACGGTGGGGCTGGCCGGCCTGCCCGGCATGACCCGGGCCCCGGGAGTCGGTGCGGGGGATTACCGCTGCCCACGCGACCGGTGTGTTCGACACGCCACCCGCGACGACGACGGGCACCCGCCCCGGTGCACGGCCTTCGACCTGCCGATGCGGCCCGCATGATCGGCGTCCTCACCGAGGTGGGCCGACGGATCAGTGGCCGGTGGCTGACCGCGGTGCTGCTGCCGGGCCTGCTGCTGGTCGCCACCGGCGCGGTCGCGAGGGCACTCGGTCACGCTCACGCGGTCGACGTCGACCGGCTCGTCGCGCTGGCCGACGACGCCGGCCGCGACCTGTCGGCCCGACCGGCCCGACTGGTGGTCACCGCCGTGCTCGCTCTCGTCGCGGCGGGGCTGGCCGGCACGGCCGCGCCCGGCATCGGCCGTCTGGTCCAGCGCGGGTGGCTGCGCGAGCGGTTCCTCACCGGCGAGCTGATCACCCGCACCCGGTGGTCGCGGCGCTCCCGGGCGCTCACCGCCGCGAGCCGTGCCGGCGTGCCGGTCGTTGCCGCGTACCTGCCGCAGCGGCCCACCTGGCTGGCCGACCGGGTGCGGCTGCTGCGGGCTCGGGTGCGCGCGCAGTACCACGTGGACGCGGCGCTGGTCTGGCCACGGCTCTGGCTGCTGCTCGGCGAGGACGCCCGCCAGCCGATCACCGACGCGCGGGCCCGGTACGGCGAGGCCGTCGCGCTGGTCGGCTGGGCCGTGCTGTACCTGCTGCTCGGGGTGGGGTGGTGGCCGGCGCTGCTCATCGGGGCCGGCACGCTGCTCACCGCCTGGTGGCGGGCCCGGGAGGCGATGGCCGAGCTGGCCGAGCTGGTCGAGGCCGCGATCGACCTGCGCCTGCGTGACCTGGCCGACGCGCTCGGCCTGCCGGTGGCCGGGCCCGAGCTGACCGCCGCCGAGGGGCGTGCGCTCGACGACCGGCTCGGCAAGGCCGGGCCGGGTTAGGACCGATCCTGGGGAGGCGCGGATGAAGTTTCTACCGTCCCGGCCGAAGCCGCTGCCGGCGGAGCTGGACCGTCGCTCGCGCGCGGCTCTGGCGCTCTTCGACGCCGGCCAGTACGCGCCGGCCGAACGGGCCTGGCGCGCGCACCTGGCCGACTGCGAACGCGAACTCGGCCCGGCCCATCCCGAGACGCTCACCACGCTCGACCGGCTCGGGTCGGCCCTGTTCCGCCAGCGGCGACTCGTCGAGTCGGCCAACCTGCACCGCGAGGCCCACCGGCGGGCGGTCGACGCGTACGGCCGCGGCCACCCGGACACCCTGATGTACGCGTACAACCTCGGGTGTGCGCTCGTGGTGGTCCACCAGTGGGCGGAGGGGTTGCCGGTGCTCCAGGACGTGCTGCGGCGTCAGCGGCGGCGGCTCGGCAAGTTCCACCCGGCCACGCTCACCACCGCGAAGACACTCGGGGCGTCCCTGTTCGTGGCCGGTGACGCCCAGGCCGCCCTGGAGATGCTGGAGACCAGTCATCAGCTGGCGGCGCGGGCCTTCGGCTCGGACGATCCGCTGACCCGCGACATCGCCGACAACCTGGAGGTCGCTCTGCGCAACTCCCGCAGGGTCTGAGCGACCGCACCTAACGCCGCGAGCGGATCTCCTGGAGCATCCAGCCGTTGCCGTCCGGGTCGCTGAACGAGGCGAAGGAGCCCTTGTCGGCGCGGTCCGGGTGCGGGCCGCTCACCCGCTGCTCGTTGCCCGCGTGGTGGAACACCCCACCCGCGTCGTGGAACACGTCGGACACCGTAGCGCCCCGGGTGACCAGGTCCGCGCGGGCCGCCTCGATGTCGGTGACCACGAGCAGGAGGCCCTGCACCGAGCCCGGTTCGGCTGCGGTGATCCCGGTGCCGATGATGATCGAGCACGCGGAGCCGGGCGGGGTCAGCTGCACGACCCGAAAGTCCGGGCCGCCGACGTAGTCGATGTCGAGGCTGAACCCGAGCTGTTCGTAGAACCGCATCGCCCGGTCGACGTCGGTGACCGGCACGACGACCACCTCGAGCTTCAGGTCCATGCTGTGTCCTCGTGGTCGATGTGTCGCATCTGTGCACCCCAGGCCTCACCCTAGGCGGGCGCGGGATCGGGCGGGTTGAGAACAGTGGTCTTCGGGACCCGGCGCCGCCAGTCCGGGCTGGACGCGGGCGAGGAAGTCGCGGACCAGCCCGACCACCTCGTCGAGGTGTGTCTCGAGCAGCCAGTGTCCGCCGTCGAGCAGGTGCAGGTCGGCGTCGGGCAGATCCCGCAGGTACGCACGCGCCGCGCCTGCGGGCATGTAGCCGTCGTGCGGCCCCCAGACGATCAGCGTGGGCGGCCGGTGCGTGCGCAGATACTCTTGTTGTCGGGGGAACCAGGCGACGGTGCTGCCCTGGTCGGCGAGGAGTCGCAACCAGGCGTCGCGCCGCCGTGGGTCCGCGACCAGTGCGCCGGAGAGCCGCCACAGGTCGGGGCTGACCCGGTCGACCAGCCGGTCGGGCAGCTCGCCCAGGAACTCGCGCCGGAAGCCCTCCTCGTTGATCGCGGCGGCGAGTTGCTCCCGACCCTCGGCGGTCGGCACATGCCAGAACCGCTTGAGCGGCTCGTACTTCGGGCCGTGCTGGTCCGGGTAGATGTCGCCGTTCTGAATGACGAGCCCGGCGACCCGCTCCGGCGCGGCCATCGCCAGGCGCAACCCGAACTGGCTGCCGTAGTCCTGAAGGTAGAGCACGTAGCGGGTCAGCCCCAGCACCTCGGTGAACCGCCGGAGCAGCTCGGCGTTCGCGTCGAAGGTGTACGCGAACCGGCCGGGATCGGGCGTGTCGCTGTAGCCGAAGCCGGGGTAGTCGGGCGCGATGCCCCGCCACCGGTCGGCCAGTGCGGGCAGCAGGTGGCGGAACTGGAACGACGACGACGGGTAACCGTGCGGCAGCAGCACCACCGGCGCGTCCGCCGCGCCGGACTCGCGGTAGAAAATCGTGATGCCGTCGACCTCGACGGTCCGGTGCCGCACCGGGTTCTCGTCCATCAACCCTCCGCACCGGTGACGAGCTTCGGCGTACCCCTCGACGGTGCCAGAAGCGGTGGCCGCCGGGTGCGGCATTGCCGCCGAAACCCGGCCGTCGCCCGCCGGTCAGGTGACCGGCGCGGCTCCGGTCGAGTCGCGGACGACCAGCAGGTGCCCGGTTGCACGCCGCCGGGGACGCGCCGAGCGGGGCTTGAGCGCGAGGGTGAGCGCGGTGCGCCCCATCTCGGTCATCGGCAGCCGGACGGTGGTGAGGCTGGGGGCGAGGTCGGCGGCCACCGACACGTCGTCGAAGCCGACGACCGACATCCGGGTGGGCACCGGGACGCGGCGGGCCCGCAGCGTCGACAGCACCCCGATCGCCATCGCGTCATTGAGCGCGACGATCGCGGTCGTCTCCGGGTGCTCGTGCAGGATCTGCTCGGTGGCCGCCCGGCCGCCGCTGCGGGTGAAGTCGCAGTGCACGACGGCGAGGTCGGCCGGGTCGAGCCCGCGCTGTCGCAGGGCCGACGACACGCCGGCGAGCCGGTCGGCGACCGTGGTGAGGCCGGCGCTGCCCGCAGCGACGGCGATCCGGTGGTGGCCGAGGTCCACCAGGTGTTGGGCGAGCGCCCGGCCGCCGGCCTCGTTGTCGGGGAGGACGGCGTCGACGCCGAGGGCGTGCCGGCCGATGGCGGCGACCCGGCCGCCGTGGTCCTGAAACGCCGCTAGCTCGGCCCGGGCCTCGGCCTCCATTCGCGGATCGTCGTACCCGGAGCCGCTGATCAGGATGATGCCGACCCGCTGGGCGATGAGGTGGCGTAGCTGTTGCAGCTCGTACGCGGGGTCGCGCCCGGACTGGCAGATCTGCACGAGCAGCCCCTGTTCGCCGGCGAGCTGGATGACGCCACCGGCGATCTCGGAGAAGTAGGGGTCGTCGACCTGGTGGACGACCAGCCCCACGGTGGAGCTGGCACCGCTGGCGAGGGTGCGGGCGTACGGGTTGGCGACGTAGCCCAGCTCCCGGGCGACCTGCCGGACCCGGTCGGCCACCTCGGCGCTGACCCCCTCCCGGCCGGCGAGGGCCCGGGATGCCGTGGCGAGTGAGACGTTCGCGCGTTGGGCCACGTCCACGAGGCGCAGGCGCTGGCCAGGCCGGGGCATCCACAACTCCTCGAAAACATCCATGTCACCCGATCTATTGCCAGTGACGATGATCGAAGCCTAGGGTACGTAAGCGCTTACGCAAGCGCTTACGTGACCGGCACCGGCGTGCCGCGAAATGAGGTGACCGTGATGGCGAGGGCCAGGAAAGCCACCGTCTCCCTCCTGATGATCGGCGTGCTCACCAGCGCCGGGGCTCCAGCGGCGCAGGCGGGCCGGCCTGGTCCGACCGCTGTCCATCCGGCGCTGCGGGCGCACCTCGTCGCCGCGTACGACTTCGACCACCCGGTGCCCGGCGACCCCGCGCTCGAACGCGACCAGGGCCGCTCCGGCACCGAGATCGAGCTGATCAACGGCGGTGCTGCCATGCGGGTGCCGGACGACGCCTACCGGGGCAGCGGCAACGCGGTGCAGACCCGGCAGGTCGACCCGGCCGTGGCCGGCAACGACGATTGGAAGGCCGGCACCTGGTCGGCCAGCGGGGTCCGCACCCTGCGTGCCTTCAGCGCCACCGCCGGCACCACCGTGATGGGCTGGTTCAAGCTGCAGATGGCCAGTCCGCTGCCCGACTCCACCACCCCCGACCCGACCGACCGGTTCAACGCCATCGGGCTGGCCGGGGTGCTGACCGGCGACTCCGACGGGCACGGCGTCCGGGCCCTGCTGGAGCTGATCGACGTCAACGGCGAGTTGCGCCTCGTCGCGCTCGGCCGACGCCTCGACGGTGGCAACTCGCAGACGTTCGCCGCGAGTCAGGACTGGCGGGCGCTGCTCCCGGCGGGGGAGTGGGTGCACCTCGCCGCCACCTTCGACTTCGGCACCGGCGCCCTGGCCCTCTACCGCAACGGCGAGCCCGTGCCCGGCTTCTACACCCGCACCGACGACCCGTGGCTGGTGTCCGGGCCGGGCCCGCACGTCACCACGGCCTCCGACCCCCGGGGCATCAAGATCGGCGGAAGCTTCCCCCAGGACACGCTGGAGCGGAATCCGTGTGACTGCCGCATGGACGGCCTCATGTTCCTCGACAGCGTGGTCTCCGCGAACGACGTGCGGAGGCAGTACCGCCACCTGGCCCGCTGACCACCCTCGGCACCGTCCCACCGAGAAGGAGACACGCGTGCTCACCCTCCCGCACCGCGCTCGCGGCAGCCGCAGACCCGCGCTGACGGCCGGCCTCACCGCCGCCGTACTGGTCCTGTCCACCCTGTTCGCGACACCCGCCCGGGCCGCCGACGCGGTCTACGACCCGATCCCCGAGATGCCGATCCAGTCCCGGCTCGGGCTGGTCCTCAGCGAGTACGCCAGCTTCCCGCAGTCGTACCCCACCCCGGCGCCCACCGATCAGCGGCTCATGCGTACCGCCCGGATCAACACCATCATGGAGCTGCCCGACGGCTCCGGCCGACGCGCGGTGCCCGACCTCAACGGCAGCCTCTACCTGGTCGAGGGCGGTGTGCCGCACGTCTACCTCGACGTGGCGGCGACGTTCGCGCCGCAGTTCTTCTCCGGTCGCGGCCTCGGCCAGGGCTTCGGGTACGTCGCCTTCCACCCGGAGTTCGGCACCAACGGCCGGTTCTACACCATCCACACCGAGCTGGCGTCGGCCGCGACCACCACACCGGACCACACCCAGCCCAACGCCATCTTCCACGGTGTGATCACCGAGTGGACGGCGACCGACCCGGCCGCCGACACCTTCGCCGGCACCCGGCGGGAGGTCCTGCGGATCGGGTTCGCCGGCCAGGTGCACGGCATCCAGGAAATCAACTTCAACCCGACCGCGAAGCGCCACGACGCCGACTACGGCCTGCTGTACCTCGCGGTCGGCGACGGCGGCCAGGGGGCGCGCAACACCGACCCGCAAAACCTGGGCCTGCCGCACGGCAAGCTGCTGCGGATCGACCCCCGGGGCAGCAACGCGACCAACGGGCGGTACGGCATTCCTGCCACGAACCCGTTCGTCGGCCGGGCCGGCGCGCTGGGCGAGATCTACGCCGTGGGTTTCCGCGACCCGCACCGGTTCAGCTGGGACCGGGCCACCGGCCGGATGTACCTCGGGCACATCGGTGAGCACGCCGTCGAGGCGATCTACGAGGTCCGCGCCGGCGACAACTTCGGCTGGAGTGAGCGGGAGGGTTCCTTCGTCTTCGACAAGACGGCCACCAACCCCTGCGACCGGCTGTACCCGCTGCCCGCCGACGACGACCGCTACGGCTACACCTACCCGGTCGCCGCGTACGACCACGACCCCGCCGCCGGCTGGAACTGCACCGACGACGTCGGTGTGGCGGTGGCCGGTGGTTTCGTCTACCGGGGACGTGCCCTGCCGGCCCTGCGGGGCAAGTACGTCTTCGGCGACCTGGTCGACGGCCGCGTGCTCTACACCGAGGCCAACGAGATGCGCCGAGGCCGAGGGCTGGCCGCGATCCACCAGCTCGCCCTCTTCGACGCCGCGGGCAGCCCGGTCCGGATGCGGGACCTCTCCGGGCCCGGCGCGCCGGGCAACCCCGAGCGCGTCGACCTGCGCTTCGGCACCGACGCCGCCGGCGAGCTGTACGTGGTCGCCAAGGCCAACGGCAAGGTCTGGAAGGTCACCGGCACCCGGGTCTTCGCCAGCGGCGACGTCGGGCACACCACCCTGCGCCGCACCGCGGGGGCAGCGAACTGGGCGCCGGTCACCCCGGCCAAGTGGCAGTTCACCCGCGACGAGGTGATCCTCGCCGAGGCGGGCGAGAGCCGGCCCGGGCCGCGCCGGCCCTTCGAGTACGCCGTGCTGACCGCCGGCCCGACCTGGTCGTCGGTCGAGGTCGAGGCACGGGTACGGCTCGACACACCGGTGGAGGTCACCAACCGCGACGTGATCATCGTCTTCGGCTGGCGCTCGGACACCGAGTTCTACTACGCGCACCTCTCCACCGACAACACGATCTATCCGCACAACGGCATCTTCAAGGTCAACAACGCCGACCGGGAACGCATCGACCACCAGTGGAACGGCCGGTCGCGCGGTGCCAACCCGGCGATCACCGACGCCGACTTCCACCGGGTGCGGGTCGTGCATCTCCCGGCCACCGGCGAGATCGCCGTGTACGTCGACGGCCACAAGGACCCGCTGCTGACCGCGGAAGACACCACCTTCGGCTCGGGACGGGTGGGCTTCGGCTCGTTCGACAACATCGGTCGGGCACGGGGCCTCACCGTCACGGGCACGCCGGCCTGAGGCTCGTCACGGGTGGGGACGGTGGCGTCCGTGCCGCCGTCCCCACCGTTCCTGCTCGAGTCCGGCGTGCCCGGCCCGGCGGCGCCATCCGGTTCCTAGGATCGTTGTCATGCCGCAGATCGTCGAGTTGTTGGCCTCGCCCGTGCACCGCTTCGTGGGCCGGCCCGCCGACGGCCCGGCGCCAGCGCCGCCCGGTGAGCTGGTCGACGTGGTTCAGGTCCGGGCCGGCCTCGGCATCGTCGGCGATCGGTACTTCGGCAAGCCCGCACACCGCGACGCCAGCGTGACGGTCATCGCGCAGGAGTCGCTGCCCGCCGGCATCGGCCTGGCGCAGGTGCGGCGCAACGTCCTCACCACCGGCATCGCGGTGGACGAGCTGATCGGCCGGGTGCTGGTGCTGGACACGGGCGACGGCCCGGTCAGCCTGCGGGTCAACCGGGCGGCCCGCCCGTGCGCGTGGATGGACGTCACCGTCGGCCCGGGGGCGTGGAAGGCGTTACGCACGACGGGTGGCGTCCGCTGCACGCCGCTCAACGACGGCCTCCTGCGCATCGGGCCGGTCGATACCACTGTGACCGGTCGGCCAGGTGGGTGAAGTCGTGGAACCCGTCGGTTAGGCTCGGCCCGCACGGCCTTGGGGAGGGCGCATGGCAGCGGATCCGGTCAGCGGCGAGTTCACCCGCATGTTGGACGCGACGATGCAGGCGTTGGGGGCGCTCAGCCCACCGGCCGCCGATGATGACGGCGCGCCGGCCGAGCCGCCGGCCGGCGAGGCCGCGGACGGTCAGGTCCGCGCCGAAATGGGTACGGACGGTCGGCTGCGATCCCTCTGGGTGGAGCCTCGGCTGATGCGGCTCGGTTCGGAGGAGCTGACCGAGCACATCACCACCGCCGTCAACGCGGCGATCGACGCGATGCGGGGTGCGGCGACACCGCCGCAGGTCGGTGACCTGTCCCAGTTGCGGGAGCAGTTGGCGCAGGTCCGAGACACGGCGGTGCCGCGGATGGGGTCGTTCCTGCAGGCGCTGACCGACGCGCAGGAGCGGATGGCCGGGGGTGATCGGCGATGAGCGGCAACGGCTTCGAGGTGCTGCCGCAGTCGTTACGCGATGCCGGGCAGAGCGTCGGCGACGTGGCCCGCCGGTTCCTCACCGACCTCGACGGCTTCCAGTCGCAGATGGACGGTTACGGCGAGCCGTGGGGCGCCGACGACATCGGCTCGTTGATCGGGGTCGCCTACACCGAGGTCGCCGCGTACGTCTTCGACTGCCTGGGGATCGCGGGGGAGGAGCTCGACTCCGCCGGCGGCGATCTCGGCGGTATGGCCGACGCGTACGACCTGGTCGACGAGGACGGCGCGGGCTCGATGCGCTCGCTGGCCGGCGGGCTGGGGTAGCGCGATGGGTTTGCAGCTGCCGGGTGAGCTGGTCACCGCCCTGAGTTGGATCGGGTACACCTGGCCGGAGGGCGACGAGGAGAAGCTCTTCGAGATGGGTCAGGCGTGGATCGAGTTCGCCGGGCGGGTCGGTGCCACGGCTGGCGAGGCCGACGCCGGTGCGGCCCAGGTGTGGTCGCAGAACATCGGCCCGGCCGTGCAGGCGTTCCAGGGGTGGTGGACCGGTGAGCAGAACGGGCCGCTGGTGCTGCGCGACGGCGCTCAGGCGGCCATCATCCTCGGTGCCGGTCTGATCATCTGCGCGGTCATCGTCCTGGCGTTGAAGATCCAGGTGATCGTGCAGTTGGCCATCCTCGCGTTCGAGGTCGCCCAGGCCATCGTGACCGCGGTGGCCACCTTCGGGGCCTCGCTGGCCGAGATCCCGATCTTCCAGATGATCACCCGGGAGATCGTCGGTCTGCTGATCGACCAGGTCATCGGGCAGTTGCTCGATGCCTAGCAGACCGAGGCGTAGCCGTGACGCGGCCGCCAAGCCGGCCGGCAAGATCGTCCGCAAGGCCGCGGAGAAGCTCGACCCGCCGAAGGTGCGGGTCACCGGGCCGGACCACAGCCTGCCGACGAAGGTGATCCGGGTCCAGCGCAAGGACATCCACGCCACCGCGCAGTTCCGGCGAAAGATGGCGGCACTCAAGAAACTGAGCGACGAGGGCAAGCTGTACAAGGCCACCAACCCGGTCGAGCGGGACACCAACCTCACCGACAGCTTCAAGGAGCGGATCCGGCAGAGGATCTGGGACAAGTACTGGCCGCACGACAAGGACCTGGCCAACCGGCTCAGTGAGCGGCTCAGCAGCTATCACCCGGACCACGTCTGGGAACTCCAGCTCGGCGGGCCGGACACCCTCGACAACATCAAGCTGCTGCATGGTAAAACCAACACGGACATCGGCCTGCACCAGATCTGGCCGCAGATCAGAAGCCTGCCGGACGGCACGCCGATCCGAATAGAGGTGGTGGATTGACCCCCGAGCTGCGCCAGCTCATCGAGGAGCTGCGGGCCGACCTGGCCGAGGACCAGCCGGCCAGCCTCGGGTACGCCCAGTTCGGCGACGGCGCGGCCACCGACGCCGTGCCGGCGGATCTGCCGGCCGACCTACGGGATCTCCTGCTGGTGGTCAACGGGCTCCGCGCCGGGCGGTTCGAGCTGCGGTCCACGTCGACCCTCGCCAGCATCCAGTACTACCTCGACTACGCACCGGAGTTCTCCCGCATCCCCGCGGATCCGTCGGGCTGGCTGGTGATCGGCACCCGCAGCGACGAGCCGATCTTCATGGATCGCGGCACCGGCGCCATCTGGTATTTCCCGCCGACCAACACCGAGTGGGCCATGTCGGACACCTTCGAGGAGATCGCCCCCGACGTCGACTCCTTCGTGCACTACTACCTGCTCGGCCCGGGCTACGCCGAGCTGACCCCCGCCGGCGACCGGTGGCACGCGTTCCTCGACGAGCAGGGCCTGCTCGACGACGAAGACGAGGACGACGACGAGACCGACGAGACCGACACGGAGGCTGGGCGGTGACCGTCACCCGCGAGGAGTTGGTCGCGCTGTGGGGTGAGCGGGGAGTCATCTACTTCCCGGACCAGCGCTTCGACACCGTCCTGGGCCCGCTGGGGCCGGAGACGTTCCCCCCGTACGGCGCGCTGCCGGTCGAGGTGCCGATCCTTTTCACGGTCGACGTGTCGGCCCCCGACGTGCAGCTCTTCTCCACCCTGATGATCGAGGTGGGCGACGGGGGGCCGGGCGCGTACATCGTGCTGGGCAGCTCGCCCGAGGACCCGATGCTGCTGTTCTGCCTGGAGGCGGCGACCGGCGCGGTGCTGCTGCTGGACCTGGAGACGCCCAACCTGGAGACGGTCAACAGCAGCTTCGCGGCGTTCGTGGAGTTCCTCTACCGGTTGGGTCAGCTCATCGCCACCGACCCGGGCGGCCGGGAGCGGGCGGCCCGCGCCGCGCGCATCCGCGTCGACCTGCGGGCGGTCGACCCGGCGGCGTTCGCCGAGCCGGAGTCCTGGTGGAGCCTGGCGCTCGACGAGCTGGAGTCCACGGTCTGAGTCGACCGACCCGCCCGGGCGCTCAGACCGGGCTGATGTGTGCGGCGAGGACTCGCCAGCCGTGCAGGTCGTCGTGGACCCAGGTCCGCGTGTAGCGCAGCCGCGCCGAGAACGGCGCGCCGTCGAACACCCCCGCCACCCTGCCCAGGAAGAACGTCACCCCGGTCGACCCGGCGACGACGAGGTCCAACTCCTCCTCGATCAGCTCCTCGATGACCGAGGTGCGCTCGCGGTGGGCGGTCAGGTCGTCGCCCTTGGTGAACGTGTCGCCGGCCGGGCCGATGGCGATCAGCTGGTCGACGAGCAGCTCGTCGAGGGCATCCACGTCGCCGGCCCGCTGCGCGGCCTGCAGGGTGCGCTCGGCGTCGAGCAACTCCGCCTCGCGTTCGCTGTCCGGCATGGTGCCGCCCTCCCGATCGGGTCTGTCACAGACCCAGTCTGATCCTTACCACCGTCTCCTTGGGCCTGGTCAACACAGCGACCTCGTCGCAGACCTGCTCCACGATCGCCAGCCCTCGACCCCGTACCGCGTCGGCCGCCGGCATGCCGCGGCCGAACGCCCGCGTCGGCCCTCGGTCCACGACGTCGCAGACCAGCTGGTCCGCCTCGGCCCACAGCCGGACGTGACCGCCCCCGGTGGTGTGCTGCAGCGTGTTGGTGGCCAACTCGCTGACGGCCAGCGCCAGCAGCTCCACCCGGTGCGGCGACAGGCCCCGGGCCAGGGCGCGGGTGCTGACGAACGCGCGCAGCGCCCGCAGGTCGTTCGCCACCTGGTACGCCATCGTGTCCGGCATGAGGCAGCAGCACCTCCCCGTAGCGACAGCCGTTGCCGGCACATCATGCCACCCGGCGGTTGGCCCGCCGTCTCGTCCGTTCGGCGGTGATCAAGACCGTCCCGTCCCGTTCCGGAGGGTCCGCTCGGCGGGGAGGCGCGCCGGCTCAGGAGGACGTGTCGAAGACGATGGACTCGCTCAGCTCGCGCCACCGCGCATCCGACGCGGCGAGGCTCTCGGCGGCGGCCGTGGCGCCCGCCACGGCATCGGCGCCGAGCAGCAACCGTGCGGGCGGGTCGTCGACCCCGGTGATCCGGATGATCGCCTGGGCGGCCCGGGCGGGATCGCCCGGCTGGTTGCCGGTGCTCTGGTTCATCCGGTCGACGACCGGCTCGATGACCGGCCGGTACGGCTCACTCATCGGCAGCCTCCGCATCGAGGACCCGGCCCAGTCGGTCCGCAGCGCGCCCGGCTCGACGCTGGTGATCCGGATCCCGAACGCCGCGACCTCCTTGGCGAGCACGGCGGAGAAGCCGACGACGGCCCACTTGGCCGACTGGTACGCGCCCAGACCGGCGCTGGCGACCCGGCTGCCGACGCTGGAGATCTGGATGATGTGCCCGCGCCCCTGCTCCCGCATGATCGGCAGGACGGCCCGGGTCAGGTTGACCGTCCCGAAGAAGTTGGCCTCGATCTGGGCCCGGAAGTCGTCCTCCGCGATGTCCTCGATCGCGGCGACGTCGGCGTACCCGGCGTTGTTGACCAGGACGTCCAGACTCCCGAACGCGTCCACGGCAGTGCGTACGGCGACGCGGGCGGCGGCGGGGTCGGTGACGTCGAGGGCCACCGCGCGGACCTGGTCGCCGTACTGATCGGTCAGGTCGTCGAGCTGCGCCGGCGTACGGGCGGTGGCGACCAACTGGTCCCCACCGGCCAGCACGGCCTCGGCGAGGGCTCGGCCGAGCCCTCGGGAACTGCCGGTGATGAGCCAGACTCGCGACACGTCGTCTCCTCCTGTAGACCCGATCGGCCGGTAGGTCGTTACGGACGGATGTCGAGGGCACCGATCAGGTCGTCACGCAGCGTGAACCGGTACCGCAGCTCGATGGGGCTGCCCGGGAAGCTGCCCGACACCCGCGTGCGGACCAGGTACGAGTCGCCTGCCTGAGCCGTGGCCGCCAGCGGTTCCGCCGTGTACGAGGAGGCGGCCATCGTGCGCTGCCGCCAGGCGCGGATCGAGGCCCGCCCGTCGTACAGCCGGTCCTCGTCCGCGACGCTCGCGGTGTCCGCGAAGCAGGCCACGAACGCGTCCAGGTCATCGTCGTCCATGGCCTGGAAGTACCGGTCGATCACCTCGGGCAGGTCGACCGCCATCTGCTCCTCCTGCGGCGCGGGCCGCCGTCGGGCAGCCGTCGAGTTCCCCGTCCGATTTCACCGTACGAGACGGGTCGGCAGCGCGCGGAGCAACGGGAGAACGGGCATCCGCCCCAGGTCCCGGGTTTGTCGCCGGTGGGCCCGGGTAGCCACGCTTCTCCAAGGAGAAGGGCGGGCGCATGGCCGAGCTGACGTTCGTCGACAAGGTGGCGGCGCGGGCGGGTGTCCCGCCCGGCCAGGCGCGCCCGCTGACCGAGGCGGTCCTGCGGACCCTCACCGAGCGGATCAGCAGCGGGGAGGCGGCCGCGCTGGCCCCCCACTTCGCCGACGAGCTGAGCCCGCTGCTGATCAAGGCCGTCGAGGCGCCCGAGCCGTTCGGGTACGACGAGTTCCTGCGGCGGGTGGCGGACCGCGCCGGGACGGACCGGCCGACCGCCGAGCGGGGCATCCGGGCCGTGCTCCAGACGATGCACCGGGTTGTCGGGCACCGGGAGTTCGAGGACGCGCTCGCCCAACTGCCGGCGGACCTGCGGGCGCTGGCCCAGCCGCTGCCGCACGGCCCCTGACCGGCCGCCGCCGGCCGGTGCTGTTCCGCTGACCGGGTGAGGGGCGCGACCTGACCGGTTGGTCGGGCCACGCCCCCACGTCCGACGTCAGCCGGTTACGCCGCTGCTGACCACCCACTTCTGGTGGGCGCCGCCCGCGTACGTGCCGATCTGGATCTGGGTGCCGTTGGCGGTGGCCCCGCCGGCGGCTTCCAGCACCTTGCCCGACTGCGGATTGCGGATCGACCCGTCGGCCTGCGGTTGCCAGACCTGCGCGCCGGTGCCGTTGCAGGTCCAGAGCTGCACCTTCGTGCCGTTCGCGGTGCCGCCGTTGTCGATGTCCAGGCACTTGCCCAGCACCCGGTACGTGTCGCCGACCCGGGTCCACGTCTGCGCGCCGGTGCCGTTGCAGGTGTAGAGCTGGATCTTCGTGCCGTCGGCGGTGCCGGAGTTGTCGACGTCCAGGCACTTGCCGCCGACGCCGGTGATCGTCCCGCCGGTCGGCGGCGGGGGGCTACCCGGGATGGAGTTCAGCGTGTACCACGCCTCGGTGCTCCAGAGCGACTGGCCGCTGGTGGAGGTGAACGGGCGCGGCGTGCGCAGGTAGACCACCCGACCGGCCTGCCGGCCGGCCACCACGAGGTTGACCTTCTTGCCGTCCGACGAGAGGGTGGCCGAGGTGACGGTCAGCGTCTGCTCGTCGATCTTCGGGCCGCCGTAGCTTGCCGTCGGCTGGTACCGCCACTGCTTGAACGTGTAGTGCGAGGCCAGGTTCGCGGCCGTCTCCGCGGAGACCGGCTGGGTGTACTCCACCTCGAAACCGGTGGTGGTCGCCCGCATGGCCAGCATCTCGAAGGTGGTGGCGGTGTTCGGGGTGAGCTTCTGCAGGCCGTACGACAGCTTGCCGGTCTGGCCCCAGTTGCCGCCCGCGCCGAGCCCGCCGACGTAGATCGCGCCGTCCGGGCCGATGTTGACCTCGGAGACGCCCGCCTCGAGGCCCTGGGTGAGCCGGAACAGGGCGCCCTGGTACTCGCCGTTGACCTTCTCCACGTTCGCCCGCTGCAGGCCACCGTAGGTGACATCGCCGATGACGAACTGACCGGCGTACCGGCCGCTGGTCAGGTAGAGCGGCGTGCTGGGCGAGTTGGCGATCTCGTTCTGCGGCATCCAGAGCACCGGCTGGGTGACCGGGGCGGTGTCGAACGGGCCAGCCGGGTTCATGTAGTGGTTGAAGAACCGGCCCTGCTTGATGTGCACCAGCTTCGACGAGGGCAGCCAGCCGCCCTGGTTGTCGGTGACGAAGATGCCGTTCTCCGGGCCCCAGCCGATGCCGTGCGGGGTCCGCAGACCGCCGGCGACGTAGCTGACCGCCCCGGTGTCCTTGTTGACCTTGAGGGTGGTGCCCCGGTTGGCAGCGGGCTGCGGGTTGGTGGTCGCGCCGCCGGAGTTGATCGACACCGACAGGTTCAGGTAGAAGAAGCCGTCCTGGTAGAGCAGGCCGAATGCGAACTCGTGGAAGTTCCCGCCGTACGGCCAGGTGGCGACGGTGTCGAGGCGGTCAGCCACCTCGTCACCGCTGGTGTCCACCAGCCGGGTCAGCCGCTGCTTCTCGGTCACGTAGACGACCCCGTCGACGATCTTGAGCCCCATCGGCTCCTTGAGGTTGCCGGCGATCTTCTTGGTGGTCACGTTGCCCGGCCCGGTCGTGCCGCCGGTGTTGCCGAGAATCCACACCTCACCGTCCAGGGAGGTGCCGGACTGGTCGCTGCCACCCCAGGTGCAGATGACCAGCCGGCCGTCGGGCAGCCAGTCCATGCCGGTGACCTTCGGCTGGAAGCCGTTGGGCCGCAGGTTGGTCAACGTGTAGCCGGGGTGCACGCTGGTGAGCGGCAGGCCGTCGCCGGGGGAGTCGAAGACGCCCTCGCACTCCTTGCGGCCGGGGGCGGTCACCCGGACCACCCCGGCGTCGGTGCTCAGCGCCGAATTCGGCACGACCACGAAGGACGACGAGCCGGGCGTCTTCCACTCCAGGGTGATCTGCTGACCACCCGCGCGCTCGAAGTGGTCGATGCGCAGCGGGTGCAGCCCTGCGGTCAGCGTGACCGTGCCCTCCTTCGGCGGGGTCGCGCCGTGCAGCCCGTCGTGGTTGATCACCACGGCGTTGTCGATCGACAGCTTGGACCCGTCGTCGCTGCTCAGCCGGAACGCGTAACTGCCGGCCTGGGTGGTGGTGATGTTGCCGAGCACCTGCGAGACGAAGTTGTCCTCGAAGCCGAAGTCCGCCGCGGACGACCAGTTGATCGTGGACATCAGCTTGTCCACGTTCGGGGTCTGCGCGGGCTTGAGCGTACAGATCTCGGAGAGCGGCACCTGCACGTCGAAGACGCGTAGCGTGACGCCCGGTTCCTGCGCGGGGGCGGCGCTGGCCGGGTTGGCCCAGACGCCGCCGGCGAGGACGAGTGCCAACGCACCCAGGACAGGACTGCGGAATCGGCGTAGCAGCCGTGTGCCCATCGTTCCTCCATGAGGGGTAGGAGTGTCCGACGGCCGGCGTGGAGCGGTGGTGGTGGGGCGGCGGCCGCCGGCCCGGCTCCGTAACGTCCTCGACGCCGACGAGTGACGATTCGGAAACACCGGGGTGATGGGCGAGACATTAAGTTGTTTCGATCGGGCTGTCCATGCCTTTGGATCGATGCATCAAAAGTTTCCGATGTCCGTGCGAAAGTTCGCGGGGATACGCGAACAATGCCCGGTGTCTTGGTCGTGCGGGGCCTACCGGCGTCCGCGTTTCGTCGGGCCACCAGCGCGGGTTCCGGGCCGATTGCCGGAGCGCTGAGCCGGGGTACGGGGCGCGCGGGCCGGGGTGCCCGATCGGCGGGCGGGAGTGCCGGCGGCTCGACTCACGGGTCGACGCCGCGCCGCCACCAGCACGATGGCGGCGACCACCACGATGACCAGTGCCGGCACCAGCCAGGGCGGAAGCCCGCCCTCCTTGCGGGTCTGCGAGGCACCGGCCGGCTCGGTCGCCGGGGCGCCGGTCACGGCCCCCGGGACGGGGCTCGCGCCGGCGGCGCCGGGGCTCGCCGACGAGTGGCCCTCGACCAGGGCGAGCAGCGTGGCCGCCGGCCCGTCCGTGGGCGCCGTCCAACCGGCGGGCGCTGCCGTGGTGCGGCCCTGGTAGTCGAAGGTGACGCTGCCGCGTACCGCCTCACCGTCGGAGGCGACGGAGAGGTAACTGGCCGTGTACCGGCCCTTCGCCGGCCAGTGCGCGACGGCCACCATGGCCGGGAAGCCGGTGTGGTACAGCCGCGGCTCGAAGACGCCGTTGACCATGAAGTACTCCTGAACCGGCTTGTCCAGGCGCTTCGGCTCGCCGTACGACCAACCGTTGTCCACCCTGGACCCGCTCGGTCCGGTGACCGTGAAGTGGGCGTTCGAGGCCGGCTTCTCGGTGAAGTACAACCCCACCCGCTCCAGCGGCTCACGCACCACGGTGCCGGTCAACGGAGTGGAGGTCGCCAGTTGGCCGTGCGCCGACGCCGGAGCGGCAGGCAGCAGCAGCGACACCGCCAGCGTCGCGGCCAGCGCCGCCACGGTACGGCTCAGGACGTTACGCGCAGTGACGGGCCTCGATCGCATCCGTTCATGATGGTCATTTCCCCGGCGTGGAACAAGACGTAGAGTTCACCTCCCCGACGATCAACTCGACACCCGCCCCCTCGCGTCGTTCGGAGTTCAGCCGTGCCCGTCCGTCCCCTCGGTGCCCGCCTCCCCGCCGTCCTCGCCACCAGCGTTCTCGCCGCCCTGCTCGCCACCGGTTGCGGGCAGGACGACGACCCCTCCGTGACCCCACCTCCGACCACCGCCGCGCCGACCGCCGCCGCCACCGCGTCGGCGCCGCCGGCCAGCCCCACCCCCAGCGCCGCGGCCAGCACGCCAGCGGTGGACCAGCAGATCACCGTGACGATCACCAAGCGGCAGGTCGCCCCGCCGACCGGGCGGGTCACCGTGGGTAAGGGCGAGCTGGTCCGCATCACGGTCACCTCCGACACGCCCGACGAGCTGCACGTGCACGGGTACGACCTGGGCGTGCGACTGCCGGCGGGCAAGCCCGCGTCGGTCGAGTTCCGCGCCGAGAAGACCGGGCTGTTCGAGGTGGAGACGCACGAGTCCGGGCTGGTGCTGTTCCAGCTCGTCGTCCGCTGACCAGCGCTCCCGCGGTGCTGGCGCACGGCGTCGGTGGCCGGCAGGACCTGCCGATCACCCTGCCGGAACTCGTCGTCGCCGCGGCCCTGACCCTGGTCGTCACCTTCCTCGCGCTGGGCCTGCTCTGGCGCGAGCCACGGCTGGACCGGGATGCCTCCGGCGGCCGGCCGGCGCCCGAGCCGCTGGCCCGACTCGTCGACGCGCCCGCGTTCCGGTGGGTGCTGCGCGGGCTGGGCCTGCTCGCGGCCGGCTGGTTCTGCCTGGGCCTGCTGGCCGGTCCGGACACCCCGGACAATCCGACGGCCGGGGCGCTCTACGTGCTGCTCTGGGTCGGGCTGGTGCCCGCGTCGCTGCTGCTCGGCCCGGTCTGGCGAGCGGTCAACCCGCTGCGTACCGTGCACCTGCTCGCCGCCGTGGCGGTCCGGCGGGACCCGGCGCGCGGCGTCCGCGAGCTGCCGGCCGGTCTCGGGCTCTGGCCGGCTGCCGGCACCCTGTTCTGCTTCGTCTGGCTGGAGCTGGTTGCCCCCGACCGGGCGACCCTGCCGGTCATCACCGCCTGGCTCGCCGGGTACGCCGTGGTCATGCTGGCCGGCGCGGCGGTGTTCGGAGCGGGCTGGTTCGACCGGGCCGACCCGTTCGAGGCGTTCAGCGACCTGGTCGGCCGCCTGGCTCCGGTCGGCCGCGCCGAGGACGGCGTGCTGGTGTGGCGCAATCCGCTCGACGGGATCGCCGGGCTGCGGCCTCGACCCGGGCTGGTCGCCGTGGTGGTCGTGCTGCTCGGCTCGACCATGTTCGACAGTCTCTCCAACGCCCCGGCCTGGCTGCGTTTCGGCCAGGAGAACGGTCTGCCACCGGCGGTGACCGGCAGCGGCGGGCTGATCCTGGTCATCGTCATCGTCGGAGCGGCGTACCTCGCCGCCACCGGTGCCGCGGCCCGGATCGGCCGCGCCGGCTCAGCCGACGACGGCGCGGCCTCGGTCGACCGCGCTGCCTCGGCTCGTCGCCTGCCGGGCGAGATCGCCCACTCGATCGTGCCGATCGCGGTGGGTTATCTCGTGGCGCACTACTACTCGTTGCTGATCCTGGAAGGCCAGCGCACCGTCGCGCTGCTCTCCGACCCCCTGGACACCGGCGCTGACTGGTTCGGCACCGCCGGCTGGCAGCCACACACCGGCCTGGTCACCCCGTCCGGGGTAGCCACCCTCCAGGTCACCGTCATCCTCCTCGGGCACCTGCTCGGCACCCTGCTCGCCCACGACCGCGCACTCCACCTCTTCCCCCGGGGCCGCGCGGTGGCCGGCCAGCTTCCGCTGTTGGCGCTGATGGTCGCGTACACCGTCGCCGGCCTGCTGCTGCTCTACGCCGGCTAGCGCGACCCCGGTCGAGGGCTGTGCGACCCGAGGGCGAGGATGGGGGGCGTGGACTCCGATCTTCAGCGCTACCTCGACGAGCTGGTCGACGCCGCCCGGGACGTGCTCGGTGACGACCTGGTCGGCGCGTACGCGGCCGGCTCGGTGGGGCTCGGTGCCTACCAGCCCGGTCGCAGCGACGTGGACGTCGCACTGGTCAGCGCCGGACCGCTGACCGAGGCCACCAAGCGGGCGCTGGTCCAGCGGTTGCGGCACGAGGCCCTGCCCTGCCCGGCGCGCGGACTGGAACTGGTCGTCTACCAGCGGGCCGTGGCCACCGCCGGCACCCCGGAGCCCGGCTTCGAGGTCGAGCTGAACACCGGCCCCGAGATGTCGTTCCGGCGTACCCTCGACCCGGCCGACCGGCCGGAGGCCGACGGCCGCTTCTGGTACGGGTTGGATCGGAGCATTCTGCACCAGAGTGGACTGCCGCTGTTCGGGCCGCCGGTCGGGGAGGTCTTCGCCGACCTGGCGCCGACCGACCTGCGCCGCCTGCTGATCGAGGCGTTGTCCTGGTGGCTGGCCCTGCCGACGCCACCGGGCGACGAGCCCGCGCCGGGCGCGGAGGATGCGGTGCTCGGTGCCTGCCGTTCCCTGGTCCGCCACCGCGACGGCGTCTGGCTGGCCAAGGTGGCAGCCGGTCAGCGGCTGCTCGACACCGGCGACCGGGCCGACACCGGCGACCGGGCCGACGTGATCCGCCAGGCGGTCGCCGCGCGCCACGGAGGGTCGCCGCCGACGGGTGCGCACGCCCGCGCTTTCCAAGAATGGGTACGCGCCGAAATCGCCGGCCAGCCCGAATAGCGGCCGACGCCCAGACGAGCGACCGGCTTCGCCTAGCGGACCGGGCGGGACTGGAGCGAGGCGAAGAGCAGGTTGAGCCCCTCTGCCATGGTCGGATGGGTGATGATGGCGTCCCGCAGCGCCGTCCACGGCATACCGGCGAGCATCGCCAACTGCACCGAGGTGATCACCTCACCGGCCTCGGCGCCGAGCAGGGCCGCACCGAGGATCTGGTCGGTGCCAGCGTCGACCACCGCCTTCCACATGCCCTCGGTCTGGCGCAGGGTGCGCGCTCGAGGGATCGCGGCGACCGGCAGGTGAGCCACCTGGACGTCGTACCCGGCCCGGCGCGCCTCGGTCTCGGTGAGCCCGACCCGGGCCAGCTCCGGGGTGGTGAAGACGGTGTACGGGATGAGCCGGCCGGTCGTGCTGCGCTGCTCACCCGCCAGATTGGCCCGGATGATCCGGCAATCGTCGAGCGAGGCGTGGGTGAACTGCGGGCTGCCCGCGACGTCCCCGGCCGCCCACGTCCGCTCGGCGCTGGTCCGTAGGTGCTCGTCGACCACCACGAAACCACGGTCACTCAGGCGGACACCGGCGGCGTCCAGGCCGAGCCCTTCGGTGACCGGTGTCCGGCCGGCGGCCACCAGCACCTCGTCCCCGGTCACCAGGCTGCCATCGTCCAGCGTCACCCGGGCCGTGCCGCCGACGGTGCGGTCCACGCGGGCAACCGTCACGCCGACGCGAACGTCGATGCCATCGGCGAGGAGGACCCGCATCAGGGCGTCGCCGACGTCGGGATCCTCCCGGGTGAGCAGCTGGGGGCCACCCTCGATGACCGTGACCGTGCTGCCGAACGAGGCGAACATCTGCGCGAACTCCACCCCGACCGTGCCACCACCGAGCACCACCAGCCGGGCCGGCAGCCGGTCCAGGTGTAGCAGGCTGTCGCTGGTCAGCACCCCGGACTCGGCCATCCCCGGCACGGACGGCAGGTACGGGCGGGTGCCGGTGTTGATCACCACGTCGGCGCCGCGCAGCAGCCGGTCACCGCCGTCGGCCAGCGACACCCGCACGGTCCGGGGACCGACGAACCGTGCCTCACCGATCACGAGGTGCAGACCGGAATCGAGGAACTGCTGCCGGTTGGCGGCCACCATCCCCTCGACCACGTCCTGCTTGTGGGCGCGCAGCAGGTCCAGGTCGACCCGGTGGTCCTCGACCACCAGGCCGAGCTCGGCCGAGCCGCGCAGCAGGCGGGCCGCTCGCGCGCTGGTCACCAGCGCCTTGGTCGGGATGCACGCGACGTTGATGCAGCTACCGCCGATCATGCCGCGTTCGACCATGGCCACCCGTCGACCGGACCGGGCCGCGTCCATGCTCAACGTCTTGCCGGCCTTGCCGCCGCCCACGACGAGCAGGTCGAACTCCTCCGGGCGGTCGGTCACCGGGCGCTCCTCTCGGTCGCCGGGCCAGGCCGGCGGCCGCCGACGGGTGCGCGGCGGCCAGCCCAGCCTGCCAGCTCCGGCGGGGTCACCGACCCGATTCCGCGCAGATCCGCCCCAGCCGTCAGCACCGGACGCCGCTCGGAGGTGCGGAGGGCGGGTGCGACGCCTTTGGAGTTGATGTCCCGGGCGGGTCAGCCGCGCTGGCCCGGTAGATCGCCAAGCGCTGATCGATCGCAGCAGAACGGCCCGGACTCTCGCGTGGGTCCGGGCCGTTTCAGCTCTCCGGTTGACCGACGTACGTTCCGCGCTGCGGCACGTGCGGAGCAGACCATCAGGCACGACGGCCAGTGCCAGACTGCCGGCACGACGGGTGTAGCTCGCTGCGGTGGGCACGGAACCGGCTGGCGACGTACGGAGTGCCCGAGCGTCGTTGAGCGTGCGACCAAGGGCTGACGTTGTACCTGGCTTGCTCCTCCTTCTCCCGGCTGGCCCGAGAGACCAGGCGAAACTATGCCGAGGACACTTGCCTGTTCTTCAACTTCCTGTGGTCGCGCGGTAAGGGCTGGGACCGCGCGACCGCGCTCCAACGGGGCACCGCTTCACGAGCTGCCTACGGCCCTCGACACTCAGGGGCGCATTCGCGTGGGGCACTCGTCGTCCTCTCTAAGTCGAACAACGGCGGGCGCGACACCTGTCGTGCGCGCCTGCCGCATTGTGGCCTTTCAGCCCCGCGGTGCGACCCGGATGCGGTTCCCGTCAGGATCGGCTGCGAGGAAGGTCAGCCCGAACCCCGCATCATGAGGCTCCTGCAGGATCGTGACCCCCTTGGACTGCCACTGCTTGAAGATCGCGTTGACCTCGTCGGGTCCACCGCCGCCGATGGCCAGGCAAACCTCACTGGTACGCGGGACGTCCGGCGACAGATCCTCGAACTGGCCCGACCACACAGCGAGGTCAGCGCCCGGCCCGAGGTCAAAGGTGATGTATCCCGAAGTCTCGAACGAGGGGCTCATGTCAAGGAGGTCGCCGTAGAAACGAGCTGCGGCGGGAGCGTCGTTCACATAGACGATGGACACGACGGATCTGGTCATGGTTGTTCCTCTTCGGTGGTCGTAGGTACGCATCCACCAGCCTGGCCGAAATATGCGCCGTATCGTGGCGCAATTTCTGGAAGTCTTGGTGCGTGACCCCGGACCGCTTCTTCACACTGATGCTGCTGCTCGAATCGAGGGATGGCGCGACCACCCAGGAACTTGCCTCGGCGCTCGGGGTTTCCCTCCGAACCATCACCCGGGACCTGAACTGGCTCCGCGACGCCGGTCTGCCGGTGACCGCACACCGGGGCCGCCTCGGCGGCGTGACCATGCTGCCCAGGTCCGGGCTCGACCTCACGCGACTCACGCCTGGCGAGCGTGATCACCTCTCGCTCGTCGGGCTGGATGAGAAGCAACGCGCGGAGCTCAGCGCATCGGCCGAAAGCCGACGCGCGCTCGCCAAGCTCGCCGCGACACAGTCACGTCGAGTTCACGAGCTCCTGCCGCTCACCGACGTCGTGCACGTGGACAGCCGTCCCTGGCACCAGACACGAGCTTCCGGCCCGACTCCGGCTTCGCTGATCGGCGCAGTGCGGCGAGGTCGCCAGCTACGGATTGAGTACGACAGCCCACGCGAGTCATGCCCACGTGACCTGGTCGTGGATCCCTACGGACTGCTCGCCAAGGCCGGCATCTGGTACCTCGTTGCCGACTGTGCCCGAGTGCCACGGATGTACCGACTCGAACGGATCACCATGTGGAAAGAAGTCGGCCAGCCACGACGGCTCCGCGAGAACCAAACCCTGGCCACCGTCGCTGCAGCGCTCATTGATCAATGGGCACACAACCACGCGGTAGAGGTCAGCGCCACCATCGACCAGACCCAGATCGAGCGAGCGCAACGGATCTTTGGCCTACAACTCGTCCGGGACCATGAAGAATCCGCCACCGGCCACAAGGTAACAATCCGCTTCCTGCATCTGGAGGACGTGCGAGCATTGCTGCCGTTCGGGAACGCCATCACGGTGCACGGCCCCGCCGAAGCCAGGGCTCACCTCCGCGCCCTCGCCACCAACCTTGCCCACCACTACGCGCCGTCACCAACGTCCTGAACAGCGACACCTAGTTGTCCTCCTCGCGCTGTCGGCTGAGCAGGAGGGCAAGGGTGCCCCCTGACCGCTCGTCATCGACGGCGCTGAAGCAGTAGCGCACGCCAGAACCCGTCGGCAAGCTCGATCGGCCGGATCGCCGCGCAACACGCTGGGACTTGACAGGGAACGTCTCTGCCCACGAGGCGGCTGCACGTACACGATGAGGGCTGAGCGCCGCGGGTGCCGCGGTCACCCGAAGCCCCACCAGGCGACCCGGCCCGGGCCGGGCCAGCGGTTGGGGGTCAGCTGCGGACGGTGCCGTTCTCGGAGACCGGCTGACCGAACGCCAGGAACGGAACGGGCGTCGGGTCGGCGGAGCGAGCGGGCTGCAGCACCGGGGGCAGGTCGGTGTCGTCGGTCAGGCCTCCCGCAGGGACCGAACGGTCGTCGGACGGAGCCGGGCCCTGCGCGGGGGCCGACGTGTCGGCGGCCGGAAGGCCATCGCTGGGCCGGTCCACACCGGGCCGGTCAGTGTCAGGTCGGTCGATTTTGATCAGGTCGACGCCGGACCGGTCGGCGTTGGACCGAGTGCCCACCATCGGATACTCGGCGGTCTCCGGACCGCCGGCGGCGGCGGCCATCACGGCGGCAGCGGCCAGGTCGGCCACCCGCTTGGCCTCTCGCTGCACCCGGGCACGAACGTCCTTGGCGTGCCGCTCGGCTAGATCCCCGGCACGCCGGGCCTCATCGAGCCGTGCGCTCTCGGCGGTGAGGTCTCGACGAACCTCGGTCAACCGCTGCTGCATCCGGGACAGCTCGTTCTCCAGGCTCTCGCCCTCCTGGCGGATCTCGGCGAGCTGCTGGCTGGCGGTCTCCAGCTCGGAGTGCAGTTGGGTCGACTCCTGCTGGCGCTCCTCGATCTCCTCCTGCAGAGCGGCGAGCTGCTCCTGGTGGCTGGCGGCCTGCTCGTCGGCCCGGTTGCGCAGCTCGGTCACGTGCTGCTGCGCCTCGGCCAGCAGCGCGGCGATCTGCTGCTCGGTCTCACCACGCTGCTCGTCGAGCATCTGCTCGGCGGCTGCCCGCTGCTCGGCGATCTCCTGCTCGGTGGCGGCCCGGCGCTCGTTGACCTCGCGTTCCACCCCAGCCTGCCACTGGGCCATCTCTTGCTGGGCCTTGGACCGCGCGGCCTGGAGCTCCTGCTGGATCTGGGTGCGGGCGGACTTCATCAGCGCGTCGGCGGCGACCCGGGTCTGGTTGAGCTGCTGCGCGCTCTGCTCGGTGATGCGCTTCGCCTCGTGCTGCGCGCGATCGTGCGCGGCTTCACCGTCGGCGCGAATCTGCTCGGCATGCTCGCGGATCGCGGTCAGCTCGGCCTCGGCCATGTTGCGCCGCTCCTCGTGCGCCTGCTCCTGCTCCGCGCGTCGGGAAGCCAGCTCCTCCGCCAGGTCCTGGCGTGCCTGCGCGGCCCGCTCACGGGTGTCGTGCAGAATCCGCTCGGACTCGGTCCGCAGCTCGTTCGCCCGGTCGATGGCCGAGTCGGTGATCAGGGCAGCCTGCTTCTCGGCGAGGGCCATGATTTCGCCGACCATCGGGCCCAGATCGTGGAACGAGGCGCGGTCCACCTGAGCCGGCTGCTCCCGCGCCTCGGCCAGTTCGGTACGCAGGCGCTGCACCTCGCCGGTCAGCTCACGGACCCGGACGGCCGACTGCCCGTGCTCCTTGCTCAGCATCTGCAGCTGACCGTCGAGCTCCTCCAAATGCCGGTCGACCTGGCGTTTGTCGTAGCCGCGCAGGGCGAGCTCGAAGCTCGGCCGCGACGCCGCATCGTCGCGTGCTGCGTGCGGCTCAGCGCCGATGGACATGCACCATCCTCCGTACGAATATCGGGGCGCTTGGGTCGGCGGTCGACCGCCCCGGGCCGTGAGTGTGGCGCAACGCTACCGCCGAGCCAGCGCCGAGCCTAGGCCCTCACACCGCAGCCCACGCAATCCCCCGCCCCGGCGTCTCGCCAGGTCGGGGGAGAGGCCGCGCCGGCCGGTCGCGAGGTGCGCGACCGGCCGGCTTGCCTGGGGTACGGAGTCAGTTCGTCACGGACTGGTTGTAGTCCTTGATGGGGGTTGCCAGCGCCTTTTCCTGCTGCTCCAGTGCGGTGCGCGGGTCGGTGCCGCTGAGCACCGCCGCCTGCATGGCCTGCTCGGCGGCCTTACGCGCCTGCGGCATCGCACCGAGCAGGCAGCCCTGGGTGGCCTTGCTCAGCGGAGTGTTCTGGAGCTGGGTGATCGCGGTCTGGAACTGCGGCCGCTGGGCCACCCACTGCTTGTCGACCTCGGTCTCCAGGGCGCCCTTGCTGATCGGGAAGTACCCGGTCGAGGTGTGCCAGGTGGCCTGCGAGTCCTTGTCGGACAGGAACTTGACGAACTCCCAGGAAGCGCGCTTGTGCGCGTCGTCCTTGCCCTTGCCGACGACCCAGAGCGAGGCGCCGCCGATGATCGGACCGCCCGCGTCGGTAGCGTTGATCTTCGGGTAGTTGCCGGTGGCGATTTCGAACTTGCCCTCGGAGCTCTTCAGGAAGCCGCCCAGCGAGCCGGTCGACTCCAGCGTCATCGCCACCGTGCCGGCGGTGAACGCGTTGTCCGCGGTGGTGGTGTTGCTGTCCAGCTTGGGCGCCAGGCCCTCGTCCACCATCTTCTTCCACCAGGCGAGCAGCTTGACGTGGTCGTCGGTGGCCAGCTTGACGGTGGTGCCCCGGCCGTCGCGGCCGTTGCCCTGGTCGCAGTACTCCTGGTTGCCGGAGGCGGTCCACTGCTCCAGGAACCAGCCGTAGAGCGCGGCACCGAACCCGTACTGGGTGACCCGGCCGTTGGCGTCCTTGACGGTCAACTTGCGGGCCGCCGCAGTGATCTCGTCGAGCGTCTTCGGCGGGTTCGCCGGGTCGAGGCCGGCCTTGGTGAACGCCGTCTTGTTCAGATAGAGCAGCGGCATCGAGGTGTTGAACGGCATCGAGTTCAGCTTGTTGTCGACCGAGTAGTAACCAGCGATGTTCGGCTGGATGTCCGAGGTCGTGGTCTTGTCGACGTCCACGAACGACTGCACCGGCACGGTCGACTTCGAGTCGATCATGAAGCGGGTACCGATGTCGTACACCTGCACCACGTCCGGCGCCTGGCCGCTGTTCAGCGCGGCCTTGTACGCGGACAGCGTGTCGTCGTACGTGTTCTTGAACTGGAGGTCGACCTTCACGCGACCCTTGTTCTTCGCGTTGAACTGGTCGGTGAGCTGCTTGAGCGCTTCGCCGTTCTTGCCGGTCATCGCGTGCCAGAAGCCGATCGACACCTCACCCTTGCCGTCCAGCGCGCTGGCCGCCGGGGCGTCCGTGCCGGTGGTGGCGTCGCTGCTGTTCGCCGTGGCCGAACCGCAGGCCGCAGCGGTGGCCGTGAGAGCGGCGAGCGAGAGCCCGACCGCCACTCGGCGCAAAGTGGTACGCACTGTTTCCTCCTACTACTGGGGTGAGGGAACTACTTGACCGCGCCGGCCGTGAAGCCCCGGACGAGCCAGCGCTGGCCGAAGATGACCAGCAGCAGCGTCGGCACCAACGTGATGGTGATGCCGGCCAGGAGGACGGCGGGACTGCCGCCCTCGTTGTCCTTGAGGGCGAAGACCGCGGTCTGCAGGGTGTTCAGGGAGTTGTTGCTGGACGAGATGATCAAGGGCCAGAAGTACATGTTCCAGCCCTGCAGGAACGACCAGACGGAGATGCCGATCAGCGCCGGCCGGCTCGCCGGCAACAGGATGGTGACCAGGAACCGCAGGTGGCCGCAGCCGTCGATGACGGCGGCCTCGCGCAACTCCCGGGGGAACTGGGCGAACGCCTGCCGCAGCATGAACACGCCGAAGCCGCTGGCCAGGAAGGGCAGCACCAGGCTGAGTCGGTTGTCGTTGATGCCCAGCGACCGGACGAACAGCGCGTTCGGCACCACGATCGACTCGTACGGCACCATGATCGTGGCCAGGAACAGCCAGAAGATCGGCCGGCGTAGCGGGCTGCGCAGGAAGACCAGGGCGTACGCGGCCAGGCACGAGGTGACCAGGTGCCCGAGCATCACGCTCAGCCCGACGAAGAGGGAGTTCAGGAAGGCCGGCGCCAGCGGCACGACCGGCTGCCGCCAGGCGGCCCGGTAGTTCTCCAGGGTCCAGTGCCCGCCGAAGAGTTGGGGCGGCTCGTGCAGCAGCGCGTTCGACGGCAGGAACCCGCCGAGCACGGTGAGCAGTACGGGGAAGAGCAGGACCACCGCGGCGCCGCCGAGCCAGAGGTAGGTCAGGACGGTCGGTACCGGACCGGGTCGGTTCACGCTCCTGCTCACCGGTAGTGCACCCGCCTCTCGAGGACGCCGAACTGCACCACGGCGATCAGTACGCCGATCACCAGCAGCACCAGGCCCTGCGCGCTGGCCAGCCCGAAGTTGCTGTTGTTGTTGTGGAACGCGTTGTCGAAGATGGAATAGACCAGCGTGCGAGTGTGCCCGTTCGGGCCGCCGTCGGTCATGATCTGCACCTGGCCGAGCGCCTGGAGCGCGGCGAGCGTGGTGGTCACCACGGCGAAGAACAGGCTCGGCGAGATCATCGGCAGCACGATGCTCACGAACTGCCGGGGGCCGGTGGCGCCGTCCATCCGGGCCGCTTCCAACACCTCCTCGTCGACGCCGGCCAGGCCGGCGGCGAGCACGAGCAGGTTGAAGCCGGAGACCATCCACACGGTGACCCCGACGACGGTGGCCATCGCCCAGCCCGGCTCGGTGGTCCAGTTCGGCTCGGGAATGCCGAGCAGGCTGAGTGCCCAGTTCACCGGCGACACGCCGGGGTTCAGCATGATCAGCCAGACCACGCTGGCCGCCGAGACCGAGTACGCGAACGGCAGGGCGAAGGCGGTGCGGAAGATCCGCATGCCCGGCAGGCGCTGGGTCATCGGCGCGGCGAGTGCGAGCGGCAGGAGCACGCCGGGCACCACGACCAGCACGGTGAAGAGCAGCGTCTGCCAGAGCACCGTGCCGAACTCCGGCGTGAACAGCTCGTGGAAGTGCGCCAGCCCCACCGACCGGGTCGGGTTGCCGAGGATGTCGTTGCCCCGGGTGGCCAGGTACACCGCCTGGAACAGCGGGAAGATCACGAAGACGCCCAGGCCGGCCAGGCCGGGTAGGACGAAGAGTAGGCCGAGTGCCGTCTCGCGGGCCCGCGCCGGGGCGGCGCTCCGGCCGGGTGGCCGGTCGGTACGCCCGACGGCGGGTCGCGCCGCGAGCAGAGTCGGAGCTGTCACGCCGGCCAGACTGCACAGCCCGCGCGTCCGAGGATGGTCGATCAGGTGGCGATGAGCTGTCGTGGCAATGACATTGCGTTACTCGGCGTCAGCCTCGCGCAGTGCGCCATCGGCATCCGCAGATCGGCCGCTGAGCTGGGAGTGACGACCCGGGCCGCAGCGGCGGCGATGACCCGCGCCGCTGGCGGCGGTCGCGCAGCGTCACCTCGCGCGGGGGAGTGCGGTGGTGCGACGCCGGGCGAGCAGCACCGCGTCGTGCAGGGTGATCTCCCGGCCCTCCGGGTCGGTGCCGGGCCGGGGGCGGGCCTCGGCGGCCAGCACCTCCCAGCGGGCCGGGTCGAGCGACTCGGCCACCTCCTCGCCGGTGTACATCATGTCCGGCAGGTGCATCCGGCGCGCTGACGTCCACAAATCGGACGGGTGGTGTCCGACGATCAGCAGGACGCCGCCCGGAGCCACCGCGGCGGCCAGCCGGGCGAACAGTTCCCGGCGCGGCACCGGGGGCAGATGCATGAACTGCGCGGACACCAGGTCGTACGCCTTCTCGGCTGGCGGCGTCTCGCGCAGGTCGGCGTGCGTCCACTCGATCCGCTCGGCGACGCCGGCGGTTGCGGCGTGCTCGGCGGCCCGGCCCAGCGCGGTGGTGGCGATGTCCACCGCCGTCACCTCCCAGCCGCGTTCGGCCAGCCAGATCGCGTCGGCGCCCTCGCCGCTGCCCACGTCCAGCGCCCGGCCCGGCTTGAGGTCGGCGGCCTCGGTGACCAGTTGCGGGTTCGGCCGGCCGCTCCACACCGCCGGCTTGGACCGGTAACGCTCCTCCCACGCCGGCTCCTCGAAGGCCGTGGCGAGCGTCTGCCGGTACGCGCTCAATGCGACCTCGGTGTCCTCGGCGATCAGATCGGCGTTGATCGCGGCCCCGGCGTTGAGGCCCGCCGCCGCGGCCGAGATCACCTGGCTGCGGATGTCGGCCGCGTTGCCGGCCACCCAGACACCCGGGACGGTCGTCGCCCCGGCGGCGTCGGTCGGGATCTGGGCGCCGATCACGTGGCCGCCCATCGTCACCTCTTCCGGAGCGAGGCCGAGCGCTGTCAGCGCGCTGGCGCGGGGCACGACCCGGGTCGCGACGACCACCGCGTCCAGCGCCACCACCCGGCCCGAGGCGAGGCGGACGCCGGTCAGCGCGTCCCCGCTCACCTCCAGCTGCGTCACCGGGCCCGGCACCACGGCGATGCCCCGGGCGGCGAGCCGCTCGGCCGTCGCTTCGTCCGGCGCCGGGGCGTCGTGCAGCAGGAGCAGCACGTCCGCGCTCCACTGCCGCCACATCTCCGCCTGGTGTACGGCCAGCGGCCCGGTGGCCAGCACACCGATCCGCCGGTCCCGCACCTCCCAGCCGTGGCAGTACGGGCAGTGCAGCAACTCCCGACCCCACCGCTCGGCCAGGCCGGGAACGTCGGGCAACTCGTCGGTCACGCCCGTGGCCACCAGCAGCCGTCGGGCCCGCACGCCCTCGCCCTCGTCGAGGGTGAGCCGGAAACCGTCGCCGTCCCGGGTGATCGCGTCCACCCGGCCGGCCCGGAACTGCCCGCCGTAGCCGCTCACCTCGGCGCGGCCGGCCGCCAGCAACTCGGCCGGCGGCGTGCCGTCACGGGTCAGGTAGTTGTGCACGTGCCCGGCCGGGGCGTTGCGCGGCTCGCCGGAGTCGATCACCAGCACCGACCGCCGCGCCCGGCTCAGGGCCAGCGCCCCGCTCAGCCCGGCGGCGCCGCCGCCGACCACTACCACGTCGTACGTCTCGTTCATCGTTGTTTCCTCCGCTCGTCGCAGCGCCCACCATCCGCCGGGACCGACCAGGCGGCAACTATCCTTGCCGTTATGGCAAACGACGAGAGTGTGGCACTGGCCACCGTCGGCCCCCGGTTGCGTGCGTTGCGGCACCAGCGCGGCACCACCTTGGCCCAGCTCGCCGAGCTGACCGGCATCTCGGTGAGCACCCTGTCCCGGCTGGAATCCGGCGGCCGGCGTCCCACCCTGGAGCTGCTGCTCGCGCTCTCCCGCGCCTACCAGGTGCCTCTGGACGAGCTGGTGGACGCACCGGCCACCGGCGATCCCCGGGTACGCCCCAAGCCCATCATGCGCAACGGGGTGACCTTCCTGCCGCTGACCCGCCGACCGGGCGGCCTGCAGGCGTTCAAGCAGATCCTGCCGCCGAACACGCCCACCGGGGAGACCCAGCAGACCCACGAGGGGTACGAGTGGCTGTACGTGCTCTCCGGCCGGCTGCGCCTTCTGCTCGGCGACCACGACCTGACGCTGGCCCCGGGCGAGGTGGCCGAGTTCGACACCCGCATCCCGCACCGGGTGGTCAACCCGGGCCCGGGGACCACCGAGATCCTCACCCTCTTCGGGCCGCAGGGGGAGCGGCTGCACGTCCGCGCCCGTCCCACCGCGCCGGTGGGTTGATCGGAGCGTTCGGCTTCGGGTTGGAGGTGCGGTCTCAGCCGAGGCCGAGGTTGTGCTGCTCGAGGGCGGCTTGGAGGATTCCGAGCGCCTTCGGTCCCATTCCGTGGAGCTTGGCCAGGTCCCCCCGAGGGACGCCAGCGAGTTGGCGCAGAGTGGTGTAGCCGGCGCCGTGCAGGGCGCGAGTCGCGGGCACACCGATCTTCGGAAGCGTGTCCAGGGACGAGGTCATCCGCGGATGCTAACCGGCCGATGCCGGTACGCCGGGTGACCTCGTCCGCTTTTCGGGGCAGGATCGGCTCTGGCAAAACGCGAGAAAGGATCTGGGGCGATGGGGAAGACGCACGAGCACATCACCGGCCGCCTGCGCGAATTCATCGAGGCGCAGCCGATGTTCTTCACGGCGACCGCGCCCCTTGCCGCGGACGGCACGGTCAACCTCTCGCCCAAGGGGCTCACCGGGTCGTTGGCGGTCCTGGACGAGGTGACCGTCGCTTACCTCGACTTCGCCGGCAGCAACGCGGAAACCATCGCCCACCTCCGGGAGAACGGCCGGATCACCCTCATGTGGTGCGCCTTCCAGGGGCCGCCGAACATCGTGCGCGTACACGGGCGCGGTGAGCCGGTCTTCCGGGACGACCCACGGTGGGCGGGCCTGATCGCACACTTCCCGACAATCGACACGAGCCAGCACGGGCTGCGCGCGATCATCGTGGTCCACGCCGAGCTGATCAGGGACACCTGTGGCTACGCCGTACCCCTCATGTCGTACGACGAGGAGCGCGACCTGCACGCGCGGCGCTTCGCGCGGGAGGACGACCAGTCGCTGAGCGACTACTTCGCTGGCAAGGACCACGTCGCCACCAGCATCGACGGGCTCCCCGGCCTGCCCCTGCCGCTGCCCGCGACGCCCCAGCGCGCACGATGATCGCCTGGGTGGTCACATCGCCATGTCGACCGTGGTGAGGTGGCCCTTGCCGATGGCGTGCACCAAGGATTGACCACCGGCAACTACCCGGTCGACGCGTGCCCGCAGCCGCAGGCGCGCAGAGATGCCGCCATTTCGGTCGACTCCGATGAGTTGGTTGCCCGCACGGCCGACCAACACACCTCCGGGGACGGCGACACCGGCAGCGGTGGCACCGGACGGAAGGCGTGCCACCTCCGCGCGGGCGCCGCTGTCGAGATCGATCATCGTGACGCCGATGTCGGTGCTGAGCCACAGGGTCCGGTCGGTGAGAAACGGTGGTACCGGTGGCAGGTCACGGTCATGCCGCCAGAGGATCTCCACGCCGCTGACGGGGTGCAGGGCCATGACGGTACGGCTGCCGCTGAGGAAGACGACGACGCCGTCCGCGCCGACGCTGTAGGCGCTGCCGGAGTCGGGGAAGTGCACCGGCTCCGGCAGCGACCACTGCCCCCTGGTGTCGCCGGTCCGGGCGTCCAACAGGAGCAGTGCCGCTTGTCGGGCACTCGCGAGGAGAATCGAGTCGGCGTCGACGCCCCGATCCGGGTGCAACCGCAATGGCAATGGCCATGCCAAGCTGCTGCCCGGCGGAGCCCCCGGCAGCTCACCCGGGATGCGCTCGCCGGTCGCCAGATCCACCCGTGTCAACGGACGATAACCCCGCCACCCGCCAACGAAGACGACCGATCCACTGACACTGACGTAGTGGTGCAACCACAGACCTGGCACCGACCACGCACGCTGCCCACTGCCCAGGTCGACGCAGTGCAGCACACCCCGCTGACTCAGATAGAGGCAGCGCTCTCCCGCGATGACGGTCGTGCCCCAGCAGTCCTCGACGCGTGTCTCCCACAACGGAGCCCCGCTCTGCGGGTCCAGCCGCACCAGACGCGTGTGCCGCTCGGCCACGACAAGCGCACCGGACGCCGCCGCCAACGCTCGCTCGCTCGAACGGAGGTGCAGTGGCCGGGACCACAGCACCCTCGACGGTTGATCCATGAGCCCAGTGTCACGCACAGGACCAACCGGGCGCGTTGCGCGGGTGGCTCTCCGATTCGATCAGGAATCAAGAAGCGCCCGGTTGTCGTCGGGCCTAGCCTTTTCCCTGGTGGCCGGCAGCGTGCCGAGCCTCGCACAAGCCGGCAGCACGCCGAGTTTCGCACAGCGAGAGGGAGCCCGAGAATGCCCGCGAAGACCTCCACGACCGAGTCCGACGGCTTCAGCGCCGAGGAGCGCGCCGCGATGAAGGAGCGCGCCGCCGAGCTGCGCGCCGAGGGCAAGAAAGGCGCCAAGCAGGCCGACGGGCTGCAAGCGGTCCTCGACCGGATCGCGCAGATGGCACCGGACGACCGCGCACTGGCCGAGCGCGTGCACGTGGCGGTGAGCGCTGCCGCCCCGGAGCTGTCCCCGAAGACCTGGTACGGGATGCCCGCCTACGCGAACGCCGACGGGAAGATCGTCGTCTTCTTCCAGGACTCCGGCAAGTTCAACTACCGGTACTCGACCCTGGGCTTCCAGGACGCGGCCACCCTCGACGACGGTGACCTGTGGCCGGTGGCGTACGCGCTGCAGAAGTGGAGCCCCGCGGTCGAGAAGAAGGTCATCGAGCTGGTGAAGGCCGCGGTCTCCTGACCCGGCCATCGATCGCCGGGGCGCGGCGCAGGCTCGTGCGTGGTGCGGCCGCGGGCCCGGTCACCCGTTGTGGACGGTCCCGATCGGGCTGATGTCGATCGCTGGCTTGGTCGCGACGTAGTGGATGCCCGTGGCCCGGATCCCATCGGCGTTGATGGCCGCCTGTTCGTCGGCTTCGCTGACGGGGTGCAGGTCGGGGAAGAAGTACGGTGCGTGGGTGAGCAGCCTGGTGTGGAAGCGGGTCTGCAGCGCCTGGCTGATCGCGTCGCCACGGTGCAGGCCCTCTCGCCCGGCCCAGCCTTCCAGGTAGTCGTGCCAGGGTTGCCCGGAGGTGAGCCACCGCTCGTGGTGGCTGTGCAGCCAGCCGCGCTCGCCGTTGTCGGGCAGCCGGTCGAAGCTCCAGCGCGCGGTCGCCTCGTCGAACCTCTCGTAGGCCCACTCGACGACGATGAGTACGCCGCCCGGCGTGAGCGCGGAGGCGGCCCGATCCAGGACCTCGTCCAGGTCGGTGACGTGGTGCAGCGAGGTACAGGCGACGATCACGTCGACCGGCTCGCTCAGCTGGTGCTTCTCGAATTCCGTCTGGTGGTATCCGGGTCCGGTTGGTGCCACTGGGTCCACGCCCACGGCGTCGAAGCCGTGCTCCCGCATGGCCGGGACGAAGCCACCTTCCGGGCCGCATCCGATCTCCAGGAGGCGGGCTGGTGCCGATGGCAGGTGGGCGCGCACGAACGGCCAGCGGGCATCGAGCCAACGCCGCGTGGCGGTTGTCGTGTCGATCATCGTTTCGGTCCTTCCATAACAACGCGCGTGGCGCCGAACGTCTCGACCAGGCCGGTGGCTTCGACGGCGAGGTGGCGGGAACGGGTCATCGGGTCCAGCCATCCTCGGCGACCAGCTCGCCCTGTTCCGCGGTGACATCGCGGGCGACAGCGAAGGCGGCGGCGGCCTCTGGCAGGTGCGGCGCGCCGGCCAGGGCCGCGCTGAGGATCTCCGGCGAGTCCCACCGCCACATGTCCACCCAGGTCCGCTCGTCGACGCGGATCAGCCTGGTCTCGGTCGGGCCGCCGTACTGCGCCCTGATCGCCGCGATGAGCTGGCCGCGCCGTTCCAGCACGAGGTCGGCGTCTGCGGTGTCGGCGGTGAACCGGGTGGTCCGGATGAGAGACATTCGCTGTACTCCTTCTATAGAGTTGGTTTTTAGAGCTGGGCTCTAGTGTTACAGTGCGGTCATGCCACTGGTCAAGAGCACCGGCAAAAAGGGCGAGAAGTCCCGGCAGACTCGGCGGCGCATCCTGCAGGCTGCGTACGAGCTGTTCGTCGATCAGGGCTACGGGGCCACCACGCTCCAGGGCGTCGCGGAGCGGGCCGGTGTCGCCGTGCAGACCATCTACTTCGCCTTCGGCAACAAGCCGTCGCTGCTCAAGGAGTTGGTTGACGTCACCATCGCCGGTGACGACGAGCCGATTCCGACGATGCAGCGGGCCTGGTTCCGAGACGCTCTGGCGGCTGACACCGCCGAGGCGCAGTTGCGGGCACATGTGGGCGGCACCTGCGAGGTGCTCCAGCGGGTGGCACCGATCATGGATGTCCTGCGTGCTGCCGGAGCACAGGATCCAAGCCTGGCCGGGATGTGGCAGCAGGACACCGATCCGCGCCTCGAAGTCCAAAACGCAGCCGCGCGCAGCCTCATCGCCAAGCCCGGCGCCAAGGCAGACCTGACCGTCGAACATGCCGCCGACCTGCTCTACGGCCTGCTGAGCCCGCAGCTGTACCTGCTGTTCATCCGCGACCGAGGCTGGACCCCGGACCGCTGGGAGCGGTGGGTACATGACACCCTGCACGCGCAGCTATGCCGCTAGCCCCGTGTTCCGCACGTGAGGATGGTTGGGTGGGCGTGGTGTCTTGATCGTGACGGCGGTGGGGCGTAACACCGTCCGCGCTGCCGGTGGTCGCTGATTTCGGTCGCCGTCTGCGGCTACGTGAGATCGTCGATGCGGCGTATCCGATGCGTGAGGTGTCGACGTCCTCGCTCACGCACGGGCAGGTGATCGAGGTGCTGGTCGGGAACCGGTTGACCTCGCCGGTCCCGGGGTGCTCACGCGGCCGGGGCGACCGTCGCGTCGAGCCGACCCGAGCGCCGCAGCGCCGCGGCCACGAACCCGGTGCTCTTCAGCTCCTCGACGACGTCGCGCAGGAACCAGACGGTCTGCGGCTGCCGGGCCCGGGCCGTGCCCACGGCCTGCTGGATCTGCATGAAGCGCTCGTCGATGAGCCGGATGTCGGGGTTGGCGGCGGCGTAGGCGGTCATCGGCTGCCGGATGCCGGCGGCCACCTCCAGGCCGTGCGCGCGGAACTCCTCGACGCCCTCCTCGCCGCGGACGACCTCGGCGTGCCGCAGGGTGCGCGAGAGGCGCAGGTCGTATGCGGATCCCCGCTTCACGCCGATGCGCACGCCGGGCCGGTCGACGTCGTTCGGTGTGGTGATGGGCGAGTCCACCGGGACGGCGTACACGGCCTCGATGACGACGTACGGGGCGGTGAACGCGACCTCGGATTCGCGGGCCGGTTCGACGGCCAGGAAGCAGATATCAGCCTGGCCCGCCGTCATCGCCTCCAGCGACTTGCGCGCGGCGTCGAAGCAGATGAGCTCGACGGGAACGCCCAGGCGTACGCCGATCTCCCGTGCGATCTCCACCGCCACCCCGCTCGGCGCGGTCGCCGTGCCCTGCGCCAGCACCGGGTTGCCGAGGTTGATGGACGCCCGCAGCACGCCGGTCGGGGCCAGGTCCTGCGTGATGGCAGCGGTCGCGATCATGACCGCAGCCTAGATCACGAGGCGGAGTGGACCAACGATGAGGAGGTCGAGTAGTCGGGCCTGCAATGGTGCGGGTTGTGGGATGACCGGCGGGTCCTGGCCGTGGCCGGGGATGAGTCGTAGCCGGTCGAGGTCGTCTCGTGCCCGGTCCAGTCCGCAGGACCGCCACGTCGCGGCGAAGCCTAGTTCGCCGACGACACGGGCCGCGGGGGTCGCGCTGGCTGCGAAGCCGGTGCGACCCCCGCGATCATCGCGCGTTAGGCGCGTGTCCTGCGCTGTCGGACGACCAGCAGCAGCGTGGTCCCGACCAGTAGGGCCAGCACACCGGCGCTCATCCACTTCAGCGGGAACGACTCACCGGTCACCGGCAGCTTGCCCTTCACCAGGATGGTGATGGTGGACTCCGGTGACACCGGCGCCGGGCCGGCCGGCGGGGTGCCGGTCACGGTCGCGGCGTTGCGGACCGAGCCGTTGTGGTAGTCGGCCTTGCTGACGGCGTAGGTCGCCGTACAGGTGATGGTGGCGCCCGCGGCGAGGGTGACGGACCCGTTGGGCGTCCGGTCCGGGCCGCAGGTGATCGGGCCGAGGTTGGCCGACGACGCCGGTGCGGTCAGGGTGTCGGTGACCGTCACGCTGGTGAGCGCCACCTGTCCGGTGTTGGTGACCAGGAACTGGAAGGGCACCTGTTGCCCGGGACGGCTGATCTTGTCGGTGCTGCTGGACTTCACCACCGTGATCGCCGCGCCCCGGGTGGCGGTCACCTCGGCGGTGGCCGGTCCGGAGCGTACCGGGCCTGGCGGTTGCTGCCCGGGGATGGTCGGCGGCGTGCCGGCCGCTACGGCCGTGTTGGTGATCCGGCCGGCCTCGATGTCGGCCGCGGTGACCGTGTACGTCGACGTGCAGGTGGTGCTCGCCCCGAGCGCCAGGGTGACGCTGCCGTTGGCCACCGGCGGGGTGCCGCAGGTGATGGCCCCGGGCGTTCCGGTGCCGGAGAACTCCGTCTCGTCGACGGTCACCGCGTTCAGCGGGGTGTTGCCGGTGTTGCTCACCACGAACTGGTAGGTGATGACGTCACCGGTCGCGGACACCGTGGTCGGCGTGACCGACTTGGTGATGCCGATCGCTGGATGCAGGATCGGAATGTCCAGCGGGGACGGCGGGGACACCGGCGGCGTACCGAACGGCGGTGTACCGGTCGCCGTGGCCACGTTGTTCAGCGACGCGCCGGTGAAGTCCGATTCGGTCACCGTGTAGATCGTGCGGCACTGGATGGACGCGCCCGGCGCCAGGGTCACCTGGCCGTTCGGAATGTTCTGCGGGCCGCAGGTGATCGGGCCGAGCACGCCGCGCTCGGACGGTGGCAGCACGGTGTCGTTGACGGTCACCTCGGTGAGCGTGAAGCCGCCGGTGTTGACCACCAGGAAGGTGTACGGCACCTGCTGGCCGACGCTGGTGATCGCCACCGTCGTCGACGACTTGATGACGTCGATGTCGGCGGTGAGCCCCTGCTCCGGGATGGTCACGGTCGATGGTGGGGAGTCGACCGGCGTGCCGCCGCCTGGCGGGGTGCCGTGAGCGGTGGCGACGTCGGTGACCCCGTTGTTGTCCAGGTCCGCCTGGGTCACCGTGTAGGTCGCCGTGCAGGCGGTCTGCGCGCCGGGCCCGAGGACGGTGGCGGCGCAGGTGATCGGGCCGAGGTTGGCGTTCGACGACGGCGGTGTCTGCACGTCGGTGACGTTGACGTTCGTCAGGGTGAGCCCGCCGGTGTTGATCACGTGGAACTGGTACGGCACCTGCTGACCGACCATGGTGATCGCGACCGTCTCCGTGGTCTTGACCACCGTGATCGCGGCGATCAGCCCTCCCTCGGGGATGGTGAGAGTCGAGGGTGGTGAGGTGACCGGTGTGCCGCCCCCGGGCGGGGTGCCCTGGGCGGTGGCGGTGTCGGTGACCTCGTCGTTGTCCAGGTCGGCCTGGGTGACGGTGTAGGTGGCGGTGCAGGTGGTGGATGCGCCCGGTGCGAGCGTGGTGACCGGGCAGGTGATCGGGCCGAGGTTGGCGTTCGAGGACGGCGGGGTCTGCACGTCGGTGACGTTGACGTTGCTCAGCGTGGTGCCGCCGGTGTTGACGACCAGGAACCGGTAGGGCACCTGCTGACCCACCGAGTTGATGACCGGGGAGATCGACGACTTCACCACCGAGATCGAGGGCGTGACGTCGGCCGCGGGGATGACCAGGGTCGACGGTGTCGAGTCGATCGGGGTGTCACTGTTCGGCGGGGTGCCGTGCGCGGTGGCGGTGTCGGTGACCTCGTCGTTGTCCAGGTCGGCCTGGGTGACGGTGTAGGTGGCGGTGCAGGTGGTGGACGCACCCGGTGCCAGGGTCGTCTGTGGGCAGGTGATCGGGCCGAGGTTGGCGTTGGACGACGGCGGCGCCTGTACGTCGGTGACGTTGACGTTGCTCAGCGTGGTGCCGCCGGTGTTGACGACCAGGAAGCGATAGGGCACCTGCTGGCCCACGGTGGCGAACGCCGGGGTGGTGGACGACTTCACCACCGAGATGGCCGGGACGACCTCACCGCCCGGGATCGTCAACGTCGCCGGCGGCGACTGCACGGGCGGCCGACCGCCGGGAGGGGTGCCCTGCGCGGTCGCGCTGTCGTTCAGCGAGCCGAAGTCCAGGTCGGCCTGGGTGACGGTGTACGTGGCGGTGCAGGCGGTGTTCGCACCCGGCGCGAGCGTGGTCGTCGCGCAGGTGATCGGGCCGAGGTTGGTGTTGGACGACGGCGGGGTCTGCACGTCGGTGACGGTCACGCCGGTGAGGGTGAATCCGCCGGTGTTCACCACGTGGAACGAGTACGGCACCTGCTGCCCGACCGTGCTGATCGCCGTGGTGGTGGAGGTCTTCACGATGTCGATCGAGGCGACCAGGCCGGACTCCGGGATGGTCAGTGTCGACGGCGGTGAGTCGATCGGTCCGCCACCGCCGGGCGGGGTGCCGTGGGCGGTGGCGGTGTCGGTGACCCCGTCGTTGTCCAGGTCGGCCTGGGTGACCGTGTAGGTCGCGGTACAGGACGTCTGCGCGCCCGGCGCGAGGACGGTGGCGGCGCAGGTGATCGGCCCGAGGTTCGCGTTCGACGACGGGGGTGCCTGCACATCGGTGACGTTGACGCTGGTCAGGGTGCGGCCGCCGGTGTTGACCACGTGGAACAGGTAGGGCACCTGCTGCCCGACCGTGGTGATCGAAGCGGTGGTGGAGGCCTTCGTCACCGCGATCGAGGCGATCAGCCCCGCCTGGGGAATGGTCAGCGTCGAGGGCGGCGAGGTGACCGGTGTGCCGCCGCCGGGCGGGGTGCCGGTGGCGGTCGCCGTGTCGGTGACCCCGTCGTTGTCCAGGTCGGCCTGGGTGACGGTGTAGGTGGCGGTGCAGACGGTGCTCGCGCCCGGTGCCAGGGTGGTCTGTGGGCAGGTGATCGGCCCGAGGTTCGCGTTCGAGGAGGGCGGGGCCTGCACGTCGGTGATGCCGACGTTGGTCAGGGTCAGGCTGCCGGTGTTGACGACCAGGTACCGGTACGGCACCTGCTGCCCGACCACCGTGATGGCTCCGTTGGTGGACGACTTCACCACCGTGATGGCGGCCGTGAGTCCCGCCGCGGGAATGGTCAGCGTGGCCGGATTGGAGGTGACCGGCGTGCCACCGGGTGGGGTGCCCTGGACGGTGGCCGTGTTCGTGACCCCGTTGTTGTCCAGGTCGGCCTGCGTGACGGTGTAGGTGGCGGTGCACGCCGTTCGCCCGCCGGGCGCGAGGGTGGTGGCGGCGCAGGTGATCGGGCCGAGGTTGGCGTTCGACGACGGCGGGGCCTGGGTGTCGGTGACCGTGATGTTCGTCAGCGGGACGCCGCCGGTGTTGACGACGTGGAACGAGTACGGCA
Organism: Micromonospora sp. CPCC 205539; assembly: GCF_036906815.1. Taxonomy (NCBI): domain Bacteria; kingdom Bacillati; phylum Actinomycetota; class Actinomycetes; order Micromonosporales; family Micromonosporaceae; genus Micromonospora; species Micromonospora sp. CPCC 205539. The sequence continues at coordinate 19,143 of NZ_JBAKHW010000006.1, read as the reverse complement.
CCTGCTGACCGACGGTGGTGATCGCCGTCGTGGTCGACGACTTGATCAGGGAGATGCCGGCCGGGGTCGCCCCTTCACAAGCGAGCGTGGTGCTGAACGGGAAGTAGTGGATCTCACCGCCCTGGTGGTCCAGCGTACGGGTGATCACACTGCCCTCGGTGTTGCTGGCCGAGAGGTCCGCGAGGCTCGCGTTCGGGGCGTAGATGGTGCCCTCGACGGTGGCGGAGTTGGCCGTCAGGGTGAGGGCGGTCGCGGTCGGGAAGTTGATCAGCACGTACTGCGCCTGCTGGCCGCCGATGCCGGAGAAGTTCGGGACGTTCCAGGCAAAGGTGTTGCCGATGCCACTGGTGTCCACGTTGATCAGCAGCGGTGTGCTGGCCGTGGGCTGGCTGGCGAAGGTCAGCGTCTGGATGTTGTTCAGGTCGGTCGCGCTGAGGTTCAGCACGTTGGTCACGCCGGGGGTGAGCGTCACCACGGCGTTGCTGCCGGCCGGGATCGGCCGGGGCAGTACGTCGCCGTTGGGCGTCCGCAGCACCACCGTGTTGTTGCAGGTGGACAGGCCGGCGGTGGTGTCGCGGAAGGAGGCGAAGGCAGCGCCGAAGTTGATCGGCGAGGCGGGCCCGACGCTGGCCACCGGTTGCCGGGTTGTCAGCTCGACCCGGGGTGCGGCGTCGTAGTTGTCCGCGGGCAGGATCCGGGTGTTCACCTGGGCGCCGTTGTTGTCGGTGTTACGGACGAAGGTGCCGGTCAGGTCGCCGATCTTGGCGTAGCCGTTGGAGAGCACCTGGAGGCGGGAGCCGGGGACGCTGCCGGCGAAGTTCACCCGGCCACCCACGACCAGGGCGGTCGGGTTGGCGTCGCCCGGGACCACGAAGGAGCCGGCGGTGTTGCCCGCCAACTGGTAGTTGCCGAAGCTGAGGTCACCGCCGACGGCCATCGTGCCCTCGTTCTCGTTGGTGATGACGTTGGCATTGCCCTCGGTCATCACCCCGAAGCTCTGCGCGGGGGCGACCGGGTTGATGGGCCCGATCGCATCGCCGACCGCGGCCAGCACCCGGTCCGGCAGTGGGGGCGCGGCGGGTGCCGGCGCCAGTAGCCCGTTGACCGCCAGCACGCCGCCGACGGCGACCAGCGCCGCCGACCGTGGCCGGCGATTGATCCACGCAAAGATCCTCATCACGCCCCCGTGAGTGTCAGTTGTGCCAGGGGAGCGTAACGAGGCAATTATATGGTTGTGGGTATTTTGTCCGAATAGTCAGGTTTAGCGGGGAGAGGCGATCGGCGGCGTCGACGACCCGAAGGTGGTCAGGAACCGGTCCCGGAACGTGTCCATCGGCCAGACCGGCGCCTGCGGACCGGGCCGCAGGCCCTCCTGCCAGCCCCAACCCGCCGCCCTGTCCAGCACCGCCGGGTCGCGCGCGACGATGGTGATCGGCACGTCCCGGCTGGCACCCTCCCCGGTGACCACCGGGGCGGGCTGGTGATCGCCGAGGAACACCACCACCAGATCATCGTCCCCGTAGGTCTGCACGTAGGAGATCAGCGTCTCCAGCGAGTACCCGATGGCCTGCCGGTACCCGGTCCGGGCACGCCCGGCGTCCCGGTCGTCGCCGTCCCCGACGTCCCTGCCCCGCGCCGCGGCACCGTGGTAGATCGAGCCGTCACCCACCTGGTCCCAGCCGATCATCTTCGGCACCGCCGTCCACGGTGAGTGGCTGGACACCAGCGGAATCTCCACCATCAGCGGCCGATCGGCGCCGGCCCGGACCTGCCGCTGGAAGAACGACAACGTGTACTGGTCGGGCATCGGGGCGTAACTGAACGACGGCCCCCGATAGTCGAGCGCCGCCGCGTCGTAGTAGCGGTCGTGGGCGAAGAACCCCTTCTCCGGCCACGGCTGGGTGGCCGCCGGCAGCACCCCGACGGTCTGCCAGCCGGCCCGACGGAAGGCGCCGTTGAGGGTGAGCCGGTCACTGGCCAGCAGGCTGCGGTGCCGCTGCTCGTTGTCCGTCCACAGACCGGACAGCAGGGTGTCGTGCGCGAGCCAACTGCCGCCGCCGAACGTCGGGGAGGTGAGGAAGCCGCTGCGGGCGCCGTACCCGGCCGCACGCAGCCGCTGGGTCCCGGCGTCCAGCACCGCGTTGACCTGCGGCGCCAACTCCGGGTCCTCCACCGCGCTGCGGCCGTAGCTCTCCACGAACGCGAGGATGACGTCCTTGCCCCGCAGACCGGTCAGGAGTTGGTCACCCGGGGTGTCGCGGAACGGGTCGACGCCGATCTGCGCGGTGAACGCCTCCCGGTCGCGCAGCCGCGCGTCCACCTGGCCGGCGTGCGCGCCGACCAGCGCGGTGACGCCCGCGTCGGCCACCGGCACGCCCGGGGCGACCCGCACCCCGATGACCGCGCAGGCCACCCAGGCGACGGTCAGCGCGGCCACCGATCGGGTCGCCACCCGCTCGTGACGGACCAGCAGCGAGGCCAGCCGCCGCAGCGCCAGCGTCAGCACCAGCAGCAGCGCGCCGACCAGCAGCAGGACGCCCACCACGGCACCGATCGCCCCGGCCCGGCCCGCCGAATCCCGGACGAAGCCGAACGCGTCGTCCAGCAGCAGCCAGTCCAGCACCAGGTCGAACGGCCGGTCGAGCGCCGCCCGGAAGCCCAGGTCGGCGAGCTTCACGATGGCCAGCAGCCCGAGCAGCGGCCCGACCACGGCCACCACCATTCGCCGCGGCCGCGCCGGCAGAGCCAGCAGCAGCGCGGCGACGAGCAGCCCCTCCAGCGGGATGCGCAGGAACGCGCCGGGCGTGAGCAGGCCGAGCCGGTCCGGACCGACCAGGACAGCGAACACCAGCAGGACGGCCAGGGCGCTGCCCACCCACCCCACGACCCGCCGCGCGCGGCCGCCCGTCGCCGCCGACACCTTGGGGGTACGCGGGGACGGGTCGTGCTCCGCTACGCGCTCCCGGCCGGCGAGCCGGCGTACCCGCGCGGAAAGGGTCATCACAGCCTCCAGTCGGAGTGAAGGCTAATGGCCGAGCGGGCCGACATCGCGCGGGCGGCAGCGGGCACCGGCAGCAGGCGCGGCACGGCGACGGGAGGACGCCCGGCCACCGGGCGGTGTCGCCACAGCCAGGCCACGTCCCGGCCGAACGACTCGAGCAGCAGCGCCAGCGCCACCGCCAGCACCACCGTGGTCCACGGCGGCGGCAACACCCGCGCGGCGGCCACCGCCAGCAGGACTCCCTGCGCGGCGGCCACCACCTTGCGCCAGTACCGCGGCGGGAGTGACCCGTGCAGCCAGGGCAGGACCGCGCTCGCCGCGACGAAGGCGTACCGCATCGCGCCGATGGCCAGCACCCACCCGCCGGTCGCCGGCGCGACGTGCACGCTCAGCACCAGGATGAGGAACGCGTCGACCTCCATGTCGAAGCGCGCGCCCAGCGCGCTGACCGTGCCGGTGCGCCGTGCCACCTGGCCGTCCACTGCGTCCAGCAGCAACGCCACCGCGCTCACCGCGACCAGCAACCCCACCGGCGCGGGTTGGCCGACCGAGTCCACCACCATCGCGGTGACCGCACCGACCAGGACGGCCCGGGCCAGCGTCACCCGGTCGGCGGGGCCCAGCCGGGGCGCGTTGGCCTGGTGCAGGCCCCGACTCAACACGAGGCAGGTGACCACCGCGTAGCCGACCCCGGCCAGCCAACCGGAAAGGCCCAGGCCGACGGTGGCGGCCAGCCCCGCCAGTACGAGCAGTTGCGCGCTCAGCCCGATGACCGGACCACTTCGAACCGTGGGCACCGTACCTCCGTGTCTATGATCGACGACCCCGACAGGAAACACGGAAAACAAGGCCGTTCGGTTCGGCCGGGACCAAAGGTGAGGTGCACGAGGGTGATCCGCGAGGCGTACGCCTGCTGGGTGCGTGAGCCCGGCGCGGCGGAGATCCGGCCGGTGGAGCTACCCGCCCCGGGCCCCGACGAGGTGCTGGTCCGAGCCCGTTACTCCGGGGTCAGCCGCGGCACGGAGACGTTGGTCTTCGCTGGCCGGGTGCCCGTCGACCAGCACGCCGCGATGCGCGCGCCCTTTCAGGAGGGCGACTTCCCCGGTCCGGTCAAGTACGGCTACCTGAGCGTCGGCGTGGTCGAGCAGGGCCCGTCGGAGCTGCTCGGGCGCACGGTGTTCTGCCTGCACCCGCACCAGAGCGCGTACGTCGTGCCCGCCACCGCCGTGGTGCCGGTGCCGGACGGGGTGCCGCCCGCGCGGGCGGTGCTCGCCGGCACGGTGGAGACCGCGGTCAACGCGCTGTGGGACGCCGCGCCGCTGGTCGGTGACCGGGTGACCGTGGTCGGCGCCGGCATGGTGGGCTGCTGCGTCGCCGCGCTGCTCGCCCGCTTCCCCGGCGTACACGTGGAGTTGGTCGACACCGACGCGCGCCGCGCCGGGGTGGCCGGCGCGCTCGGCGTCGAGTTCGCCCGCCCGGCCGACGCGGCCGGCGACCGCGACCTGGTCGTGCACGCCAGCGCCACCGCCGCCGGGCTGCAACGCTCGCTGGACCTGCTCGCACCGGAGGGCACGGTGATCGAGCTGAGCTGGTACGGCGACCGCCCGGTGCAGGTGTCACTGGGCGGTGCGTTCCACTCCGGCCGGTTGAGCGTCCGCAGCAGCCAGGTCGGCATGGTCGCGCCCGCCCGGCGAGGCCGGCGCAGCTACACCGATCGGCTGGCGCTCGCCCTGGACCTGCTCGACGATCCCGCCTTCGACGCGCTGATCACCGGCGCGTCCCGGTTCGCGGACCTGCCCGACGTGCTCGCACGACTGACCGCGGGCGACCTGCCCGCGCTCTGCCACCTGATTACCTACGACGGGGAGTGAACCGTGTTCAGCGTGACCGTTCGGGATCACATGATGATCGCCCACAGTTTCCGGGGCGAGGTGTTCGGCCCGGCCCAGCGTCTGCACGGGGCGACCTTCGTGGTGGACGCGACGTTCCGCCGCGCTGACCTGGACGCCGACGGCATCGTGGTCGACATCGGCCTGGCCACCGAGCAGCTGCGGGCCGTACTCGCCCAGTTGACCTATCGCAACCTCGACGACGAGGCGGCGTTCGCGGGGGTGAACACCACCACCGAGGTGCTGGCCCGTACCGTCGCCGACCGGCTGGCCGAGCGGGTGCACGCCGGCGACCTGGGGGCCGGGGCGCGCGAGCTGGCCGGCATCACCGTCACCCTGCACGAGTCGCACGTCGCCTGGGCCAGCTACGAGCGGTCGCTGTGATCGCGGCGGGCTGGGCGACACCGGTCGACCGGCCCGGAACACCCGGTGGCGTGGTGCACGTCGTCCTGCCCGGCGACATCGACGACCCGGCCACGCCCAGCGGCGGCAACAGCTACGACCGGCGGATCTGTCGAGGGCTCGGCGAGCGGGGCTGGTCGGTGCACGAGCATCCGGTGCCCGGCGGCTGGCCGCACCCCGAGCCGGCCGCCCGGGCGGCCCTGGCCCGGCTGCTCGCCGACGCCCCGGACGGCGCCGTCGTGCTGCTCGACGGGCTCATCGCGTCGACGGTCGGGGACCTGCTGGCCCCGCACGCCCGTCGGCTGCGCCTGGTGATCCTGGTGCACCTGCCGCTCGACGACGAGGCCGAGGCCCGCGCGCTGGCCACCGCCCGGATCGTCGTCACCACCAGCGAGTGGACCCGCCGCCGGCTGCTGGCCCGCCACCCGCTGCTCACCGACCGGGTACGCGCCGCGCCGCCAGGGGTGACGCCCGCGCCACCGGTGTCCGGCTCTCCCGCCGGCTCCCGGCTGCTCTGCGTCGCGGCGGTGACCCGGCACAAGGGACACGACGTGCTGATCGACGCACTGTCCACGCTGGGCGGGCTGCCCTGGACACTGGTCTGCGCCGGCACGCTGACCCGCGAACCGGAGCTGGTGCAGCGGCTGCGCGAGCAGCTCGCCGCGGCGCGTCTCGCCGACCGGGTCCGGCTGGCCGGCCCGCTGACCGGCGCGTCCCTGGACGCCGCGTACGCCACCGCCGACCTGCTCGTGCTGCCCTCGCGCGGAGAGACGTACGGCATGGTCGTCACCGAGGCACTGGCCCGCGGCCTGCCGGTGCTCGGCACCGAGGTCGGCGGCGTGCCCGAGGCGCTCGGCCGAGCCCCCGAGGGCGACCGGCCGGGGCTGCTCGTGCCGCCGGAGGACCCGGCCGCGCTGGCCGACGCTCTGCGCGACTGGCTGGGCGACGACGCGCTGCGCGCCCGGCTGCGGCACGCCGCCCTCGCCCGGCGGGCCACCCTGACCGACTGGCCGGTGACCGCCGCGCTGCTGAGCGCCGCGCTCGAGGAGGTGACGGCATGACCGTCGAGGAGACCCTGCCGTTCGCCGACTGGCTGCGGCTGCGTGAACCCGCCGACACGGCCGCCCGCGCCGAGGACCTGCTGGACGCGGTGCGTCCCCGGCTGGCCGGCGACGCCCCGATCCTGATCCACGACCTGGGCAGCGGCACCGGCTCGATGAGCCGCTGGCTGGCCGCCCGGCTGCCCGGCCCGCAGCACTGGGTGCTGCACGACCGGGACGCCGACCTGCTGAGCCGAGCCGCCGAGGCGATGGTCGGGGTGACCGCCGCCGACGGCGCTCCGGTCACCGTGCGTACCCGGCAGGGCGACCTCACCCGGCTGACCGTGGCAGACCTGGCCGACGGCGCGCTGGTCACCGCGTCCGCCCTACTCGACATGCTGACCGGCGAAGAGATCGAGCGGGTGGTGGCCGCCTGCGCGGACGCCGGCTGCCCTGCCCTGTTCGCGATCTCGGTGACCGGACGGGTCCGGCTCACCCCGGCAGACCCGCTGGACGAGGCGGTCGAGGCCGCCTTCAACGACCACCAGCGGCGTACCGTCGATGGTCGTCGGCTGCTCGGCCCAGACGCCGTCGCGGCCACCGCCGCCGCGTTCGCCCGGCGGGGCATCGCGGTCCTGCAACGGTCCACCCCGTGGCGGCTCGGCCCGGAGCAGGCCGAGCTGGCCGCCGAATGGTTCCGTGGCTGGTTGGGCGCGGCCTGCGAGCAGCGCCCCGACCTGGCCGGCCCGGCGCAGGCGTACGCCCAGCGCAGGTTGGCCGACGCGGCGGCCGGACGGCTCGACGTGCTCGTCGACCACCGGGACCTGCTCGCCGGCATTTGAACCTCTCGCGTCTCCACTGCGTGCACTAGGGCAAGTGGACGATCTTCAGGGAGGACCGGCGCCGATGTTCTGGGCCTGGGCACGAGTGGTCGGCGGGGTCGGTCTGCTCGCCGCCCTGCTGTGGCAGGTCGGGGGCGGTCCGTTCCTGACCGGGGTACGCCTGATCGACGCGCCGGCGCTGGTCGCGGCACTACTCATCGGTGTGGTGACCACGGTCTGCGCGGCGTGGCGGTGGAGCCTCGTCGCCGGTGGCCTGGGCGTACGGCTGCCACTGGCGACCGCGGTGGCGCACTGCTACCGGGCCGTGTTCCTCAACGCCACCCTGCCCGGTGGGGTGCTCGGCGACGTACACCGGGCGGTGCGCCACGGCCGGGACGCCGGCGACGTCAGCCGGGGCATCCGCGCCGTGGTCTGGGAGCGCACCGCCGGCCAGGTCGTCCTGGTCATCGTCGGGCTGGTGGTCCTCGCCGCGTTCCCGTCCCCGGTGCGGCCGTACCTGCCGACCGCCGCCGCCCTGCTGGCCGTCGGAGGGCTGGCCGTCGTGCTGCTCGCGCGGGTCCTGCCGCGCACCGGCCGGTCCCGCTGGGCGGGCGCCCTGCGTACCGCCGTGGCCGACGTCCGGGCCGGGTTGCTGGCCCGGCGGACCTGGCTCGGCGTACTGCTCGCCTCCGCCGTGATGGTCGCCGGTCACCTGGCCACCTTCCTGGTGGCGGCCCGCACCGCCGGCTCGGACGCCTCGCTGGCCCGGCTGCTGCCCCTGACCCTGCTCGCCCTGCTCGCCATGGGATTGCCCCTGAACGTCGCCGGTTTCGGGCCACGGGAAGGGGTGGCCGCCTGGGCGTTCGGCGCGGCCGGACTCAGTGCCGCCGAGGGCGTCGCCACCGCCACCGTCTACGGCGCGCTGGTGCTGGCGGCCAGCCTGCCCGGCGCCGCCGTGCTGCTCGCCCGAAGGGCGCGCACTCCCGGTCGGGAAGCCGCCTCCAGTGGCGGTTGTTGATCCGTGGTGAGACGGTACGTGTCATCGCGCGTCGGTGACGCCGCACAAAGGAGTCCGATGTCCGAAGCACTTCCGGTCGCCACGGTCCGTACGCAGGTCACGGTGCCGCTGGCGTTTCCCGACGGGTACGCCACGACCGCACGGGTGTTCTCGTTCAAGGGCCTGGTGGACGGCCGGGAACACCTCGCCCTCGGCCTCGGTGACTGGGCCAGCGCGCTGGACCGGCTCGCCGCGGGCGGTGCGGCGCCACTGGTCCGCCCGCACAGCGAGTGCCTGACCGGCGACGTGTTCGGCAGCCAGCGCTGCGACTGCGGGCCGCAGTTGCGCGAGGCGGTGCAGCGGATCGCCGAGACCGGTGGTTTCCTGCTCTACCTGCGCCAGGAGGGTCGCGGCATCGGCCTGTACGCCAAGCTCGACGCGTACGCCCTGCAGGACGCCGGGCTGGACACCTACCAGGCCAACGTCGCGCTCGGCCGGGGCGAGGACGAGCGGGACTACACCGTCGCCGCGCAGATGCTGGCCACGCTGGGTGTGCCGCGAATCCGGCTGCTCAGCAGCAACCCGGACAAGGCCGAGCAGTTGACCCGGCTGGGCGTGGCGGTCGCCGAGCAGGTGCCCACCGGCGTCTTCCTCTCCGCGGCCAACGCCGACTATCTCGCGGCGAAGGCGGCGAAGGCGGCTTCGTCGGCCCCCGACCTGCCTGTGAACCGGTGAACCACGGGCCGGCGCCGACGCGGCCGTACGTGCTGCTGAGCTGCGCGACCTCGATCGACGGGTACATCGACGACGCCTCCGAGCAGCGGCTGCTGCTCTCCAACGCGGACGACCTGGACCGGGTCGACGCGGTCCGGGCCAGTTGCGACGCGATCCTGGTCGGTGCCGGCACCGTCCGACGCGACGATCCCCGGCTGCTGGTGCGCTCGGCCGTGCGGCGGGCCGAGCGGGTGGCGTGCGGCCGGCCCTCCTCGCCCACGAAGGTCACGCTGACGGCCCGGGGCGACCTCGACCCGACCGCGCGGTTCTTCACGGCCGGTGACCCGTCCCGGATCGTCTACTGCGCCACGGGCGCGGTGGAGAAGACCCGGGAACGGCTGGACCGGCTGGCCATCATCGTGGACGCGGGCGAGCCCGTCGACCCCGAATGGCTGCTGGCCGACCTGGCCGGCCGGGGCGTCGAGCGGCTGATGGTGGAGGGCGGTGGGACGGTGCACGCCCAGTTCCTCACGGCCGGCCTGGCCGACGAACTGCACCTGGTGGTCGCCCCGTTCTTCGTGGGGGACGGTCGAGCACCTCGGTTCGTGGGGGAGGGCCGCTTTCCCTGGCATCCCGGCCGCCGAGCCCGGTTGGCCGAGGCCCGACAGATCGGCGACGTGGTCCTCCTCCGCTACGCCCTCAGCAACCGCTGCCCCACAGCCCCCGCCGGTTCTGCCGGCCCCGCCGGTTCTGCGGCCCCCGCCGGCTCCGCCGGTTGATCATGAGGTTGACGGGGGATTCGATCTCCATCGGGCCCGTTAACCTCATGATCATCGCTGGATGGCGAGCGGTGGGCGGCGGCGGGCGAGATGGACGGTGATGTCGGCGGCGACCTCGACCGTCTCCGGCAGCACCTGCCTGATCCGGCGGTAGACCTGCTCCTGCTCCTCGGCCGGCAATTCGAGATAGGCCGAGATGGTCGAGAGTTGACCAACGAAATCGGAAGCACTCACCACCATGCGCCGCTCGATCACGGACTGCTGAACATCGGCGAACCACTCGGACCGCTGGAGCTCCGTACCCGGCCACTGCATGTCCTGTGCCGGAGGCGTCCCGTCCGGGGACGGAATCTCGTCGCTCTCGAGGAACGGCGCCCGAGCCGTGCGGACCGCCTCCTCCACCAGCGGGTCGGCCAGCCGGATCGGTCCACCGAACGAGGCGAACACGCCACCTGGCTCCAGCAGCGTGGCCATGCGCGACCACCGCCCGTCCGGGTTGGTCCAGTGCAACGCCGCTGCCGCGTAGACCAGCCCGAAGGTCTCACCCGGGCCCAGGTCCTCGAAGGCGGCTTGAACGGTCGTGACGGTCGCCGGCACGTGCTGACGCAGCTCGGCGAGCATCGCCCCGTCCGGCTCGGTCGCGGTGACCGTGATGCCCCGCTCGGCGAACGGGCGGGTCGCCTTGCCTGTCCCGGCGCCAATCTCGAGGGCGGTCCGAATCGGCTCACCCGCGTACGCCCGCACCAGGTCGCAGAGCTCGGCGGGATACCCCGGCCGGAAGCGTTCGTACGCTTGGGCCCTCGCTCCGAAGCTCAGCGCGCGACCAGACATGCCGGCATCCTCGCATGTTCACTGGCCTCGACTAACGAGCCGGACACTTCACCCAGGTGACAAGCTCGCCACCCACACCGTCATGGTCGGGCTCGACTCGTACGACTGCGAACTCGATGCGTTGCCCCGTTGTCAGCGGTGCAAGACATTCCGGTTGGCCGTCATCGTGCCAGGAGCGCTGCGCGTCGCGCCATCGGCGCGGCGTGTGGTAGCCGTTGCCGGGGGCGGAGCCATCGGCGTGAACAGCGAAGGCTGTGCCAGCCGCGTTGACCGCTGTCACGGTGCCGTGCCGCACCGATGGTGCGGCAACGTCGGTCGGTGTCAGCCGGCCTATCCAGAAGCCGGCGAGCCCGATGACCAACAGCCCGCCCGCCCAGAGCCCTACGCGCAAGAGTCGCCGCGTCATCGACATGTGTGCAAGGTACTGGCCGGGCGACACTTGAGCCGGCCGGTGATGAGGTGTGATCACTCCGGCCGGTGGGTGTGACCAGGTGGTACCCCGGTCCGTGTCGGCGTCGGCAATGAGTCAAGACTGTGGGGCATGGAGTTCCTGTGCTTCCACCGTGACCGGTCCGACTCTGTCGCCCTGCGCGACGAGTTGAGAGAGGATCACTGGTCCTACATGGACCGGTACGCGACAGCGATGATCGCCCGCGGGCCAGCTCTCGCCGACGACGGTGAGACGCCCACGGGCAGTCTGCACATCGTCGACCTGCCCAGCTCCGCCGCCGCCCGCGCGTTCGCATTCGACGAGCCCAACTACCAGGCCGGCGCGTATCGCGACGTGCTGCTCCGGCGTTGGCGCAACATGCTCGGACGCAGCATGTGGGACTTTCCCGGCGGCCCGACCGGCGGTAACCGTTACCTGGTGCTGGCCCTCGGCGCGGGGCAAGCCGCCGATCTGGCCGTGCCGCCCGGTTCGGATCAGCTGATCGCGTACGGGCCGCTGCTGTCGGACGACGGCGCTGCCTGGCTCGGTACCGCGATGCTGGTCCAGGCGCCGGATCCGGACAGGGCTCGCGCCATCCTGACCTCGGACCGGTACGCCGACATCGAGGTGCACAACTGGCAGTTCGGTGGGCGGCGCTGATAACGGCCTGATCCTCGGTGAGGGCACACTGCAGGCATGGATGGATGGATTCAGGACCTCTGGCTGGTAGCGATCGTCGACGACGTGCCCGATGACGCGGTGAGCCGATGGTGGAACCTGAAAGAAGCGACCCCCCTGGACGACCTCCTGGACGCGGCACCCGGAGTTCGCCTTGGGACCATCCTGACCACGTCCGCGGAACCGGAGCCGGGCAGCCCCACTCGGCGGGTCTTCGACCTGATGTACCTGCGAGGCACCCTCCCGGAGGAGTTCGACCACAACGCCCGCGCGTCGTACGTCCTGCCACTGCTTGACGCCGGCCTCCGCTCGGCATTGCTCGCGGCGTTCGCGCCGCAGCCGGATGATCACCGGCTGGCGGAGGCCGCGCCGGTCAGCGAACTTGCCGAGTTCCTCGACTCCCATGAGGGCGCCCGATTGGCACCTCATCCTCGGACGGAAGCAGTACGCGCTCTGCCCGGAGCTCGGGAACCGAGCGGGTGACGGCGGGCGCGACTCACCTCCGCCGCGCACAGATCGTGCCCGACCAGGACAAGCACGATGGCGGTCTCGGCTTGCGGAGTCGGAAGCCGCGAAATGCCCGGTGCCTAGAATCGGGGCATGATCGCGGACCTGGAGTGTGTGGTGCTGGACTGCTCTCGTCCGGCGGAACTCGCCGACTTCTACCAGGCTCTCCTTGGCGGTGCGGTCAATCAGCGGGATCAGCGATGGACGCTCAGCGACAGTTGGGCAACCCTGCACACGCCGTCCGGCCTGGTTCTGGCCTTCCAGCGGGTGGCGGACTACCGGCCGCCGCTCTGGCCTGATCCGGCCCGACCCCAGCAGTTTCACCTGGATTTCGGCGTCAACGACCTGGACCGCGCCGAAGAGCAGGTGTTGACCCATGGCGCGACGGTATTGGACGACGGAGCAGGTGGGCGCAGTTGGCGTATCTATGCCGACCCAGCGGGACATCCGTTCTGTCTGGTCCGCCATTCACGTAGCCGAGCCCAGAGCGGCGCCTCGCTGTAGGGATTTCGCAGCGGACACAACCGGAACCAGGCCCCGCGTAACGTGAAGCCTGTGCGCAGGTCTCTGGGTTTCGGCTGGTCGATCGAGCTGCCCGGCCTGTGGACGCCAAAGCGCGACAGCCGAGACGCGACTACCTGGCACGCGCCAGGCCGGATGATGCGCGTTGCCCCTGGACACGAATGGCGGTGCACCGACGGGGCTGGCATCATCGCCCTGCTCGATGCCGAACTGCCCCCCAACCCGACCGGCAAGGTAGGGGAGGGCGGTGGGGGTGGGGTCGGCCATCGTGCCGCCTGGCTCTACCAGCACGAGTCCACCGTCTATGGCTTCAACTTCGTCGACACGACGTACGTGGAGACGGTCTTCACCAGCACCAGCACCACGGACCTTGGTTGGGCCGTTCGGGCCTGGCGTTCGGTGACCCGCGAGGTTGGCAACAGACCCTTGAATGGGGTTCATCCGGGTCACGGAACCGCACGTCAACGATCTGGTGTCGGCCAACTTCCCCTGGTAGCGCAACCTGGGCGGGCAGACATCGATAGCACCAGCCTGGGGCCGGAAGTGAACCGTGCTCGGAAGGCTCAGTCAGGCAATTATGCTGCAGGCATGTTCCGTGAGGTCCGGCCTGGTGACTTCGACCAGATCATCCGCCTCTACCGGCAACTGCACCCCGGCGATCCGGTCCTGGAGGACGAATCCGATGCAGCGGCCTTCCAGCAGATCCTGGATTCTCCATTGTTGCAGCTCTTCGTGCTCGAGCTGGATGGAGTTGTCGTCGCCACGACGTATCTCAACGTGATTCCCAACATCACCCGATCGGCTTCGCCCTACGCCGTCATCGAGAACGTCGTCGTCGACGAATCGCGGCGAGGCGCGGGTCTGGGTAAGCGGATCATGGCTGGCACGCTCCAAGCCGCTTGGGATGCGGGCTGCTACAAGGCGATGCTGATGACGGGTTCGCGCAAGCCGGCAACCCACGCCTTCTACAAGGCCTGCGGGTTCTCCGCCGACGACAAGACGGCGTACGTGGCTCGTCCGGACGTGGTGTAGGACGAGGATGGCCTGCGCGGATCGTCGTCGCGCGAATGACCGGCACTTCATAACGTGATCCGAATATCACGGATTGAGATCGTCACGCCGATTATCGAAATGGTTGCCAGTACGCAAGTGTTCGGTATGGAAATGTAATTCCAGTGCGACGCTTGACGCTATCCGAAGTGCAGTTGTCCACATAGGATACTGCGCGGACCTGTGCACGGGTTCGAGCAATGCATCCTTGTACGTTCACTTTGGAGGCGTCACGTGGCCTGGTTTATCAACCAGTCGCTTCTCATTGTCCTGGCAGCATTTCTGTTGGGCTTGCTCGTCGGTTGGCTTTTTTGGGGTACCCGGAAATCGTCACCACAGACCTCCGCTGCCCGGCCGGCCGAGGGCGCGGGGATGAGCGCCGCGACGACGCCGACTCCGCACGCCGCGCCGCGCCGCTCGTACCGGCTGGCGGGCACGCGCATCGGCCGGCGAGCCGCTGAAGGCCACAGTGTCCAGCCGGCAGTCAAGGGTGGCGGCGATCAAGCAACCGTGAGCCGCAGACCGCACCGGGTGACCAAGACCGCCGCCAAGGCGGCCGTGAAGGTGGAGCACGCCGCCAGGAAGGCCGACATCGCTGTCACGCCCATCCAGTCGGCCACAACCAAGGCCGAGCCCGTCGTCACGAAGTCCGAGCCCGTCGTCACGAAGTCCGAGCCCGTCGCGGTGGAGGCCACGCCCATCACGACGGGCGCCGAGTCCGTCGAGACCCGCCACGACGAGCTGGAGCGCATTGAGGGAATCGGCCCGAAGATGGCCGACGCGCTCCGCGCCGCCGGCATCCACACCTTCGGTCAGCTCGCCGAGGCCGACGACGACACCCGCCGCGCGGCCATCGAGAAGGCCGGTCTCACCTTCGCCCCCAGCCTCGTCACCTGGGGCCGCCAGGCACAACTGCTCGCCGATGGCGACGAAGAGGGCTTCGCCGAACTCACCGAGCTGCTGGTGGCCGGCCGGGACACGGGGCGGGCCTGATGCCGAACACGCCGCAGCAGCAGAGCAAGCAGCAGAGCAAGCCGCAGAATAAGCCGCAGAACGAGCCGCGGAGGAAGACCACCAAGCGCCGCCTCGTCGGGCTGATCGTCGCCGTCCTGGGTCTGACCGTCCTCATGGCGGCACAGCAACTGCCCAACCGGCACCGGATGGAGGCCGACCTGACCCAGCGCTCGACGCGGGCGCTGCACGCCGCCGGCCTCTCCGACGTGCAGGTCAGCTTCACCGGGCGCGACGGGAAGCTGACGGCGGCGTCGCCTGCCGAGGCTGAGCAGGCACTCGACGTCGTGCGGCCGCTGGAAGGCGTACGGGCCGCCGAGGCCGAGGTGCCGGCCGTGGCGGAGACCGCTGCGTCCGTACCCCCGTCGGTGTTGGTGGCCCTGGGCCCTGGCACGACTTCCGTCGCGGGCACCGTGCCCACCGAGGATTCCCGGACCGCGCTCGTCGCCGCGGCGGCCGCTCTCGGCGCCGAGAGCGTCGAGGATCATCTGACCGTCGACGGCGGTGTGACCGACACGGCGCTCGCGGGCCTGGCGGACGTGCTGCGGGCGTTCGGCAAGGGCTCCGACGGTACGACGGTGAAACTCGACGACGGCGCGCTGACCCTGACCGGCCGAGTCTCCTCCGAGGCGCACAAGAACGCGGTGCTGACGGCGGGTCGGGCCACCGGCGCCCCGATCGTCGACCAGATCGAGGTTCCGGACGTGCAGCGACAGCTGAGCGAGTTGCCGCAGCTCACGTTCGCCTCCGGTGGCGACTCGCTCACCCCCGCCTCCGAGGCCAGTCTCGTCCGGGCGGCCCGGATGCTCACGGTCAACCCCAGCACCCGGCTGCGCATCGAGGGGCACACCGACGCCACCGGTTCGGCCGAGTCGAACCTCGTCCTCAGCCGCGCCCGGGCCGCGGCGGTGCAAGCCTTTCTGCATCGGCAGGGCGTCGCCGCCGATCGCCTGACCGCCAAGGGGTACGGGGAGACGCGCCCCAAGGTCGCGGAGACCACTGCGGCCAACCGAGCCGAGAACCGGCGGGTGGAGCTGATCGCCAGCAGCGCCACATCGTTGACCGAGTGATCAGCGGGGAGGCACCGCCTGCGTACGATGCGGGGCTGAGTTTCCCTCGTCGCGGCGGAGGTACCGGGTAGATGGCAGGCCAGCACGAGGGCTTCGCCCTCGGTGTCGACCTCGGCACGTCCAACACAGTCGCGGTGCTGCGCTGGCCCGACGGGCGGACGCGTCCGCTGCTGATGGACGGTCAGCCGGTCAGCCCGTCGGCCGTGTACGCCGACCCGGACGGCCGGCTGCACGCCGGGTGGGACGCCCGGCGGCTGGCGCAGGCCGACCCGACCCGGTTCGAGCCGAACCCGAAACGCCGGGTGGACGAGCCGACCGTGCAGCTGGGTGACCGCTCGTACCCTCCGGCCGATCTGCTGGGCGCGGTGCTGGCCGCGGTCGCACGGTCCGCGGTGGGTGCTGTGGGCTTCCTACCCCCGGCCGTTGTCACCTGCCCGGCCGCCTGGGACGAGACCCGGCGGCAGGTGCTCGCCGACGCGCTGTTGCGGGCCGGCTGGCCGCAGGCCGCCGAGCACACCCTCGCCGGGCCGACGCCGCCGGGCACCCGGCTGCTGCGGGAGCCGGTGGCCGCGGCCCGCTACTACACCCAGGTGCTGCACCGGCCGGTGCCGGTCGGTGGCGCCATCGCGGTGTTCGACTTCGGCGGCGGAACGCTCGACGTGGCGGTGCTGCGCAACGACGGCGCCGACCCGTGGGGCGACTCCGGCTTCACCGTGGTCGCCGACGGCGGTCTGCCCGACCTCGGTGGCCTGGACCTCGACGCGGCCCTGGTGCGGCGGGTCGGCGAGTTGCTCGGTGACCAGCACGCCGCGCAGTGGGCCCGGCTGCTCCGGCCGGCTGACGCGGCGCAGCACCGCGACCAGATCCGGCTGTGGGACGAGGTCCGCGGCGCCAAGGAGACCCTGTCCCGCTCCGCCGTGGCGCCCGTCGCCGTGCCCGGGGTGGCCGCCACCGTGCAACTGACCCGGGCGGACGTCGAGCGGGTCGCCCTGCCGCTGCTGCGCCGCGCGGTCGATCGGGCCCGAGAGGTGATCGCTGCCGCCGGCCTCAGCCCCGACCAGCTCAACGGGTTGTTCCTGGTGGGCGGCTCGTCCCGCATCCCGCTGGTGGCCCGGCTGCTGCACGCCGAGCTGGGTGTGGCGCCGACGGTGCTCGACCAGCCGGAGCTGCCGGTGGCCGAGGGGGCGCTGACCGATCTGCCGCTGCGTCGACCGCAGGCCACGCCGGCGTACGCCGGACCACCCGCCGCCCCGGCCGGAGCCCCCGCGCCGCCGGTGCCGACGTCGCCCGCTGGCCCGCCGGCCCCGCCCTCGGCCGGTGCCGCCGTGCCGGTCGAGGCCGGACCGTTCGTGCCGACGCAACCAGGCCCGGGGGCGATCCTGCCGACCGGCCCGGCGGGGCCGGGCTGGCCCGGGTCCCCCGCGTCGACCGTCCCGAGCCCGGCGGGCATGCCGGGCACCCTGGTGGGCGGGTCCGGCGGCACCGCGACGCCGACGCCTGCTCCGGCTGGCGGGCCGCAATGGCGGCGGGCCCGCTGGGTGGTGCTCGCAGCGGTGCTCGCCCTGGCCGGGGTGGTCACCGCGACGACGCTCTACCTGACCCGCGACCGTTACCCGGATCTGGAGTTCGCACTGCGCGAGCTGCGTCCCCGGCCGGCGGCCGGCGCAGAGCGGCCGACGGGCATGTGGACGGCGGTGCTCGACGACCGGGCCTACCTCGGGTACCCGCTGCCGGACGACCGGCTGGAGGTGATCGCCGTCGACGCCGGCACCGGCGCGCAGCTGTGGCGGAAGCCGACCAGCGTCACCGCCAACGACTGGACCGGGCTGATCGCCGTCCCCGGGGCGGTCGCGGTCCTCGCCGACGCCCCGGGCGACAGCACGCCACGTCAACTGGCGATCCTCGACGAGAAGTCGGGCGAGCAGCGCTGGAACCGGGCGATCCTCGGCGACGACGACGTCTACTTCGGCGACGACGTGGCGGTGCTGGTGGACCGCGCCGCCGGCAGACTGGTCGGGCTGCGGCTGAGCGACGGCACCGAGAAGTGGAACAAGGCCAACCCGCGCGACCAGTACGGCGGCAGCCGTACCGTCGTCCGGGCGGTGGGCAGCGACAAGGCGGCGGGTGGACCCGCCTTCCTCAACGGCACGCCCCGCGACCCGTGGACGGGTAAGGGGCGGCGACTGGTGCAGGTTGGGGCGGATCGCTCGGTGCGGCTGCTCGACATGTCCTCCGGCCACCTGGCGCGTCAGTGGGCCAATGTCGCCGACCTCGACGACCTGGTGGTGGCCCACGAGGACCGGCTCTACGTGGCCGCCACCGACGGCGGGTACCAACTGCTGGCGTACGACCTGGGGTCGGACGCGCAACCCCGGGTTCTCTACCGGGCCGGGGACGACGATCGTCGCGCGAAGGAGCTGGTGGCCTGCGGCGAGCGGCGGGCGTGTCTGCTGGAGGCGCCGAACGGCGACGCCGCCAAGACCGAGGTGGTGGCGGCGACCGAAGGCAAGAGCGCCATCCGCTGGCCGGCCCCGGGCGTGACCAAGCTGGTCCCGCTGGGCGAGCAGGTGCTGGCGCAGCGGGACTACCCGGAGCCGTCGGTCACCCTGTTCGACCCCGCCGGAGAGCCGGTGCTGCGCGACCGTGGCGGCGTGGCGGTCCGGCTGGACCAGGGCAACCTGCTGGTCTTCGCCAAGACCCTCAACACGGTCGTCGACAACCGGGTCCTGGCCGGCGTGTGGGCCGAGTCGGGCGAGGTCCACGAGTTGGGCGAGCTGAAGAACGTCCGCAGCGAGACCTGCTCCTGGAACACCCACGTCATCGCCTGCGGCGCGGAGAAGGACTTCGTCCTGTACCGCTTCGCCGAGGAATGACCCCCCGTCAGGCCTTGATGATGTCCGTGCCGTCGACCCGGATCGGGACCTCGGTCAGGCCCGTGGGGGCGGGTCCGCCCAGGCGGGCGCCGTCGTCGACCGCGAAGGTGGACCCGTGCGCGGGGCAGGTGATGACCCCGTCGCGGGGAGCGCCGACGCGTACGCCCTGGTGGGGGCAGGTCGCGTCGTACGCCTTGAAGGTGCCGGCCTGGGGCTGGACGACCAGCAACCCGTTCGCCACCGCGCCGCCACCGACCGGAACGTCACCGGTTTGTGCGAGTACGGCGCCGGCCGCGGCGACCGCCGAACCGGTCGGGGTGTCGCCAGCACCGCAGGCGCTGAGCAGCCCAGCCGCGCCGATCGCGCCCGCCCCGGTCAGCAACGCGCGTCGGCTCAGGCACCAGCGGTTGTCGCGGAGAAACTCCTGCCCGTCGTACACCCTGGTCACCTCTCCGTCGGCGGGCCGGGCCGCCCTCGGCCGGGTGTGGCGCCGGTGGGTCGCCGGGCACCCCGGGCGGGCCCGGTCTT
>NZ_JBAKHW010000005.1:0-193507 GCF_036906815.1 Micromonospora sp. CPCC 205539 | reverse complement strand
GCGGGCGCCGGCGCGCGCCCCCGTCGCCCGGGTGTGCCGCCGGTGGTCGGCGACGCACCCGGCCCGGTCCGGTGACTCGCTGGACCAGCCTGCCCCACCAGCCTGGACGCGAGATGCGACCACGCTGAACGTTGGCTGGACGCCGAGCACCAGGGCGTCGGGGACGGTGACCGCCACCACGGTCACCGCCGGGAGCGGACCGCTAGGATGCTCCGGTGATTCTTCGGGGTACGGTGCGCGCCGATCGTCCGCTCGTGGTGCTCGCCGTCGAGGAGGAGGCCCGCTACCTGTCGCCGGACCTGCCGGTGCTGCTCACCGGGATCGGCAAGGTCAACGCCGCGAGCGCGGTCGCGACGGTGCTGGCCACCGGGCCGCGTCCCGCCCTGCTGCTGAACCTGGGCACGGCGGGGGCGCTACGCCCCGGTTGGACCGGCATCCACGAGGTCGCCACCGTGCTCCAGCACGACCTGGACACCGAGCTGCTGCGGGCACTCACCGGCCAGATCTTCGGCGCGCCGCTGTCGCTGGCCACCGAGGGCGCGATCCTCGCCACCGGTGACGCGTTCGTGGCCGACGACGCCGCGCGGGACCGCCTGGCGCAGCGAGCCGACCTGGTCGACATGGAGGGGTACGCGGTGGCCTGGGCCGCCGCCCAGGCCGGCGTACCGTGCCGGCTGGTCAAGCAGGTCAGCGACGAGGCCGGGGATGGCGCGGCCCGCACGTGGATGGAGTCGGTGGACTCCTGCGCCCGGGACCTCGCCGACTGGACCGCTCGCCACCTCGACTAGACCGGCCGCCGCATCCGCAGCCCCGGCGTGGTGGCACGGCGGGTGCCACCGTGGCCGAGGGCGACACCGGCCAGCCCGAGGGCCGCGACCACGGTGACCAGCACCGGCGGCCATCCACCGGCCCACGGGAGCGCCAGCAGCGGCACGAGCAGCCAGGCCAACTGACGCCACGGCACGGTGCCGGAGACCTGCCAGGTGAACAGGATGCGTCCGACCACGAACAAGATCGGGCCGCCGACGATCAGTATGAGCCACCGCAGCGGTGTCGCACCGGTCGGCCGGACGACGACCAGGTCGAAGGCGGCCGCCGTACCCATCACGCCGAGCAGCATCACCAGATGGGTGTACGGGGCCAGCCGCGCCGCCCGGCGCAGGGCCGGCGCGGAGAGCCCGCGTACCAGTTCGTCGGCCCGGAAGACGTAGATCTGCCAGAGCAGCAGCATGGTCGCGAAGGCACAGAACAGGGCGATGAGCCGGGCGCGGGTGAAGTCCGCCGCGCTGACCTCCAGGGTGGGCACCAGGATGATGTCGCCCAGGGCCAGGATGATGAACTGCTGGTACCGCTCGCCCAGGTGCCCGGTGGTCCGCTCGTACTGCTCGATGGGCACCCGCCCGAGTCGCGGCGTCGGGTAGCGGGCCGCGCTGGCGAGATAGTCGATCACCAGGGCGACGCTCCAGAGCGCGTAGTGCGCGCCGCCGGGCAGCACCCCTCCGACGATCCAGAAGACGCCGGACACCAGGAACCAGAACAGGAAGCGGGCGGCCCGCTTTTCGGCCGGCCGGTGGTGCTGTCGGTGCAACGTACTGACCAGCACGACGCCGCGTACGACGTGCGTGGTGACGTACGCGACCGCGAAGATCATCGCGTGGTTGATGGAGGCCAGGGACGCCGCCATCCCCACCGAGCCCAGCATGGCGACCATCAGGATGGCCTGGATCGGGCGCTGCTGTGGGTCGTAGAACTCCGTGGTGGTCGAGGTGACCGACCACGTCCACCAGAGCGCCGCGAGCATCAGCAGCACCGGTGCGGCACCGGACCAGGAATCCCGTTCGGCGATCAGCTTGGAGACCAGCGCGAGCGCGGCCACGAAGACCACGTCGAAGAGCAGCTCCAGCAGCGTGGCCCGGGTCGACCCCTCCGGCCGGCGTACCAGCGCCGTCGTGCCTCCGGTGGTCATGCCCGGCCTCCCGCCGCATCTGTTGAGGATTATCGGCGTCGCCGCCGCTGCCCGTCCCCGGATCGGCGATTCCCACCGACCCGTGCGGTGTTGCCAGGGCGCCAGCCGTCGGGAGATGCTTGACGGCATCCATAGTTCTCGATCTCTGCGGAGGTTCGGATGCGCCGCTCCCCGCTCGTCGCCCTCGTCCTGACCACCCTCCTGCTCGGCACGCCCAGCGTGGCGCAGGCCGCCGTCGCCGAACGGGCCGCACCCGCCCCGCAGGTCGTCGACCAGGCGGCCGCCACGGCCGTGCTGGCCGGCGTACGCACGGCGGGCACCGCCTGGGGCCTCGATCCGGCCACCGGCCGGATGACCCTCACCGTCGACGACACCGTGGCCCCCACCGAGTTGACGGCCCTGCGGACGGTGGCCGACCGGGCCGGCGCGCTGCTGCGCCGGGAGCCCGGCACGCTGCGCCCCCTGATCGCCGCCGGGCAGGCCATCTACGGTGGCGGCGGCCGCTGCTCACTCGGCGCGAACGCGCGCAGCGGCAGCACCTACTACGTGATCACCGCCGGGCACTGCACCACCGTCGCCGCCACCTGGTACACCGACAGCGCCCAGGCCACCGTGCTCGGCACCCGGGCCGGCACCAGCTATCCCACCAACGACTACGGGATCATCCGCTACACCGGTCGGATCGCCCATCCCAGCGCGGTCTACACCTACCCGGGACTGCTGACCATCAACGGCCCCGGCACCGCGTACATCGGTCAGGCGGTGTGCCGCAGTGGCACCACCACCGGGGTGCGCTGCGGCGTCGTCACCGGCCTCAACCAGACCGTCAACTACTCCACCGGCGTGATCTACGGGCTGATCCGCACCAACATCTGCGCTGAGCCGGGGGACAGCGGCGGGCCGCTCTACGTGGCGTCCACCGGCACCATCCTCGGCATCCTCTCCGGCGGCACCGGCAACTGCACGGCCGGCGGCACCACCTACTACCAGCCGATCCAGGAGGTGCTGGCCGCGTACGGACTGACGCTGCCCTGACCTCCGTTGCGCATAGTGCAACGGGTTGCTCGTCCACTGCAACGCGCTTAAGCTCGGCGACACCCCGAACCCCTCCGCGAGGATGTGTGCCCCCATGTCGCCGGACGCCCGACCGCACCACGTGACCACCTCGGCCGGTCCACCCCCGGTCGAGGTGGTCACGGTGGGGGAGACCATGGTGGTGCTCGGCCCCGTGTCGGGTGAGCCGCTGGAACGCGCCGAGCGGGTCGCCGTGTCGGTCGGCGGCGCGGAGTCCAACGTGGCCGGCTACCTGGCTCGGCTCGGGCACCGGGTGACCTGGGTGAGCCGCGTCGGTGACGACCCCTTCGGTCGGGCCGTCGTCCGACACGTCGCCGCCACCGGCGCCCAGGTCGATCAGGTTTCCGTGGACCCGGGCGCCCCCACCGGGCTGTACGCCAAGGACCCGGGCCCGACGGCGACCGCCGTGCACTACTACCGGGCCGGCTCGGCCGCGTCCCGGTTGGACCGGACGGCGCTGGCCGACTCGCGGTTGCGCGGCGCCCGGGTGCTGCACCTGTCCGGGATCACTGCGGCGCTCTCCGACTCCTGCGCGGCGCTGGTCGAGCACGCGGTGACCGACCGACCGCTGCCGGGCGCGCTGGTCAGCTTCGACGTCAACCACCGGCCCCGGCTCTGGTCAGTCGACCGAGCCGCGCCGGTGCTCCGCGACCTCGCCAACCGCAGCGACCTGGTCTTCGTCGGCCAGGACGAGGCGTACGCCCTCTGGGCCGCCGCCGACCCGGCCGCGGTGCGCCGGCTGCTGCCGGAGCCGGAGACGGTCGTCGTCAAGGACGGTGCGGTGGGCGCCACCGCCCTGGGCCGCGATGGCGAACCGGTCTTCGTCGCGGCCCCCCGGGTGACGGTGGTCGAACCGGTCGGCGCCGGGGACGCGTTCGCGGCCGGCTACCTGGCCGGGTTGCTGCGGGGCCTCGACCCGGTGCGGCGGCTGCGCCTCGGGCACCTGGTGGCGGCGCAGGCGCTGGGCAGCAGCGCCGACAACGCCCCGTTGCCGCCGTGGGCCTGGCTCGATCGGCTGCTCGACGCGTCCGTCGACGCCTGGTCACCGCTGGACCTGACCGGCGTCCGGACGGAGGTCTGAGGCGTGTCGCAGAGCGTCGACCGGGCGATGCGCGTCCTGGAGCTGCTGGCCCGTGAGCCCGCCCAACTCGGTGAGGTGGCCGCCGACCTCGGGGTCCACAAGTCCACCGCGCTGCGCCTGTTGCAGACCCTGGAGGCGGGTGGCTTCGCCCGCCGCAGCGGCGGTGGCTGGGCCGTCGGACTGCGGCTGATCGGCCTCGCCCAGCACGCCCTGGACTCCCTGGACGTGCGCACCGTGGCCCGCCCACACCTGGCGGCGCTCGGCCGCGACTGTGGACACACGATCCACCTGGCCCAGCTCGTCGACGACGACCTGGTCTACGTGGACAAGATCGAGGCACGCGGCCAGGTGCGGATGTACTCGCAGATCGGTCGTACCGCCCCGCTGCACGCCAGCGGAGTGGGCAAGGTGGTGCTGGCGTACTGCCCCGAGCCCCGTCGCACCGGCCTGCTCGACCGTGGTGAGCTGCGCGCGTACACCCCGGGCACCATCTGCAACCCGGCGGCGCTGCGCACGGAGCTGGCGGCCGTCGCGGACCGGGGTTGGGCCGCCGACGACGGCGAATTCGAGCCGCTGATCAACTGCGTGGCCGCCCCGGTACGGCACGCCGACGGCGCGGTCACCGCGGCCGTGTCGATCACCGCGCCGACGGTGGTGGCCAGCCTCGTCGATCTGCGCCGCCTGTTACCCCGGCTGCTGGCCACGACGCAGCAGATCTCCCATGACCTCGGATGGAGCAAGCAGTGAGCACAATGGACTTCGACCACATCTTCGGCGCGACCCCGGTGATGGCCATCCTGCGGGGCCTGCCGGTGGCGGAGACCGTCCGCCTCGCCGGCCGGGCCTGGGACCTCGGCATCGACGTGGTGGAGGTGCCGGTGGCCACCGCCGACGCGGTGCCGGCGCTGCGGGCCGCCGTCGCGGCGGGCAGCGAGCGGGATCGGATCGTCGGCGCGGGTACGGTACTCGGCGCCGAGCAGGTCGCCGCGGCGGCGGACGCCGGGGCCGCGTTCACCGTCGCCCCCGGCCTGGACCTCGCGGTCGCCGATGCCGCCGCCGCGCGCGGCCTGCCGCACCTGCCCGGCGTGGCCACTCCGACCGAGGCGCAGCAGGCGCTGCGGCACGGCCTCACCTGGCTCAAGGCGTTCCCCGCGATCGCGCTCGGGCCGGCCTGGTTCCGGGCGGTCGCCGGCCCGTTGCCACAACTGCGTTTCGTCGCCACCGGCGGCCTGGACGCGGACAACGCCGGCGCGTTCCTGGACGCGGGCGTACGGGTGGTGGCTGTCGGTTCGGCCCTGTCCGACCCGACCCAGCTGACCCGGCTGGCCGAACTGCTGACCCCGGCGGCGGGCTGACGCCGTCTCAGTCGACGGTGCCGGCCCGCCGGAACGCCTCCGCCAACTGGACGAGGTCGAAGCCCTCGAAGTGCGCCAGGAACCGTCGTCGCACGGCGGCCAGATGGCTGGGCCAGGACTCCTCCAGGCGGGCGAAGCCGGCATCGGTGAGGACGGCGTTCCACCCGCGGGCGTCCTCCTCGCAGCGGACCCGCTTGACCAGGCCCTGGGTCTCGAGTCGGACGACAGTGCGGGTCATGCCGCTCAGTGAGAGGTAACAGGCCGTGGCGAGTTCGTTCATCCGTAGCCGCCGGTCCGGTGTCTCGGAGAGGACGCGCAGGACGTTGTACTCGGTGAGGGGCAGCTGGCGATCGCCGACCATGTCGGCGTCGATCGTCCGTGGCAGGACGTGCATCACCTGGCCCAGGGCGCGGACCAGCGTCTCCTCGTCGGGAGTCAGGGGCCGCAGGGGCTCTGCGGGGGTGCTGGACATGCGCCCAGTCTAGTTGCTTGACCGTGCAATCGTTGAGATCCGCTGTGACCGTAACCATAGCGGGATCATTTGCTTGACCGAGCAAGCAGTGGCTAGCGTTCGGTCGACCGGCAAGGAACCTCGGACTTCTGAAAGGCGCCACCATGACCAAGATCGGGATCATCCTCGGGAGCACCCGCCCGGGGCGTAACGGCGAGGCCGTCGCCCGGTGGGTCCACGACGTTGCTAAGCAGCGCTCCGACGCGCAGTTCGATCTGATCGACCTGCTCGACTACAAGCTGCCGCACCTCGACGAGGCGTACCCGCCCTCGATGGGGCAGTACAGCCAGCCGCACACGCTGCGCTGGGCTGAGACGATTGCGTCGTATGACGGATTCGTCATGGTTACCCCGGAGTACAACCACTCCACCTCGGGTGCCCTGAAGAACGCCATCGACTTCCTGTACTCCGAGTGGAACAACAAGGCCGTGGCCTTCGTCAGCTACGGCTCGGTCGGCGGCACGCGGGCCGTGGAGCACCTGCGTCTGATCGCCGGTGAGCTGCAGATGGCCGACGTGCGGTCGCAGGTCGCGCTGTCGCTCTTCACCGACTTCGAGAACTTCAGCGTCTTCAAGCCGGGCGACCACCAGCGGGACACCCTCAACGTCACGCTCGACCAGGTCGTGGCCTGGAGCAAGGCGCTCGCTCCGCTGCGCCAGAGCTGAACACCGTTCACACCGAGTTGGCCGCGGGGTTCCTCCCCGCGGCCAACTCGTGCTCAAGGGGCGGCCGCGCCCGGGGCCCGAACCTCGATCGGCCTCCACTGCCGGTGATCGGTCAGAGCTCCTGGTACATGACGTGCAGGCCGACCCGACCGAGCGTGGGGTGACGAAACGCGCCGGGCACCGTGCCGATCACCTCGAAGCCCTCCCGCTGATACAGCTGCACCGCCGACCGGTTGCTCTCCGCGACAGCGTTGAACTGCATCCCCGCGTACCCCTGCTGGCGCGCCCAGGCCAGGGCATCGCGGCACAGCGCGGTGCCCACGCCCCGGCCCCGCGCGTCGGCGGCCACCATGAAGCTCGCGGTCGACACGTGGGCGCCCGGCCCGGGCCGGTTGGTGCCCATTTTCGCGGTGCCGAGGACCCGCTGGCCGTCGACCGCGACGACGGTCCGCCCCGGCGGGGCCTCCACCCAGATGGCGTACGACACGTCGGCGGTCATCGCCGGGTCGTAGGTGAAGGTGTCCTGCGCCTGAATCACCTGCTCGACGATCGGCCCGACCTGCGACCAGTCCGCTGCCTCGAACTCCCGAATCCGCACCGGGGCAGGCTACGGATGGCGCCCCCGGCCGGACAACGGGTTTAGCGCGGCGATCTCCGCGCCGAGCAGCGTCGCCAGCCGAGCGTGCCGTTGCGGATGGCTGTGCACGGTCATGCCACGGCTGGGCATCTCCACCGTCATCAGCAGATACAGATGCAGTCGGTAGAGGCCGAGCCGGCGGCGGGCCGCGGCGTCCAGCACCAACGGTTCCGCAGTGGCGGCGCGGTAGCCGCGTAGCAGCGGGTGCTCCGGGTCGTCCTCCACGCGGCGGTAGAGCAGCGGCGGGACCAGGTCCAGCAGGGGATCGCCGTGCAGGAACCGTTCACCGTCCACCAGACCGCACAGCCGCAACCGGCCGTCCGGGCCGGGCGCGGTCAGCACGTTGCCGTCCCAGCAGTCGAAGTGCAGCAGCGCCGGGCGGCGTACCTCGTCGAGCACGTCCGCGTGCCGCCCGACCAACGTGCGCAAGCGGTCCGGCGCGACCGGCAGCGCGACGCCCCAGTCGGCGGCGTCGGCGAGCAACGCGTCGAGCATCGCGGTGAATGCCTCCCGCCAGGTCGACCCGCTGGCCCGGTCGCCGTCGTCGTACCCGAACCGGTCACCGGTGATCCGGTGCAGCGCGGCGAGGGCGACTCCGAGGTCGTACCGCGCCGGGCCGTCGTCGACCGCCACGCCCGACTCGGCGAGCTCGCGCAGCGAGCGGCCGGGCAGCAACCCGGTGACCAGCCATTCGCCGTACGCGGGGTCGGTGCCGTGGTGCAGCACCGGCGGTACGGGCACCGCCGGCGCCCGCTCGCCGACCAGCCGGAAGTACCGCGCCTCGGCGGAGCAGAGCCCGCGCTCGTAGCGCAGCAGCCGCAGCCCGGGCGGCGGCGCCAGCTTCAGCACCACCCGACGGCCGTCCTCGAGCAGCGCCCACCAGACCGTGGCGTAACCACCGCCGGTCAGCGGACCCGCGTCGCGGACCCCCGTCCGCGAGCCGAACGACGCGCGAAGCAGGTAGGTCACGTCGTCGGTCGTGAGGGCCCGTTGGGTCGGGCTGGCCCCGGTCACGCGGTGGCGTCACCCCGCCGGGCGTGGGGCACCGAGGCGGCGGTCTCCCGCTGCTGGTGCGGGACGGGGCCGGCGGTGTCCCGGCGGATCAGCTCGGCGGGGAGGACGTCGACCCGGGGTGCCGGGGCCTCCGCACCGAGCACCAGGGACATCGCGCGGACACCCATGTCGACCAGCGGCAGCCGCACGGTGGTCAGTGCCGGGGTCACGTCCCGGGCGATCGGCATGTCGTCGAAACCCACCACGGACACACGCTGTGGCACCGGCATCGACCGGCCCCGCAGGGTGGCGAGCGCGCCGATCGCCATCGAGTCGTTGAGCGCCACGATCGCGGTCAGCTCGGGATCCGCGTCGAGCAGCGCCGCGGTGGCCTCGGCACCGCCGTCACGGTCGAACTCGGCGTACCGGATCCGCTGCTCCGGTAGGTCGTGGCCGTGCTCGGCGAGAGCCTGCCGCAGCCCGGCAAGCCGGTCGGTGGTGGTGGTCAGGATGCGCGGACCGGCCACCACGCCGATCGCCCGGTGCCCCAGCTCGCACAGCTCCCGCCCGGCGAGGTAGCCGCCGGAGCGATTGTCCGGCATCACCGCGTCGCCGGAGTGCTCGTGCCGGCCGATCACCACGACCCGTCCGCCGGTCGCCTCGTACGCGGTCAGCTTCTCGTTGAGCTGCCGGGTGAACGCGTCGTCGTGGTAGCCCGAGCCGGCCAGGATCAGCGCCGCCACCTGGTGGCCGCGCAGCAGCTCCACGTACTCCAACTCGCGGTCCGGGTCCCGGTAGCTGTTGCAGATCATCAGCAGTCGGCCCTGGTCGGTGGCGACCCGTTGCAGCCCGCGCGTGATCTCGGCGAAGTACGGGTCGGAGACGTCGTGCACGATCACGCCGACGGCGCTGCGGTGCGAACGGGCCAGCAGTTGGGCGTGCGCGTTCGGCACGTACTGCAGCTCGGCGACCGCGGCGAGCACCCGCTCGCGCAGTTCGTCGGTGACCGGCTTGCTGCTGCCGTTGATCACTCGGGAGGCGGTGGCGGGCGAGACACCCGCGCGCCGTGCCACATCGGACAGGGTCGCCATGGCCCGCCCTCTCGGTCTGTTGACGGCATTTCGCCGTGCCGGCTAGCGTCACGGTACCGCAGAGAAAGCCCTTTCCCGCAGGGAGGCCCGGCCATGTCCGATCGGTACGCGGTGCTTCAGCTCGACGACCTTCCCACCAGGCAGTGTTCCTGTGGGACCACCCGCCGGGGCTTCATCGCCGAGAGCGACGGCCAGGCCAGCGTGCACCTGCTCGAGGTGCAGGACGCGGTCACCCACCACCATCGCGTCGCCACCGAGTACTACATCGTGCTGGCCGGTGAGGGCGAGGTCGAGCTGGACGGCGTCCGCCACCCGGCCCGGCCGATGTCCGCGTTCCTCATCAAGCCGGGCTGCCGGCACCGGGCCATCGGCGACCTCACCGTGCTGCTGGTGTCGTTGCCGGCGGCGGACGACACCGACGAGTACTTCGATGCCTGAGCGGCCGGCGCCACTGCCCGGCGGGATCGGGGTCTCCCGGCTGCGGGTCTACGACACCACCGCACCGGACGGCGTGGTCGGTGGCACCCCGCACGTGCACCTCTGCTGCACCGAGGGGTACGCGGTGACCGGCGGCGAGGGCGCGGTGCAGACCCTTACCGCCGGCGGCTACCGGGAGACGCCGCTGCGGCCGGGCGCGGTGGTCTGGTTCGAACCGGGCACCGTGCACCGCCTGGTCAACGGCGGTGGACTGACCATTGTGGTGCTGATGCAGAACAGCGGCTTGCCCGAGGCCGGTGACGCGGTGCTGACGTTTCCGCCCGAGGTCCTGGCCGACCCGGCCGCGTACGCCGCCGCGGCGGCGCTGCCCGACGGGGGAGCGCCGGGCGCGGACGTGACGGCCGCGTACCGCCGAAGGGATCTGGCGGTGACCGGCTTCCAGGCGCTGCGGGCCGGCGGTCCGGCGGAGTTGGCCGCGTTCCACGCCGCCGCGCTCGCGCTGCGCCGGCCGCTGCTGGCGCGCTGGCGGGAGCGGTGGGCGGCCGGCGCGGGCCGGGCCGCCGCCACCACCGGCGAGCAGCTCGACGCCCTCGAGCGAGGGGATCCCGGGCATCTGGCCGAGGCCCGGGTGTACGCGGTGGACGAGCCGGTCGAGCGGGGCCGACTGGGCATGTGCGGGCTGCTCGACACCTATCCGGCGAACGCCTGACCGTCCCGGTCGGCGCGCGCTGATCGACTCGGTTTCCCGCAGATCGGGGTGTCCACAAGGCAGGGATGGCCCGGTTTCAGGGAGACCGCGTCGATCTCGACAGCACCGTCGCAGGTCGAGGCTGGAGCGTGCGAAACAGATCGAGGAAAGGCCTTGCCGGCCGTGGGAGGGGCCGCCTAGGCTCCAGGAAAGCGTTTGCCTGACTCACTCGGCCGGTTTGGTTGGTGGGTGCCGTGCCGGGTTTCGAGGAGGTTCCGCGTGACCGAGAACATTCTGGACACGGCCGGCCGGCAGTCCGCCACCGAGGCGCCGGGCGTCGCACCCGCCGCTGGGGCAACCGAGGATGCCCCTGGCGGTTCGGCCTCGCGCGCGACCACGCCCGGCGACGGCGCGGACGCGTACACCCTGGCGGGTCGGCCGCCTCCCGGCCGCCCACCCCGCCCGACGCTGGGGCGGCGGGCGTTGGCCCTCGCCGACTCGCTCTGGCGTCCGGCGCTGGTGCTGGCGGCGTTCTTCATCGCCTGGTGGTTCGTGGCCGCCCGGGAGTACGTGCCGAACTACCTGGTCCCCACCCCTGGCCAGGTCTGGGCAACGATGACCGACCAGTGGTCCGAGTTGGCCCGGCACACGCTGGTCACCCTCTACGAGACGGTCCTCGGCTTCGTGCTGGCCGCCGCGCTGGGGCTGGCCACCGCGGTCGCCATCGCCTACTCGCGCACCCTGGACAAGGCGCTCTACCCGATCGTCCTGTTCGCGCAGGTCATCCCGAAGATCGCCATCGCTCCGCTGCTGGTGGTGTGGTTCGGCCTCGGCCTCACCCCGAAGATCATCCTGGCGGTGCTCATCGCGTTCTTCCCGGTGGTCATCTCCGGCGTGGCCGGGCTGCGCTCCACCGACCCGGAGCTGCTCGACCTCTCCGCCACGATGGGCGCCGGGCCGTGGCGCACCTTCCGCAAGATCCGCTTCCCGAACGCGCTGCCCCACCTGATGGCCGGCCTCAAGGTGGCCGTCACCCTCGCGGTGGTCGGCGCCGTGGTCGGTGAGTTCGTCGGCGCCAGCGAAGGGCTCGGCTACGTCCTGTTGCTGGCCAACGGCAACCTCGACGCCCCGCTGCTGTTCGCCGACCTGATCCTGATGTCCGCCATCGGCATCGTCCTGTTCGTCCTCGTCGAGATCGCCGAGGCGCTGCTCATCCCCTGGCACGCTAGCCGCCGCGCCGGCGTGTCGCTCACCACCTCCTGACCGACCCCATCACGGAGGCACCGATGAAACGCACCGCCACCACCATCCTGGCCACCGTCGCCCTGCTGTTCGCCGCCACCGGTTGCGGCGGGGACGACTCCGATGGCGCCACCGGCGCCGGCGGCAACAAGGAGGTCACCCTCACGCTCAACTGGGTGCCCTACGGCGAGCACGCGCCGTTCTACTACGGGCTCCAGAAGGGCTTCTACTCCGCCGAGGGCATCGACCTCAAGATCCTGCCGGGCAACGGCTCGGGCAACACCGTCAAGCAGGTGGCCCAGAAGCAGACCGACTTCGGCTGGGCGGACAGCCCGGTGCTGCTCAAGTCGGTGGCCAGCGGCATGCCGGTCCGCAGCCTCGGCGCGTACCTGGAGAAGGGCCCGTCCTCGGTGGAGTTCTTCACCGAGGAGAACATCAAGACCCCGGCCGACCTGAAGGGCAAGACCGTCGGCGGCACACCGGGCGACGCCCTCTACGCGACCTTCCCGGCCTGGCTGGAGAAGAACGGCCTGAAGAAGAGCGACGTCAAGGTGGTCAACGTGGACGCGGCCGGCAAGATCGCCGCGCTGGCCGAGGGCAAGGTCGACGCCATCATGGGCTTCTTCCACGACCAGGCGCCGACCATCGAGAGCAAGACCGGCAAGAAGGTCGACGTGCTGCTCTTCGCCGACTACGGCATGAACCTCCTCGGCACCGGGCTGATCGCCAACACCCAGGCCCTGCAGAAGGACCCGGAGCTGGCCCGCAAGTTCGTCCGGGCCACCCAGAAGTCCTGGGCAGAGTCGGCCAAGGACACCGCCGGCGCGGTGAGCGCGATGACCGCGTTGGCCGAGAACGAGCCGCCGGCCGAGGTGCTCACCAAGCAGCTCACCCTCGCCCTGCCGCTGCTCGGCACCGATGCCGTGCCCGGGGTGAACACCGAGGCCCAGTGGACCGAGACCATCGACCTGATGTCCCAGTACGCGGAGCTGAAGGACGCGGGCAAGCCCGACGCGTACTGGGACGCCTCGTACGCGGCCCAGGGGTGACCCGGTGACCGCCGCGCCGGCGCAGACCGGCACCGCCATCGGGATGTCCGGGTTGACGGTCCGGTTCACCACCCGGCGTACGCAGACCACCGCGCTGGACGACGTCTCGCTCGACATCCAGCCGGGGGAGTTCGTCACCATCGTGGGTCCTTCCGGTTGCGGCAAGTCCACCCTGCTGAAGATCGTCGCCGGGCTGGTCAAGCCCACCAGCGGCGAGGTGTCGCTGCTGGACCGGCCGGTACGCGGCCCGCAGAAGGAGATCGGCTTCGTCTTCCAGAAGGCCGCGCTGCTCGAGTGGCGCGGGGCGCGGGCCAACATCCTGCTGCAAGCCGAGATGCGCGGCATGGACCGGGCGAAGGCGGCTCGCCGGGCCGACGAGCTGATCGAGATGACCGGCCTGACCGGCTTCGAGAAGGCGTTGCCACACGAGCTGTCCGGCGGCATGCAGCAGCGGGTGGCGCTCTGCCGCGCGCTGTTGCACTCCCCGCCGGTGCTGCTCATGGACGAGCCGTTCGGCGCCCTGGACGCCCTGACCCGGGAGCAGATGAACGCCGAGCTGCACCGGATCTGGCGGGAGACCGGTACCACGGTCGTGCTGGTCACCCACTCCATCGCCGAGGCGGTCTTCCTCGGCACCCGGGTCGTGGTGATGAGCCCACGCCCCGGCCGGATCATCCGCACCTTCCCGGTCGAGCTACCGGCGCACCGCGACTACGCGCAGGTGATGTCGGATCCCCGCTTCGACCGGCTCGCCACCGACCTGCGCGGGTTGCTCGGCAGCGCAGCCGCCAACCACTGAGCGGATCGGCACGACCAGTACGACGGAAGGAACACCATGACCCGCAGGTCGATCGGCATCATCGTCAACGGCGTGACCGGGAGGATGGGCTACCGGCAGCACCTCGTCCGCTCGCTGCTGGCCATCCGGGAGGCCGGCGGCGTGGCGTTGGCCGACGGCACGACCATCTGGCCGGAACCGGTCCTGGTCGGGCGCAACGAGACGAAGCTCCGGGAGATCGCCGAGCGGCACGGGCTGACCGAGTGGACCACCGACCTGACCTCGGCGCTGGCCCGCGACGACGTCGAGATCTACTTCGACGCGCAGGTCACCCAGCAGCGGGAGAAGGCGATCCGGCAGGCCATCGAGGCCGGCAAGCACATCTACACCGAGAAGCCCCTCGCGGAGGACACCGCCGGCGCGCTCGACCTGGCGCGGGCGGCCGACGCTGCCGGCGTACGCACCGGTGTGGTGCAGGACAAGCTCTTCCTGCCCGGTCTGCGCAAGCTCAAGCGGCTCATCGACGGCGGCTTCTTCGGCCGGATCCTCTCGGTGCGCGGCGAGTTCGGGTACTGGGTCTTCGAGGGCGACTGGCAGCCGGCGCAGCGCCCGTCCTGGAACTACCGGGCCGAGGACGGCGGCGGCATCGTGGTCGACATGTTCCCGCACTGGCACTACGTGCTGGAGGAGCTGTTCGGCCGGGTCGCCGCGGTCTCCTGCGTGATCGCCACCCACATCCCCGAGCGGGTCGACGAGGACGGCCGCGCCTACCCGGCGACCGCCGACGACGCCGCGTACGGCATCTTCGAGCTCGACGGCGGGGTGGTCGCCCAGCTCAACTCGTCCTGGGCCGTGCGGGTGTTCCGCGACGAGTTGGTGGAGTTCCAGGTCGACGGCACCGAAGGCAGCGCGGTGGCCGGGCTGCGCCGCTGCCGGGTGCAGCACCGGGCGGTCACCCCGAAGCCGGTGTGGAACCCGGACCTGCCGGTGACCGAGGACTTCCGGGCCCAGTGGACCGAGGTGCCCGACAACGAGGAGTTCGACAACGGCTTCAAGGTGCAGTGGGAGGCGTTCCTGCGGCACGTGGTCGCCGGTGAACCGTTCCGCTGGGACTTCCTGGCCGGCGCACGTGGCGTGCAGCTCGCCGAGTTGGGGCTGCGCGCGGCCCGCGAGGGCGTCCGCCTCGAGGTGCCGGAGCTGAACTCGTGACCAGCACCGAGGTGATCCTGCCGGGTGGGCGACGGCATCGGCTGGCCGGGGGGAGCGGGTTCGCCCGTCCGGCCGCGCCGGCGACCGGCCGGATCGCGTACGCGGCCGCGCATGTGGTGGCCGACCCCGGCGCGGAGAACGTGCCGGGCGCCCCGGCAGCGGTGGACTGGGACACCACGTTGGCCTTCCGCCGGCACCTCTGGTCGTACGGGCTCGGGGTCGCCGAGGCGATGGACACCGCCCAGCGGGGGATGGGTCTGGACTACCCGGCGACGCGGGAGCTGATCCGACGCAGCGCCGTCGAGGCCCGCGCGGTGGGCGGCCGGATCGTCGCCGGGGTCGGCACCGACCAGCTCCCGGCAGGCCCGGCCACCCTGGCCGCGGTGACCGCGGCCTACCGGGACCAGCTCGACGACGTACGCGCGGCCGGCGCCCGCCCGGTGCTGATGTGCAGCCGGCACCTGGCCGCCGCGGCCCGTGGCCCGGAGGACTACCTACGGGTGTACGACGAACTGCTGACCGTCGCCGAGGAGCCGGTCGTGCTGCACTGGCTGGGGTCGATGTTCGACCCGGCGTTGACCGGCTACTGGGGCGCCACCGATCTGGACCTGGCCGCCGACACGGTCGTCGAGCTGATCAAGGCACACCAGTCGAAGGTGGACGGCATCAAGGTGTCGCTGCTCGACGCCGGGCGTGAGATCGCGCTACGCCGTCGACTGCCGGCCGGGGTACGGCTCTACACCGGCGACGACTTCCACTACCCGGAGCTGATCCGAGGCGACGAGGTGGGGCACTCCGACGCGCTGCTGGGCGTCTTCGCGGCCATCGCGCCGGCCGCCGCCGCCGCGCTCGCCGCCCTCGACCGGGGGGACCTGCCGGCGTACGCCGAGATCTTCGCCCCGACCGTGCCGCTGGCCCGGCACCTGTTCGCGGCGCCGACCTGGCACTACAAGACGGGGATCGTGTTCCTGGCCTGGCTGGCCGGGCACCAGGACCATTTCACGATGGTCGGCGGCGCGCAGTCCGGGCGCTCGCCGGCGCACCTGGCCACCCTGCTCACCCTGGCCGACAGCGCCGGGCTGCTGCCCGACGCCGAGCTGGCCGCCGCCCGCGCGAGGGCCCTGTTTGCGGTAGCTGGGGTGGCGCAATGACCGCCGAGTTCGCGGGCCCGGCGCCGACGGGCGGCGGCACCGACGAGCTGCGGCGGTTCTCGTTCAACCAGGCCACCGCCCAGCACTGGCCGCTGCCCGACGTGGTGGCCGGCTGCGTGGCGGCCGGCGTACCGGGTATCGGGCTGTGGCGGGAGCCGGTGGCCGAGTACGGTCTCGCCCGCTCGGCGAAGCTGGTCCGCGATGCCGGGCTCACCGTCACCTCGCTCTGCCGGGGTGGCTTCTTCTCCGCCGACGACTGGCGAGCGGAGAACCTGAAGGCCATCGACGAGGCGGCCACCCTGGGCGCACCCGAGCTAGTGCTGGTCTCCGGCGGCCTGCCGGCGGGCAGCCGCGACATCGACGGCGCCCGGCACCGGGTCGCCGACGCGATCGGCGAGCTGGCCCCGCACGCGGCCGCCGCCGGGGTGCGGCTGGCCATCGAGCCGCTGCACCCGATGTTCACCGCCGACCGCTGCGTGATCGCCACCCTCGGCCAGGCGCTGGCCATCGCCGAACGGTTCGACCCGTCGGTGGTCGGCGTGGTCGTGGACGCGTACCACGTCTGGTGGGACGAGACGGTGTACGCCCAGATCGACCGGGCCGGCCCACGGATCGCCGCCTTCCAGGTCTGCGACTGGGTGACCCCGCTGCCGGAGGGGGTGCTGCTCGGCCGGGCGCTGCCCGGCGACGGATGCATCGAGCTGCGCCGGCTGCGGGAGGCCGTGGACGCGGCCGGCTACCTCGGCCCGATCGAGGTGGAGGTCTTCTCCGCCGAGGTGTGGGCGCGCCCCGGCGCCGAGGTGCTGGACGCGGCGATAGCCGGCTACCTGCACCACGTTGTCTGAGCAGTCTGAGCGGCGGTGGCCGGCTGCGGTCGGCGCCTGGTTGGGTATCGGAACCGCACCGGCCACCCTGGTCCTTGGTGCGGCGATGGCGGCCCGGCACGGCGGCGCGGTGCCGGTGGCCGGGCTGCTGGTCGGCGGCACGCTGATGGCCGCGCTGCTCTGGGGGCAGGGCCGGATCGGCCTACGCCCGCCGCTCGGTGACGGCGG
Organism: Micromonospora sp. CPCC 205539; assembly: GCF_036906815.1. Classification (NCBI taxonomy): domain Bacteria; kingdom Bacillati; phylum Actinomycetota; class Actinomycetes; order Micromonosporales; family Micromonosporaceae; genus Micromonospora; species Micromonospora sp. CPCC 205539. Next base: position 176,527 of record NZ_JBAKHW010000005.1, on the reverse strand, counting down.
TACGTTGACCGCGGTGCTGCCCGCGTACCTGGGGCGGCCCTCGCGGCTGCTGCTGGCGGCCGTGCTGACCGTGTCGATGATCGGCTGGAACGGGTTCAACGTCGGCCTCGGCGGCGCCTCCCTCGCCGCGTTGACGCACCTGCCGGGCTGGGCCGGTCCGGCCCTCCTGGAGGCGGCGGTCCTCGTCGTCTCGTGGGCGCCGGCCCGGTACGGCAACCGGGTCGCCGTGGTCACCACGCTCAGCGCGGTGGTGCTGGTCGGTTGGTGCCTGACCGCGCTGCCGCCGCCCGGCGCGCCGGTAAGTCTCGCCAGCGGTGGGCTCGCCGACGCCGCCGCGCTGATCGGGTACGCGGCGGTCTTCGCGCTGCGCGCGCCGGACTTCAGCGTCGGCCTGGCCCGGCGTCGTGACCTGGCCTGGTGTGTGGCGCTGCTGATCGGGCCGGCGCTGCTCGGGGTGCTCGCCGGTGCCGGTCTGTGGCTGCGGACCGGCTCGGCGGACGTGGTGGCGCTGCTCGCGACCGGGTCGGGGCTGGCGGCGTACGCCAATCTCTTCGTCGCCGTGGCGGTCTTCGCCGCGGCGCTCACCACCACCTACTCCGGGGCGCTGGCGCTGCGCGGGCTGACCACCCGGGTGCCGGCGTGGACGGCGATGCTGGCCGTCGCGGTGCTCGGCGGGCTGCTGGCGGTGGCGCGCTTTGATCGCCTCGTACTGCCCTGGCTGACCCTGCTGGCCGCCGCGCTGCCGGTGCTGGTGGTACCAATGGCCGTGGAGGCGGCAGCCCGGCGGCGCGGGCGTCCCCCGCGTACCGTGCCGGTCTGGTCCTGGGTGCCGCCGGCGCTGCTCGCGGTGGCCTGCACGCTCGCCGGCGTGGGCGTCGCCCCGCTGCTCGGGCTGGCCCTCGCCGGGCTACTCACCCTGGTCTGGCGGCGTCGGTGCTGACGCTTGCCGGTGGTGCGGGTTGGTGGACCGCAGGAACTGGTCATCGGTCGACGTCACCGGTCCGCCGTCCTGGCCCGTTCGCCGTCCTCCAGGTCACCTCGCGCCCAGTCGGACTGCTTTGGCCCGCGATGGGCGTCCTGCGTACCGAACTTGCCCGCCACCTGCCACAGGTCGCCTGCCGCTCCTGATTTCCGCTCGCGAAGTCCCTCGGGCGACCACCGCCAGCGCCGGCTCAGGGCCTCGTGACCCATTGCCTGTCCCCGGTAGACAATGGGTCACGCCGCGAGCGTCTACCGCACTCCCGTGTTTGGTGTCAGCCAAAGAGGGCGGTGGGGATGTCGGCGTAGAAGAGGGCGGGATCGCGGGAGAGCGAGGCCTTGACATTGGCCGTGGGACTGTCGGCGATTACCTCGATCTTGCCCGCTTCCAAGCCGTCCAGGGCCATGGCGACCACCTCGTGGGGTGGGAGTTTGGGGATGTCGTAGGCGGCCATCATGTCGGTGTCGGCTATGGCCAGGGCCAGGGCGGTGACCTGGGTTCCCTGGTCGGCCAGCTCGAGTCGGATGCCGTTGGTGAGAGACCATTCCGCGGCCTTGGAGGCGGCGTAGCCGTTGCTGGCGGGGGCGAAGGTGTACCAGCTCAGCGCTGAGATGACGTTGAGGATGGCGCCCCCGGCAAGTCTGGGGGCGAAGGCGCGGGTGACGTTGAGGGTGCCCCAGAAGTTGGTGTCGAACTCGCGGCGGATGTTCTCCATGGAGGGCCCGAGCAGGGGCGCGTTTGTGGAGATTCCAGCATTGTTGATGAGGACATCAAGGTCGCCCACCTCGGCTGCCGCGGCATCGACGGATGCCGGGTCGGTGATGTCCAACTGGAGGGGGACGACGCCGGGGATGTTGATGAGGTCGGGGCGGCGGGCGGTGGCGTAGACGGTGGTCGCGCCGCGGGCGAGGAGGGCCTCGGCAAAGGCCTTGCCGAGCCCACGGTTGGCGCCTGTCACGAGGGCTTTCGTGCCGTTGATCTGCATACCGCTATGCTAAAACCTCACGTTGACGTCAGAGGCAAGTATTGCGAGGTGGGTCACTGTGCGGATCGGGGACCTGGCGACCCAAACGCGGGTCAGTGTTCGCGCGCTGCGGTACTACGAGGAGCAAGGCTTGCTGGCCTCGACGCGGTCTGAGAGCGGGCAGCGGCTCTATGGGAACGCGGCCGTCAACCGGGTGCGGCTGATTCAGCAGTTGTACAGCGCGGGACTGTCCAGCAAGACGATCGCGGAGCTCTTGCCGTGCGTGGACGCCAAGGTCAGCACGCCGGAGTCGCGCGAACGGCTGGCCTCGGAGCGAGACCGGATCAACACGCAGATCGCCGAGCTGATCATCGCCCGGGACAGGCTCAACGACATCATCGACATGACGTCGAGACCGAACCCTGAGTGTGACTACGTATGAGCATGGTGAGATCCGTACGGGTAAGAATGGATTTCCTGCCAAAATACTAGTTGTTGATATGCCTTGGGGAAGGTGAAATGCCGGGCGATTTGCTGGAACCGTTGCCGCGAAACGCCCAAGCTCTCTGCGATCTTGTTCGGTCCCGCCAGGGCCCACGGTCCACTTCGCCAGGATATCTAGATACAGAGAGCATTTGGATATCACAACGGAGGGCTCCCTCGTAAGGGAAGCCCTCCGTTGTGTGACGGCGATCGGATGTGCGACCTTGCCAGGGCTACCGCTGCCAGGCGTCGATGATCTTTGCGCCGTCCCGCACGACCCGATCCAGGATGGCGGGGTTGCCGCTGGTGCCCTCCCAGCCCTGATCGTCGAACACGGTCACGGCCTTGCCGACCCGTGCCACGGCGATCTGGCTGGACGCCTTGTAGCCGGTGCGTTCGCCGTTCAGGTTCGTCTCGGCCCACGTTCGATTCAGCAGCAGCGCTTCGTCCCCGACGCCGGGCAGAGCTTGGCTCTTGACCGTCACGGGATTCTCCGCCTGTTTGTACGTGGGGCACGCCTCCACAGCGCTGCGGAGGCGTCGCAGGTAGTCGGCGGCGCCATCGCCCTCGAACGCGAAGATGGTCTGATGGATCAGGCCCTGCGGCGTATTGCTGACCGGGTCGCCGGCCTTCTGGTAGGTGAGGGTCATCGCGGCGCTCGCAGTGACCTGTCGGCCTCCAGTGCCGAACTCGTTGCCACACAGCTTGGGTAGCGCCTCGGCGACATCCGTCGCCCGCCGAGGGGATTTCCGCAGCTCGGTCGGCAACTCGACGAAGGCCGACGTCGGGATGGTCGTCCGGGTGCTCGCCGTCGGAGACGGTGGATCGAGCGGGCTCGGTGCGGCCGACGTGGACGTCGTCGGCGCGGTCGACGAGGGCGAGTCGGTTGGGTCGGCAGCAGTGGTGCAGGCAGTGGTCAGCGCGACCGCGCCGAGCAGCGGCAGGATCAGGGCGCGCATCCTTCGCGTTCGGGCAGTTGGCAGCGGTGTGTAGTGGCTCATCATCACCCCTCGTCTCTGCCGAAGCAGTTCCCGGTGATCGGCCAACCGAAACGACCAATCCGGACCAACTGCCGTCGGAGCTTGCTATGCGGCGGGTGGCACGGTGGCATCGATGAGGTGCGGGCCTGGTTGAGCCAGTGCCTGCGAGAACTGGTCCGCGAGTTGTTCGGCGGTGGTCGCCCGGCTGGCAGGCATACCGAACGCGTTCGCCAGCCCCACGAAGTCGATCTGCGGGTTGGTCAGATCGAACAATGGGTTGGTGTCGGGACTGGCGAGGCCGGGCCTATTGCTGAAATGGCTCCACTCTTGGCGCAGGATCGCGTACGCGTGGTTGTTGAGAATCACGTTCGTGATGTTCAACTGCTCGCGTACCTGAGTCCACAGTGCCGAGGCGGTGTACATGACGCAGCCGTCGGCCACCAGCGCGACCACCGGCCGGTCGGGTGCGGCGACGGCGGCACCGACGGCCAGGGGCAGGCCGTCACCCATCGCACCACCGGTCTGCATGAGCACGTCGTGCCGCGGTGAGCCAGCGGTGGCGGCTGCCAGTGCGGTGCCGGAGCTGACGGACTCGTCGATGATGATGGCCCGTTCGGGCAGCAGTGCCGCGACGACGTCAGCCCAGTTCTGCAGGCTGAGTGCGCCCGTGGGCAGCGCCGGACGTTGTGGCCCGGTGACCTCGGCGGTCGTGCCCGGCGCCACCAGGTCGGCGAGTTGGACGAGCGCGGCGACGGCGTCCTGGCCGACCTCGGCCAAGATGTGCGTCTGCGCGCCCTGGGGCACCAGGAGACTCGGTTGATCGGGGTAGGCAAAGAAGGAAATCGGCGCCTTGGTGCCCGCGACGATGAGGCGATCCACACCGTTCAGTTGTTCGAGCACCTGCTCCGGGTAGAAACCGAGCCGGGGGAACGCGGGTAGGCCCGCTCCACGCTCCACCCGGTTGGAGTAGAGCTCCTGCAGCACCCGCGCACCGGTCGCCGTGGCGATGCGACTGGCGGCCGTCAGGCCGGCTTCTCGGAGCGCGGTGCCCCCGATGACCAGTGCGGTCGTATCGCCGCCGCGAAGGACATCCGCGATCTGCGTGACCACCTTCTGGCTGACGGTCGATGCCGGCCGTGGCGGCACGGGCGCAGCGGCCGCGCCCCCGTCGGACCAGGACACGTCCGCCGGCATGATCACCGTGGCGATCTGCCCCGGAGCTTCCAGAGCGGCGGCGAGGGTGGCGGCGGCGTCGGGCCCGGCGCCGGCCGCGTCCTCGGGGCGGCGGACCGGGCCGCGAAGCCATCCCGCCAGGGCAGCGATGTCCGAGTTCAACGGTGGGTCGAAGGCGGTGTGGAACGTCGCGTGGTCCCCGACGATGCTCACCACTGGTGAATTGGCGCGCCGGCTGTTGTGCAGGTTGCTCAGGCCGTACGCGAGCCCCGGCCCGAGGTGCAGCAGGGTCGCGGCCGGCTTTCCCGCGATACGGGCGTAGCCATCGGCGGCTCCGGTGACCACACCCTCGAAGAGGGCGAGCACACCGCGCATCTCCGGAACCGACTCCAATGCGCCGACCAGGTGCAGCTCGGTGGTGCCGGGGTTGGTGAAGAGCACCTCTACCCCGCCGTCGACCAGCGTCCGCAGCAGTGCTTCTGCCCCGTTCACACACATCTCCTCGTCGACGAGAGGATCACCAGTGATTTTACCTAAACTCACATCCCGGACTAATGCTGCCAATTTGACGATACCGATCGTTCGATGGGGAGGTGTGCGCACGATGGAACCGGGTCGCGTCGACCGCAGCTACCAGGCGCGGTGCCTGGACATCAGCGTCGATCGCTCGTTCGAGGACTTCCGGCGGCAGTACGAGCAGGCCGTGCCGCCCTACGACGCCACCGCGTTCAACGCGCTGGTGGCTCGCGGCGCCCCGAGGGGCGACGTGCTCGCACTGATGCGAGAACGAGCGCCCCACAACTTTCTTATCTACTGGAGCAGCGGCGACCTGCAGCCGATGATGAAGCTCGCGGGCGACCCCCCGCACTGTGTCGAATACCTGATGGGGAACCACACCATCGCCGAGCGGATGTTCCGTCACGACGCGGCCGTCATGCTGTACGCGCCGCTGCGGACCGTCATCAGCGACGGCCACGACGGTGGCGCACGGTTCATCATCGAGCAGCCCAGTCGTGCACTCGGTTCGTTCGGACTGGACGCGATCCACGACGTGGGCGTGGATCTTGACCATGAGGTGGGTGCCCTTCTGACGCACTTGGAGATACCCGTACCGACCTACCTGTCCGAGTGAGACGGCGCTGTTGTCGCCGAAGTCCCGCGCGCAGTCGGTGATGGTCCGCCCCGACCCGGCCGTCGCGGTGGCGGTCAGGGTGGTGGTCAGCGGCGTGGTGCCGCTGGCCGGGCTGGCCGCCGGCGTCAACGTGCGCTGGCCCTCGCGGGGGCCCATCCCCGCTGGCGGGGTCACTGAGGTCGAACGGGATCAGTTCCAGGGCTCCGCGTTCGGGTTCTCACCGAGCAGCGCCGCGCTCTCGGCACAGAGACCGATGCCGAACAGTTGGTTGCCGCCCGAGTCGGTGCCCCAGGTCTCGTCGGCAAGTGTGGCGACACCGCGATAGGAATACTCTTCCTCCACACGCCACTGCCGGACCTGCCGGGCAACCTCGATCGTCAGGCTTACACCCCATGCCTCAAGCATCCGTGCATCCTATGGATTCGCAGGTCGTACGGCGCGCTGCCCGCGTCGCGGGTGCAGGATCCGCGTAGCATCCATAATGTCGGAGGCATCCCGCACGCCTGACGCCATTAAGGCCCTGAGCGTCCGACTGAAAATCGGAAGGTCGGCGGTACGAGGGGCAGTGACGAAATGGCGGCTGAGGAGCCTGCGGGGGACCGGGATCGCCACCGAGCGTCTCCGGTGTCGCGGTTCACCATGGCGCAGATCGTGGACTTGGCCATCGAGGGCGCGCGAGAGGCGAGGCCGAAACTTATCGGGGTCGAGGGGTTCGGGGGCGTGGGCAAGAGCGTCTTCGCAGAGCGGCTCGGCGAGATGCTGGGCGAGGCCCATCTCGTGCACCTGGATGAGTTTCTGATCGAAGGCCTGGTCAGCGACGAGGACAAGAGTGACTTCAATCGTGGAGAACTTGCCCGTCGAGTGCTCCAGCCGGCTCTGCGTGGTGGACTGCGGGGCTATCAGACGCTGATCGGTGCCGATGGCGGCCCAGGCCGATGGGTGCCGGTCCCGAACGTCCGGTATCTCATCGTGGAGGGTGTGTCCGCGTATCACGCTGAGCTATGGCAATTTTACGACCTTCGGATCTGGGTCGACGCGCCGATGGCAGTTGCTCGGGAGAGAGCCAAGCAACGAGACGTGCAAAGCGGCATCTACGATCGCGACCTCTGGGATGCCTGGGAGCGCTCGGAGATCAGCTACAAGGCGAAGTACACGCCGCATTTGACGTGTGATGTCGTCTACGACAATGCGCGCGACCGCGCTGACCTACGCCCCGCGGCGAGCGTCACCGGCGGGGATCGGCACATGATTCTCGGTACGAGCTCAAGTCCCGCCCAGCGACTCCAGTAGGCATGCTCGCACGGCGGCGCTGGCACCGCGTACGCCATGTTTCTCGTCTTGTGCGACTCTGACGCCCGGGATGCCGGCGGTGGCGGGCGGGGTTCTCCCCACCCGCCACCGGCCGACGATCAGTTGACCGTGATGGTCAGGTTGGCCGAACGGGTCTCCCCGCTGCTGTAGGTGACCGTCACCCGGGCGGTGAAGATCCCCTTGCGGGGGTAGCTGTGCGCTGTCGAGCGCAGCGTCGCCCCATGCGTGATGGCGCTGTTGTCACCGAAGTCCCACGCGTAGTCGGTGATGGTCTGCCCGGAGCCGGCGGTCGCGGTGGCGGTCAGGGTGGTGGTCAGCGGCGCGGTGCCGCTGGCCGGACTTGCCGCCAGGGAGATCGACCCGCCGGGTTCCTGCTTGACGCCGGCCCCGTTGAACCGCAGCCAGTCCAACGAGAGCAGGTCCGGGGTGCCGCCGACCTGCGCTGCGTTGACGAACTTCGCGTACAGGGTGGTGGTGCCGGCGGGTTTGTTGGTCAACGTGACGGTGGGCGAGACCAGGTTGTCCCAACCGCCGGTCGACCCGATGGTGGCCTTGCCGATCAGGGTGCCGGTGGGTGAGCCGGTGCGCAGCTCGATGTCGCCGCCGAGCCCGCCGTTGGTCACCCCGAGCGTCACCGAGCCGACGTTGCGAAGGTCCACCGGCCCGTACGCCGCCCAGTCGTTGTGGTCGACGTCGCCGAGCCGCTTGCCGGCGCGTGCGGTGGCCCGGTCGTTCACCGTGAGGCCGGACTGGCCGCTGAAGTGCTCGGCCTCCTTGCTCTTGGGCTGCAGCTGCACCCGGGTCGAGCCGGTCAGGGCCGGTACGCCGCCGGCCGCGCCACCGTCGGTGTACTGCGCGGTGATGAGCGTGTACAGGTTCTGCCCCGGCCCGTGGCCGTCACCGGCGTCCGCCTCGGTGGCCAGCAGCCCCGAGCAGCCGGTGTACACGTCCAGTGGGTGGGCGTGCGAGTCGTGGCCGAGTTGGGTCTGCACGGTCACCTTCGCGCAGTCGATGGTGCCGTCCTCCGGATCGGTGACCGTCACCGTGTACGGGATCTTGTCGCCGAAGTCGAAGAACCCGCCGTCGGGCACATTGATGGTCACCGTGGGTCGGGTGTTGCCGACCACCACGTCGGTGACCGCGGTGGCGGTCAGGCCGTTACCGCTGTTGCGTACGGTGAGCCGGGCGGTGAATTTCCCGGCCGTCGAGTAGGTGTGGCCGGGGTTGGCCGCGGTGGAGTCGGTGCTGCCGTCGTTGGTGAAGTCCCAGGCGTAGCTGAGTGCCGAGCCGTCACCGGTGGTCGACCCGGCCGAGGAGAACGCCACCGACAGCGGCGGGCGTCCGCTGTCCGGAATGGCGGTGATCTTCGCGGTCGGCGGTCGGCCGGTGGCCACGTAGTCGATGCGGTAGATGCCGGCGCCGGCGTTGCTGCCGCCGCGTCCGCTGCCGGTGCCCTCACCGAAGTCGATGACGTAGAGCGAGCCGTCGGGGCCGAACTCTGCCTCGAAGGGCTGGATCCAGCTCATGTTGCCGAAGATTCCGTTGATGGATTGGAGGTCGCCCACGGCGGTGGGGCCGAAGCGCGGGTTGGTGAAGGTCTGCGCCGTCTTGTGGATGGAGAGGGTCTTGAACCACTTGCGGGTGAACTCGTAGGTGATCCACTTGCCCTCGAAGTACTCCGGGAACTTGGTGGTGCGGGCGTTGGCCGGGTCGTAGTCGTACACCGGGCCGCTCATCGGTCCGCCACCGCCGGTGCCCACCTCGGGGAACTGGGTGGACGCGGAGTACGCGTACCAGACCAGTGCCGACTTCGCCGCCGGCAGGGTGGTCAGGCCCGTGTTGTTGGGGGAGCTGTTGACCGGCGCCGCGCAGTTGAACTTCGCACCGGAGGTGCTGGTCGCGAAGTTGTAGTCGTTGAACGGGATGTTGTTGCCCACGCAGTACGGCCAGCCGTAGTTGCCGGCGGCAGTGATCCGGTTGAACTCGACCGTCCCCTCCGGACCCCGGTTGGCGTCGGCGGCGCGGGCATCCGGGCCGTAGTCACCGACCAGCAGCGCATTGGTCAGCGGGTCGACGGTGATCCGGAACGGGTTGCGCATGCCCATCGCGTAGATCTCCGGCCGGGTCTTCGCGGTGCCGGCCGGGAACAGGTTGCCGCTCGGGATGGTGTACGTCCCGTCGGCCTGCGGGGTGATCCGTAGGACCTTGCCGCGCAGGTCGTTGGTGTTGCCGGAGGTGCCCTGGGCGTCCCAGGCGGCCCGGCCGGCCTGCTCGTCGATCGGCGTGTACCCACTGGAGGCGAACGGGTCGGTGTTGTCGCCGATGGCGGCGTAGAGCCGACCGGCGGCGTCCATGGTCAGCGAGCCGCCCATGTGCGAGTTGGCCCGACCCACGCCGCGGTAGGTGGGGATGGCCAGCAGCCGTTTCTCGGAGGAGAGCGCCACGCTGTTGTTGGCCACCGTGAACCGGGACAGGTTAAGCTGTTTCAGCGTCTTGTCCGACCAGAGCAGGTAGACGAAGCCGTTGCTGGCGAAGTTGCGGTCCAGGGTCATCCCGAGCAGCCCGTCGGACTGGTCGGTCATCGCCGGGGTGTACGCGAAGTCCAGCAGAGTGGTGACCTGAAGGGTGTCCTGGTTGACGACCTTCAACGCGCCGGTACGTTGGATGTAGTAGACCTTGCGATCCGGTGCGACGGCCAGCTCGAACGGGTCGGCGAGGTTGTCGGTGACCAGCCCGACCCGCTCGAAGTTGCCGGTCTTGGTGGCTGAGCAGTCACCGGCGACCGCCCCAGCGGCCCACTCGATGCCGTAGCGCAGGTGCTCCAGGAACGCCGGCTCGGAGAATCGGGAGCTGGCGTGCCCGCCGGCGGTGAACCAGGACCGGCCGCCGTCGTAGCGCTGACACCAGGAATACGCGTGGTCGACGCCCTCGTCCATGCCGGGGATCCCGTCGCGCACCTTGATCTGCGCGAGAGTGTGCACGTTGCCGGTCGGGTTGGTCTTCCAGTTGTACCACTCCTCGCTCTGCTCCCAGAGCTCCGGCAGGTTGCGGGTGGAGGGGTGCGCCCGGTCGAGCACCTTGACCCGGCCGGGAAAGGTGCCGCCGGTGGCCGAGAAGTCGGGGTGGTAGTCGAAGATCGTGCCGACCAGACCCTCGTACCACGGCCAGTCGCGTTCGCTCGCCGAGGCGGCGTGCAGGCCGGCCCAACCGCCACCGTTGCGGATGAACGTCTGCAACGCCGCGCGCTGGCTGGCATTGAGCAGGTCACCCGAGGCCGGGGTGGAGTTGGTGTTGTTGAACACCAGGGCGTCGAAGGTGGCGAGGTTGGCGTCGGTGAACGCGGCCGCGTCGGTGGTGGCGACGACCTCGAAGTTGTGGGTGGTGCCGAGTTGCTGGATCGCGGCGACGCCGGCCGGGATCGAGTCGTGGTAGAAGTTGGTGATCTTCGAGAAGACCAGCACCCGGAAGCGGGGGGCGGCCTCGGCGGGCAGGGCGGTGGTGGTGCTCAGCACGGTGAGGACGGTGAGCAGGGCGAGGCAGAACGCACGCAGGTGTCGGGGCATGGGGCGCTCCCTGTTGGACGGTGAGGGCTCGGAAAGCGCTTTCTCAGTGCCCGAATCACGGTACTGACAGCCAGTGACGAGCGTCAATAGCATGGAGGTAAGCGTTTTCCTGCCCTGATCGTCCGGGGCTCCGTCCGGTGCCGTTCAGGCGAGCGGCACCTGCGCGGGCCGGTCGCCGTCGCCAGCGGCCCGGACACCCTTGGGTGCGGTGATCGGCGCCGTGGTGATCCGACTCGGCAGCACCGGAGCGTCCCGACCGGTGCCCCGTCGGCCGGCGCTGCCGGTCGCCTGCTCGTGGTAGTCCTGCTCCACGTTGACCGACCAGACATCGTGCTCGCTGCCGGTGGCGATGTTCTCCGCGGTGAGCATCGCGGTCACCATGGAGTGGTCCTGGTTGTTGTAGCGGTGCATCCCGTTGCGCCCCACCGGGTGCACATTCGGCACCTCCTCGGTCAGCCAGGCTCGGATCACGTCCACGTTGTGCTGGTAGTGCTCGTCGTACACCGGGTATGCCTTTGGCATCCGCACCACGTAGCCGGCCTCCACCGCGCCGGGCCGGACCAGCCCCAACCGCTCCAGCTCCGCGGTGGCCAGCGCCACCAGATCGGCGTCCGGGGTACGCCACAGCTCGTCGTGCTCGAAGACGAAGTACTCCATGCCCAGGCAGGTACGGCCGTCCTTGACCAGGTACGGCGACCAGGAGCCAAAGTTCTGGATCCGGCCCACCCGTACCCCCGGATCATGCACGTAGATCCAGTTGTCCGGGAACGAGTACCTGGACGGCACCACCAGCGCGACCGTCAGGAAGTCGCGGTAGCGCAGGTCGGCGGCACAGGCCAGCACCTCCGGCGGCGCCGCCGGGCGCAGCGCGGCCACCAGTTGCGAGATCGGCATCGACGAGATCACGTGGTTGGCCGGTTCGGTACGCTGCCCGCCCGCGCCGTTGACGGTCACGCTGACCGCTCGCCGCCGCAGCGGGTCGCGGTGCACCGCGGTGACCCAGGTGCCGGTCGACAGCTCCCCGCCACGGTGGCGCACCTGCTCGGCGCAGCGCTCCCACATCATTCCCGGCCCGTACTTCGGATACTGGAACCGCTCGATCAGGCTGGTCACGTCCGCGCGGAACCGTCGCGGCAGCACCGCGTTGCGGATCGCCTTGGCCAGCGACAGGTCCTTGATGCGCTGCGCGGCCCAGTCTGCCTGCAGCCGGTCGGCCGGCATCCCCCAGACCTTCTCGGTGTACGTCTTGAAGAAGATCGAATACAGCCGCCACCCGAACCGGGCGGACACCCAGCCCTCGAAATGCGACTGGTCCCGCGGTGGACGCAACCGGGCCCGGGCGTACGAGCCCAGGCAGCGGAGAGCCTCCGGCAGCCCCAGGTTGCGCAGCGCGTTCCCCGCGTTGAGCGGATAGTTGAACAGCGCGCCCCGGTAGAAGATCCGGCTCATCCGGGGCCGGCTCAGGAAATCCTCGTCCGGCAGGATCTCGTGCCAGAACGCCTCCACCCGGGGCACCTTGGTGAAGAACCGGTGCCCGCCGATGTCGAACCGCCACCCGTCGCGCTCCACGGTCCGGCTGATGCCGCCGACCACGTCGTCGGCCTCGAACACCCGGACGGGCAGGCCGTACCGCAGCAGCTCGTACGCCGCGGTGAGACCCGCCGGCCCCGCACCGATGACCACCGTGCCGTGCTGCTCGCTCATGCCGCTGCGCTCCCTGCTCACCGCTGTGGTCGAGGCGCCGCGCGTACCCGTTCCGCGGCGGACCTCACCCGTTCGTCGGCACCGGTCCTGGCCGTTTCCGCTTCGGCGGGGCGCGCGACGGCGTACAACGGAGAGGCGGCGCCCCGCGCGACGGGTGGGTCGAGCTGACCGGGGGAGCGGGCGGATGCACCGGTGGCGGAGCGGCCGGGGGCGTTCGACCGCGCTGGCCTCCCGGCTCAACGGGGCGGCCCGGGCCGGAGCGCGGTTGGCCGGCCGGCTGCCGGCACCCTGGCCCTACCTGCTCGGCCTCTTCGTCGGCGCGAAGCTGCTGCTGACCCTGGTCGGGCTACTGGTCCTGCACGCTTGGGACGGGGTCCCCGGCGCGCCTCCGCCGGACGAGGCGGCGATGTGGGCGCAGCAGCGCGAGGTCTCCGGGCACCGTTGGATCTCCTTCTGGTTCGCCTGGGACGCCCTGCTCTACCTGCGGCTGAGCGAGCTGCCGCTGACCGGGCCGTGGGCGGACTTCGGCTTTCCACTGCTCTATCCGTTTCTGGCCCGGCCGGTCGGCGCGCTGCTCGGCGGCGACAACGCCCTGGCCCTGCTGGTGATCAGCAACATCGCGTTCCTGCTAGCGCTCTGGTACGGCCACCAGCTGGCCGTGTTGCTGCTCGGTGACCCGGACGCGGCCCGCCGGTTCACCCGCTACCTGGTGCTGCTGCCGACCGCGTTCCTGTTCCAGGCCGCGCTGACCGAGTCGCTCTTCGTCTGCCTCGCGCTGGCCGCGTTCTACTACGCCGAGCGGCGCCGGTGGCTGCTGGTCGGCGTGCTGGGCTACTTCCTGGCGATGAGTCGGTCGCTCGGCCTGCTCGTTGCGTTGCCGCTGGCCCTGGTGCTGCTCCGCCAGCACGACTGGCGGCTCGGCTCCCGCGCCCTGCTCGGTTATCTACGCATCGGCTGGCCGTTGCTGCTGTTGCCCGCGGGCTGGTTCACCTTCATGGCGTTCTGCCGGTGGCGGGGTGGGGACTGGTTCGCGTACCAGCACGCCCAGCGGGCCGGGTGGGGGATCGAGGTGCAGAACCCGGTGCCGGTGCTGCTGGGCGGGTTGGCCGGGGAACCCCAGGACGCCGCCCGGGTCTGGTTCGCCGTGGCTGTGCTCGCCGTGCTCGCAGCCGGTCTCCGCCGCCGCGAGGTTCCCTATCTCGTCTACGGCGTCCTCATGGTGCTGGTGCCGCTGTCGATGGGCCCAGCGGTCTACAAGAGCCTGCTGCGCTACCTGCTCGCCGCGTTCCCGGTGGCCCTGGCGCTGGCTCGCTGGGCACGCCGCGCCAGCGTCGACGTGTGGCTGACCGCAGCCCTCGCCCTGGTGCAGGGCGCGCTGTTCGTGCTCTGGCTCAGCTACTGGACCCACCTGATCATTTGAGCGGGACAGCGGCCGGCCGGGCAGGATGGGCAGATGACCGAGCCACGGGTGCGCCTCGATGACCTGGGTGCCTGGCTGATCAAGGGCAACGCTGACCTGGTCGACCTGACCGCTCGTTTCGCCCGGGATCCCCACGTGACCAGCTGGTGCGTACGCCCCGGATACCGGGCGCGGTTGATGCGCACCGGGCAGCCGGTGGTCTTCTGGGCCAGCGGCAGCCGCGCTCGGCTGCCGTACGGGGTGTGGGGGATCGGCCAGGTGACCGGGGCGGCCGAGCCGGGGCCGCCGGGCCAACCCTGGTCGGTGCCGCTGGACCTGCGCATTCTCGCCGAGCGGGACCGGGTGCCCCGGCAGCGGTTGCGCGCGGACGACCGGCTCGCCGCCCTGGAGGTGTTCCGTCAGCCGCAGGCGGCCAACCCCTCGTACCTCACCGTGGCCCAGTTCGCCGTACTGCGTGCCCACGTGCCGGCCTGACCGCGACAGAGGCGGCGCGCCGGCCCGGGCCGGCCTGTGCGAGCCTGCACTCGACGTTCGAGCGACACCCCCGTGGAGGCCCGATGTTTGCCCTGCCGCTGACCGAGGAGGTCGAGCTGCGCCCGCTGGACCCGTGGCGCGCCGAGGAGTTCCTCGCCCACCTCGACCGGGCCCGGGAGCACATCGCGCCCTGGGTGGGGCCGTCCTTCGTCGCCACCGACCTGCCGTCCGCCCGCGCGGTGCTCCGGCGCTACGCCGATCGGTGGGCCAGCGACAGCGGCGGCATCTGGGGGCTGTGGTGGCGCGGCACGCTGGTCGGTGGGGTCATGTTCGTCTCCTTCGACGTGGCCTCGGGCGTCTGCGAGGTGGGCTGCTGGCTGGAGCCTGCGGCGGAGGGGCGGGGCATGGTGGCGCCAGCGATCCGCCGGATCGTCGACTGGGCGGTACGCGAGCGCGGCATCCACCGGGTGGAGTGGCGCACCACCGCCGACAACACCCGCAGCATCGCGCTCGCCCGTCGACTCGGGCTGCGCCACGAGGGCACCCTCCGCCAACTCGCCCCGAGCCCGCGGGGTCGACTCGACCAGGAGATCTGGGCGGTGCTCGCCGACGAGTGGCTGGCCGGGCCGGCGCGACCGCAGCACGCCGTCCACTGACGACGGTTCTGTCGTACCCGGGCGGCACCATGCATCCATGGCCGTCCCCGCGCTCACCCCGCATTCCGACTCGCCGCGCACCGTGCCGCTGCGTGAGGCGCGCACCCGCTTCAGCCAGCTCGTCGCGCTGGCCGAGCTGACCGACTCGGTCACCGTCGTCACCCGCGACGGCGACCCGCGCCCGGTCGCCGCGATCGTTCCGGCCGCCGCTGCCCGCAGTGGTGCGCAGGCCCGCGCCGACGCCGACCGGCTCGCCACGGTCACCGCCGGCTGGGCCCGGCGCCTCGAGGAGCAGCACCGGCGCAGCAGTCAGCGGCACGCCGCGGAGCTGGGTGCCGTCCGCACGGCACTCGCCGAGGCGTGGGCCGAGTTGGAGCGCCGGGTCACCCCGGGCGGCGACCCGGCGCTGCTCCGGCTGCGTGCCGCGCACGCCGACCTGCTCGCCGGCTGACCGGCGGCTCGCTCCCGGCCGACGCGGGCGCCCCGCGTGCCCGCGATCGGGAGCCGCGCGCTCGACGGATCCCGGGGTTGACGAGCTCCGGGTCCGCAGGCTGGTCGAAAACCACTGCGGCTGCCACTGCGGCTCGGCCAGCGGCGCCGAGAGCCACTGCGGCTCGGCCAGCGGCGCCGAGAGCCACTGCGGCTCGGCCAGCGGCGCCGAGAGCCACTGCGGCTCGGCCAGCTGGCGAGAGCCACTGCGGCTCGGCCAGCTGGCCGTTGGCTATGCCCGCCGACGGCCAGCTACGCCGGACGATGAGCGTCGCTCCCCCTGATCATTGTGTCGTGAGCAGTTGTCAGTGCTCGTGGGCAACTGCTCACGACGCAGTGATCAGGGCGCGGTTGGGCCGCAGCCCCCACGTCTCCTGCACCGCCCCCGTATCCGCACGCCTGGGGTGCCGCGACCGCAGCCCCGGCAGTCGTCCAGCCTCGGCACCCCCGCCGAGATCCGCACAACTTCGAGGAAACTGCTGCCTCGACACGGTCGCAGGCAGCAGCTTCCCCGAAACTGCGCGGATCTTGGGACGCACCACGTCGGGCGGTGCGCGTCACGTCGGGCGACCCTCGTTTGCTGCGGGCCCGCCTGACGCGTACGGCTCAGCAGTTGCGCAATTCGGGGGACTGGTTGAGCAGTTGGCCCCGGGTCGACACGAATCTGCGGTAGCGCTCCCCGTCGACGGCCGTCGGCCGGAACGCGGCGACCCGATGGCAGTTCTGGAAGGCCAGCCGTACCCCGAAGTGCCGTTCCAGGCCGGCGCGGATCGCGTCGCTCGCCAGTGCCCGGAGCAGCTGCCCCCGGTCGGCGTCGGTGGGCGGCGGGACGACGTTGTCGGCCAGGTCGTCGTCCCCTGCCTCGAGTTCGGCCACCACGCGGCTGACGGTGGCCCAGGCGTACGGCAGTGAATCTCGGACGCAGGCGATGAAGGCGTCGTCGTCGACGGGGCCGCGTTCGGCGGCATCGAGCAGGGCGGGCGGGACGGTGAGCGACATGGTTCTCCTCCGCTTCCAGCTAATGATTACCGTTGTCATTAACGGTGCCGATCGAGCACACCACGCCGTCCGGGTGACGTCAACGATGTCCGGGGTGTCGCCGCGCCGAGACCCCTGGCCAAACCCCTGGCGAGGCGCCGGATCGGCCACGCTGGTCGTGGTCGACCCGGGATCGCTGACATCGCGGTATCACCCGGTGCGGGTCACCGCGACATCGCCGACGCCGTGTGGATCACGGGGCGGCAGGCGAACACGGGGCGGCAGGCGATCACGGGGCGGCAGGCGATCACGGGGCGGCAGGCGATCACGGGGCGGCAGGCGATAACAGGGCGGCGGCCGATCGGGGGCAGCGGCCGGCGGTCAGGGGCGGCGGGGGTGGCCCTTGAGGTGCCGGCCCAACTCGCGGGCGATTTCCCGGTTGGCGTCCCGCTCGGCCATCGTCTGCCGCTTGTCGTAGGTGCGCTTGCCCCGGGCCACGGCCAGCTCGACCTTGGCATAGCCGTTGTCGAAGTACATCGACAGGGGGACCATGGTCAGCCCACCCTCGCGGACCGTTTCGAGGATCCGCTTGATCTCCGACCGGTGCAGCAGCAGCTTGCGGGTGCGCCGGGGGGCGTGGTTGGTCCAGGTGCCGTACGTGTACTCGGCGATGTGCAGGCCGTACAGCATGATCTCGCCGTCGCGCTCGTGGGCGAACGCGTCCACCAGCGAGGCGCGCCCCTCGCGTAGCGACTTCACCTCGGTGCCGACCAGGACGATGCCCGCCTCGTACGTGCGCAGCACGGTGTATTCGTGCCGGGCCTTCTTGTTCGAGGCGATCAGCCGGCGCTCGGGCTGCTTGGACGGAGTCACCGGCCGACGATAGCCGGCCGCCGGTCAGCGCTGCCGCGGCCGGTCGGTACGCAGCCGATCGGCCAGGTCCCGGACCGATTCCACGAACGTCTCCTCCGGCTCGCACGGCCAGTGACCGAGAATCGGTGGCGGCACGCTGTCGCTGGGCGGCGGCACCACGTCGTGCGGGTCCTTCAACCGGCGGTCCACGGCCGCCGCTGGGCCGGTCAGCGTCTCGGTGTCTCCGGGCCGGTGCGGTTCGAAGATCCAACCGCCGATCGGATCGGTGTCCCGCCACAGGTTCACCCAGCGCCAGCCCACCCGCTCGCCGATCTCCCGCAGCACGCCGTCGTCGACGTACGCGGGGAACAGCCGCCCGTAGAGCCGGCTCAGCGGTGACCCGTACGTCAGCAGGGCGACCCGGTCGGTGATCCGGGACGGTAGTTGCAGCAAGGTGGCGGCGAGCAGCACCGAGCCGTGGCTGTGCCCGGTCAGCAGCACTCCCGCGCCCTGCTCCACCAGGTAGGTGATCCGTTTGGTCAGCTCCGGCACGGCCCGCTCGGCGTAGCAGGGTGGGGCGAATGGGTGCGCGGCCCGGGGCCAGAAGGTGCCCAGATCCCACAGCACGCCCACGTACCGGCGAAACTGCGCCGTCCGGTACGCGAAGATGCCGCCGATCACCAGCGCGACCACCACCGCGGCGATCACGTAGCTGCCCACCCCGATCAGGAAGTTGACCAGGTCGGCGGGCACCCCGACGAAGCGTTGGATCACGTTGCCGGGATAGAGGTGCATCAGGCCGAGCACGCTGGTGGCCAGGCCGAGCGCGGCCAGCCCGGCGTAGACGATGGTGAGCGGCTGCAGACGCTCGGTGAACCAGGCCCGCGCGATCGCCTGCTCGACCTGGAGCAGTCGGTCGGCGGCCTCCGGTGGCGCGTCCGGGAAGTCGGTGGCGACGATCGCCGCCGCCGCCCGCCGGCGTTCGCGCCGGGTCAGCACCGTGACCAGGCCCGCGACCAGCAGCGCGGTCACGATCGCTAGGAAGAACCCGAAGATCGCCCATTTGTACGCCAGCGGCGGGCTGGTCTCCAGCCCGTCCGTGGTGTCCCCGTTGCGGTCGAGCAGGTCCGACATCCGGTAGACCAGCTCGGCGGAGAACGCCACGGCGAGCCCGGCGGCGATCGTGACGAAGACCGGCGAGCCCAGCGCGCGCAGCGGCGCACCCGGCCGCGGCCTGCTCCGCTGCCAGATCACCAGAGCGGCGAGCACGACCAGCAGCACGGTCTGGCTGACGAACAGCCAGGCCACGATCGCCCCGTAGCCGGGCAGCACCTTGCTCCGCCCCCAGGGCACCGGACTCCGGACGATGTGCACGATCACCAGGATGGTCAGGCCGCAGCTGATCGTGCGCAGGCCGCGGGTGAGCCCGTCGACCCGGGGCGCCGGGCCGGGTCCGTCGATGACCGTCGCCGCGCAGAGCAGCACCACACAGGCGAGCAGCACCGCCCCGGTGGCCGCCAGCAGCGCCACCATCACCGGGGAGGCGCCGTCGCTGGCCCGGGCCGCCAGCAGACTGCCGTCCAGGGTGGCGAACGCGGCCGCGACGTGTACCGAACGCAGCCGGCCCACCATCGGTGCCGCGTCCCACTGGCCGACCGCGCTCAACCGGTGCACCGAAGTCTCCGGCACCGGGGTCCGGAACGCGTCGAACGAGTGGCCGGGGCGCGCGCCCAGCCACCAGACGACTCCGATGGCGGCGATCGGCACCAGCGACAGCACGCCGAGCCGCAGCCCGACCGGGCGCCCGCCGAGCCAGGACAGCCAGGTCCTCCCGGCAAGGCAGGACGAGGTGCCCATGCACCGCCAGGCGATCAGGTCAAGCGCCACCCCGACGATGGAGAGCACGTAGAGGATGGTGAGGGTGAGCGCGAGCACCCGGCACAGCGCGACGATGCTGTGCTTCGAGACACGGCTCGCCGGGCGCATCCAGAGCGCCACGTTGCAGAGCATGAACGGCAGCAGGAACACCAGTGACAGCGTCCGCAGCACCGTGCCGGACGGTAGGTCGCTCCAGCGGTACGCCTCCAGCGTCACCCCGCCCGGCCCAGTGGTGCCCGGGTAGCCGGCCCGCGGGCGGTAGAAGCCGCCGCTCCGATCCCCGGCGACCTGCTGCACGTGCGGCCGGTCCAGCACCTGGTCCGCCCCCGCCCCGGAGACGCCGTGCACCCGCAGCTCCACGACCCGGTCCGACGTCGTCGGTCCGGTCGGCGTCGCGTCCGGCATGGGCCCCCCGAGGTGTACGCGGCAGCCAGGCGGGTCGGTGTACGGCCTACCGCGCGGCGACCCGGCTTACCCTCTCCAGGCCCGATCAACCCTGCGGCCTGCGCCGCCTGGTGTGGTCCTCGGCGCGGGTGGTTACATGGGCGCCATGGCGAACCCGGTGATCCTGACCGTCGATGACGACCCGGTGGTCTCCCGGGCGGTGGCCCGGGACATCCGTCGCCACTACGGAGAGCGTTTCCGGGTGTTGCGGGCCTCCTCGGGGCCGGAGGCGCTGGACGCGTTGCGGGAGGTGAAGCTGCGCGGGGAACAGGTGGCGCTGCTGCTGGCCGACCACCGGATGCCGGAGATGACCGGGGTCGAGTTCCTGGAGGCCGCCATGGACATCTTCCCGGCCGCCCGCCGGGTGCTGCTCACCGCGTACGCGGACACCGACGCCGCGATCGAGGCGATCAACGTGGTCGACCTGGACCACTACCTGCTCAAGCCCTGGCACCCGCCGGAGGAGAAGCTGTACCCGGTGGTGGACGGTCTGCTCGAGGCGTGGGCGCTCACCCCGGACGCGGCGAGCACCGAGATCCGGGTGGTGGGGCACCGCTGGTCCGCGCCGTCGTTCAAGGTCCGCGACTTCCTGGCCCGTAACCTGGTGCCGTACCGCTGGTTGTTGGCAGACGACCCGGAGGGCGCGCGGCTGCTCGACGCGGCCGGGGCCACCGAGGCCGACGTGCCGCTCGTGGTGACGGCCGAGGGTAAGGCGCTGATCGCTCCGAACGAGGCCGAACTGGCGGGGCTGGCCGGGCTGACCGTCGTGCCGGCGACCGACTTCTACGACCTCGTGGTGATCGGCGGTGGCCCCGCTGGCCTGGGCTCGGCGGTGTACGGCGCGTCGGAGGGGCTGCGGACCGTGCTGGTCGAGCGTCGGGCGACCGGCGGGCAGGCCGGGCAGAGCAGCCGGATCGAGAACTACCTGGGCTTCCCGGACGGCGTCTCCGGCGCGCAGCTGACTGATCGGGCCCGGCGGCAGGCGGTGAAGTTCGGCGCCGAGCTGCTCAGCGCCCGGGAGGTGGTCGGCCTGACCGAGGCCGGAAACGCCCGGCTGCTGCGCTTCGGCGACGGCACCGAGATCGCCGCGCACACCGTGGTGCTGGCCACCGGGGTGTCCTACCGGGTGCTCGACGCCCCCGGGTTGGCCGACTTCACCGGGCGGGGCGTGTTCTACGGCTCCACCGCCACCGAGGCGCCGAGCTGCGTCGACCAGGACGTCTACATCGTCGGCGGGGCCAACTCGGCCGGTCAGGCCGCTGTGCACTTCTCCCGGTACGCGGCCCGGGTGCACCTGTTGATCCGGGGCGCGGACCTGACGGCCTCGATGTCGCGTTACCTGATCGACCAGCTGGAACGGATCGACCGGATCATCGTGCACCCGCACACCGCCGTGGTCGGCGGGTCCGGGCAGGACCACCTGCAACGGCTCAGTCTGTGCGACACCCGCACCGGCGAGGCCCGGTCGGTGGACACGTCGTGGCTGTTCATCTTCATCGGCGCCGAGCCCCGGACCGACTGGCTGGACGGGGTGCTGGTCCGCGACGGCCGTGGCTTCATCGTCACCGGCCCGGATCTCGTCAGCGGTGGGCGGCGGCCGGCTCGCTGGCCGCTGTCGCGCGACCCGTACCACCTGGAGACGAGCCTGCCCGGCGTGTTCGCCGCCGGGGACGTACGGGCCGAATCGGTCAAACGGGTCGCCTCGGCTGTCGGTGAGGGCGCCATGGCCGTGTCGCTGGTGCACCGTTATCTGGAGGCCCAGTGAGCGCGAGGAGTGAGCCGGGCCTGCGAGCCCCGCAGTCGCGAACAGAGGAGGCCCAGTGAGCGCGAGGAGTGAGCCGGGCCTGCGAGCCCCGCAGTCGCGAACAGAGGAGACCCAGTGACCACCGAGGCGGATCGGCTGACGCCGGCGCACCTGCGCACCCTGTTCCTGTTCGAGGCCCTCGACGACGAGCAGCTCGACTGGCTGGCCGAGCACGGCCGGGTCGAGCAGCGCCCCGGCGACACGCTGGTCTACGGCGAGGGCGAGGCCGCCACCTGCTTCTTCGTGCTGCTGCGGGGTGCGGTGGCGTTGAGCCGGCAGGTGCGGGGGGACGACGTCGAGGTCAGCCGGACCGATCAGCGTGGTGTGTACGGAGGTGCCACTCAGGCGTACCTGGGTGATCAGGTCGATCAGGTGTACCGGAACACCCTGCGGGCGGTCACCGACTCGGAGTTCTTCGTGCTGCCGGCGGAGGACTTCGCGTACGCCCTGCGGTCGTGGTTCCCGATGCCGATGCACCTGCTGGAGGGGTTGTTCTTCGGGATGCGGGACAGTCAGACCATCGTCGGTGAGCGGGAGCGGCTGCTGGCCCTCGGCTCACTCTCGGCCGGTCTGACCCACGAGCTGAACAACCCGGCCGCGGCGGCGGTGCGGGCCACCTCGGTGCTGCGGGACCGGGTCGCCGGGATGCGGCACAAGCTCGCGATGATCGCCGACGGCCGGCTGGACGGCCGCGCGCTGCACGGTCTGGTGGCGTTGCAGGAGGAGGCGGTGGCCCGGGTGGCGACCGCGCCGAAGCTGACCCCGATGGCCACCGCCGACGCCGAGGACACGCTCACCGACTGGCTGGAGGAGCACGGGGTGGGCGGCGCTTGGGATCTGGCGCCGATCCTGGTCGGCGGCGGGCTGGACGCGGCGTGGCTGGGCGAGGTGAAGGCGGCGGTCGGGCCGGCGGATCTGGAGGCGGCGGTGCGCTGGCTCACCTACACCGTCGACACGGAGCTACTGATGCGCGAGATCGGCGACGCGGTGACCCGGATCTCCGGCCTGGTCGGCGCCGCCAAGCAGTACTCCCAGCTCGACCGCGCCCCGCACCAGGTGGTGGACGTGCACGACCTGCTCGACGCCACGCTGGTGATGTTCAAGGCGAAGATCCCCGCCGAGGTCAAGCTCGTCCGCGAGTACGACCGCGGCCTCCCACCGGTTCCGGCGTACGCCGCCGAGCTGAACCAGGTGTGGACGAACCTGATCGACAACGCGCTGGGCGCGATGGGGGAGAAGGGCGTGCTGACCGTCCGCACCGGCCGCGTCGGCGACCTGCTGGCGGTGGAGATCACCGACACCGGCCCGGGCATCGCGCCGGAGGTGCGTCCGCGCATCTTCGAGCCGTTCTTCACCACCAAACCGGTCGGCGCCGGCACCGGCCTGGGGCTGGACATCTCGTACCGGATCGTGGTGCACAAGCACCACGGCGACATCCGGGTGGAGACCGAGCCCGGCCGGACCACGTTCCGGGTGCTGCTGCCGGTCACCGCCTGACCGATGCGCAAGGGATCAGCGGTCGACCGCAACTTTGGCACGTACTGGGCCGCCCAGTCGCTGTCCGCCATCGGTGACTCGTTCGCGTACATCGCGTTGCCGTTGCTCGTGCTGCATGCGACCGGTTCGGTCGCGCAGATGGGCCTGCTCACCGCGGTGGCCGGCGCCGCGTCGGTCGGCGCGGGCGTGTTCGGTGGGGTCCTGGTCGACCGGTACGACCGGCGCACCCTGATGATCGCCGCGGACCTGATCCGGCTGGTGCTGTACGGCCTCATTCCGCTGGTCTGGCTCGCCGGCCCGCAGTTGTGGTTGCTGTTCGTCGTCCTGCCGATCTGCGAGGCCGTCGGCATGGTGTTCCAGGTCGCCGCCGTGACGGCCGTCCGCAATCTGGTGGACCGCGAGCGGATCACCGAGGCCAACGGGCGGTTGCAGGCGACGTTCGCGGCGGCGGCCGTGGCCGGGCCACTGCTCGCCGGTGTGGTGTCGGGCCGCTTCGGGCCGACGGCGGCCATCGCCATCAACGCGGCGAGCTTCGCGCTGTCGGCCGCCGGCCTCTGGCTGGTCCGGCTCCGACCCGCCGAAGCCGCCCCGCCATCGGCGGACGGCACGGTGGGGCGGGCGAAGCCGCTGGCCGAGTTCCTGGCCGGGATCCGGTTCATCTGGCACCAGCCGGTGCTCCGCACGCTGACCGTGCTGCTGTCGGTCTTCATCTTCCTGACGTTCGGCTTCACCGACGTGCTCATCTACCACATCAAGCACCACCTCGGTGGCTCCGACGGCACCGTCGGCACGGTGCTCGGGCTGGCCGCGGTCGGCACGGTCGCCGGTGCGCTGCTGGTGGCGCCGCTGCGCCGTCGGCGGGGCTTCGGTGCCACCTGGGTCGGGGCGCACCTGATCTGCGGTCTCGCCATCATGGGCATCGGCCTGGTCGGGACCGTGCCCGCCGTCGCGGCGCTGGCCGGCCTGTATCTGGGCGCGGTCAGCGTCGCTGGGATCTGCTCCATGTCGCTGCGCCAGGAGATCACCCCGGACCATCTGCTGGGGCGGGTGACCTCGGCGTTCTGGAGCACGCACTTCTCGCTCGGGCCGTTCGGCGCCGCCGCGCTGACCTGGGCCACCGCCCAGTACGGCGTCACCCGGGTAACCCTGGTCGCCGGGATCGGCTGCGTGCTGGTCGCGATCGCGGGGCTGTTCTCCCCGATCCGGCGGGCTGGGTCGGAGCCGGTCACGCACCCGCAGGAACTCCAGGCCACGGCTTCTTGACACACCCGTGCGACGCGCCGATTACCTAAAGACATCGACTGGTTGCGCGCAGTAGTCTCGGGCGGCGTCTCTGATCCCCCGAGGAGGATCCGTGGAGTCGATGGCCCGCCAGCGCACCACCTCTCACGACGATGACCAGCCGGCCGAGCCGCCTCCCGGCATCATGCTGCCCGAGCTGGAGGACGCCGCCTGGATGCACCACGCGAAGGCGTTCGCGCACACCAGTTTCTGGGCGGTGGCCCGCCGCCTGCCCCGGCTGGTCCGCGAGGCGATCGCGCTGGCCTGGGACACCAACCGCCGGGACACCGTCGCCTCGATCGGCCTGAACGTCGCCGCCGGGGTGATGACCACGTTCGGCCTGCTCGCCACGACCAGCGTGCTGCGCGAGCTGTTCGCCGCTGGTCCCACCCCGGACCGGGTCCGCTCGGCTCTGCCGGCGCTGATCGTGGCCGCGGCGGCGGTGTCGGCGCGCGGCGGCCTGACGATCGCCGCCGGCTGGGCTCAGGCCCGGCTGACGCCGCAGATCAACTACGCGGTGGAGCTGCGGCTCTTCGAGACCACCACGGCGGTGGACCTGGCCGCGTTCGACGACGCCGGGTTCGCCGAGGAGATGGACCGGGTGCGTGACCGGGGGATGGTCGAGGCGGCGTGGATCGTCGACCACACCGTCAACCTGGTCACCGGCGTGGTCGGCATGCTCGCCACCGCCGTCGCGGTGACCGTCATCCAGCCGCTGCTGCTGCCCTGCCTGCTGCTCGCGGCGGTGCCGCAGGCGGTCACCGCGGTGCGGATGGCCCGCCGGGAGTACCTGGCGATGCTGGCCCGGATCACCCGGCGACGGCGGATGTGGATGCTCGCCCACCTGATGGCCAACCGGCACACCGCCGCCGAGGTCCGCGCCTACCAGATGCGCGACTTCCTGCTCGCCGAGTACCGGGGGGTGATGGCCGTCGAGACCCGGGCCCAGTTGCGGCTCGTCCGCTCACAGATGGGCACCCGGGTGGTGGGCGCGGCCATCGCGGGACTGGCCACCTTCGGCGTGTACGCGGTCCTCGGCGGTCTGCTGCTGGGCGGGATGGTCGCCCTCGCCGCGGCGGCCACCGCCCTGCTCGCCCTCCAGTCCGCGCGCAACAGCCTCGGCCTGGCGGTCATCGCCACGAACTCGTTGTACGAGGACGCGCTCTACTACCAGGACTACCGCGACTTCCTGGACCGCGCGCAGGCCCGGGTGCCGGTCGGTGGCGACCGGGCGGCCGAGAGCGTCGACGTGATCGAGCTGGACGCGGTGAGCCTGCGGTACCCGGACACCGACGCGCCGGCGGTTGACCAGGTCAGCCTGACCATCCGGCAGGGTGAGGTGATCGCGCTGGTCGGCGAGAACGGCTCCGGCAAGACCACCCTGGCCAAGCTGATCGCGGGGCTCTACCAGCCGACCGGCGGCGTGATCCGGTGGGACGGTGTCGACGTCGCCAAGCTGGACCCGCGTACGGTCGGCGCGCAGGTGGCCGTCATGACGCAGGAGTACTGGAAGTTCCCCTTCACCGCTGGGCAGAACATCCGCGTGGGCCGGCACGACCGACCGCCGGAACGCCCCGGCCCCAGCGTGCAGGAGGCGGCACGGGCAGCCGCCGCCCACGAGATGATCGACGGCCTGCCGCACGGCTACGACACCCTGCTCGACCGGGAGTTCAAGGACGGCCACGAGCTGTCCGGTGGGCAGTGGCAGCGCCTCGTCGCCGCTCGCGGCCTCTACCGCGACGCCGCCCTGCTGATCTGTGACGAGCCCTCGGCCGCCCTGGACGCCCGCGCCGAACACGCCCTGTTCCAGCACCTGCGCCGCCGACCCGACCGGGCGGTCGTGCTGATCACCCACCGGCTGGCCAACGTCCGGCACGCCGACCGGATCTTCGTGATGGATCAGGGCCGGCTGGTCCAGACCGGCACCCACGACGAGCTGATGGCGGCCGGCGGGCTCTACCGCGAACTGTTCGACCTCCAGGCGGCGGGCTACCTCGCGGGCACCAACGACGCGGTGCCCCACTGACGCTTGGCTGGGCCCCGCGAGACCGCGCTTAACCGGCCCTCCGGGCGGTGTGCAGGTGGTTGCGGGCACGTTGAAATTCCGCCTTGGCCGACCGTTAGGAAGTTCAGTCGCGGCAGTTCGGGTGGGTTGCACGGCGGTGGTCGGCCCAGAGCCGAGCGTCGCGTCCATGTCCGCGTGGCGGTACGGCGGCCAGTTGTAGTTGACGCAGCAGGGAGATGTTCGCGACCACGTCTCGTGCCGTCGAAGGCGTCCGGCAATTTCCGAGTACGTCGATGCCCGCCCTGCGGGGACACACCCTGCGCGTTCGTGCTGCGCACAGATTCCGCCGCCCTCTCGTCTCGTCTCGATCCGCGAGGGGAGCACGTCCGTCCCGCCCTTGGGTGAGGGGGCGGGCAGCGCAACCCGTCGCACACAGCTAGCATCTGCGCCGTGTCGATCTTCCCGTACGAGCCAGACAGCCCGGAGGGGTTGGCGGCCCGGTGGGTGCAGTGGGCTGCCGCGATCGGGCCGTTCCGCAACCCCATCCTGGACCCGACCGGCCGGCATGCGCACCGCCGTCAGCCCGACGACGTGTGGTTCCTGGCTGGCTGCTTCGGTGGAAATGTCGAACGCCGGTGCACCGTGCCCGCAGGGCGCCCGCTGTTCTTCCCGGCCTTCAACATGTGGTGCCCGGACGGTACGTACATTCCACCGCTGCCTGCGGCGACCGGCGAGGCACACGTCGACCAGGTGCCGCATCCGGTCAACACGATCGACGTGGCCGAGCTGTTCGACGTCCGGGGCGCTTTCCTGAATCCGGTCACCCGCCGTCGGCGCCGGGTACCCATGCGGGTGTGGGGCATCTGGGCTCGTGTGGACCCGCTCGCCCCGGGACCCCATACGGTGGCCTTTGCCGGCACGGACGGGCACGGCTTCCACGTCGCTGCGACGTACCAACTCCAGGTTGCCTAGGTATCCGGTCACGTTGGAGCAGGGTCCGGCCTCTGACGGATCAGTTGATCCGCCACACTTGTGGCCGTCCATGTCCTTCGCAACGTCCTCGGTGCCACGCGCGCAGCTGCGTCGGCGATCTTATGGTTGTACGGGCTGGGTCAACGATCGGACCAGGCGCTGGCCGTCGGGCCACGGGCCGAACCCGGTCTTGGAGTCCAGGTGCCCGACCGCGCCCGCGTCGAACAGTTCCGAGCCCCAGTCTCGCGCGTACGCTTCGAATTGCTCGAACGAGGTGATCGGGTCGTTGTGACTGGCGACCAGGATCGAGCGGAAGGGCAGTCGCTCGCGTGGCACATGGTCGATGAAGACATCGACGCTCTCGTGAGGGTCGGGAGTCCAGTCTGGATTCAGGTACGGCGGTGTGACCAGCAGGGCGGCACGGACAGGGCCGACGTGCTGGCTGGCCCAGACGGCGACGGTCAGGCATCCCGCACTGTGCGCCACGAGGATCGCCGGCTCACTGTCGGCGCTTATGGCAGCGTGTAGCGCGGCGACCCGTTCGGCGGCGACGTACGGTGGCCCGGGCGGTTCGGGCGCCCACTGGTACTTCGGGATGTCCCTGACCCAGCCGCGCGACCAGTGGTCGGGGTAGGGCACTCCTCGACCGGGCACGACAAGGTAACGCGTCATGCTGGTGAGGCTAGCGCGACGATCGCCCGGACTTTTGCGGTGACAAAGGTTGTGGGTGTCGAGTTGAGGCATCGGTTATGGGTCATGGCACCAGCCGACGGCGTGCAGCGGGCCGCCAGAACGCTGCCCTATTCCACCACAACGACGGTCGTGCACCACCGGCCTCGGTGTCAACGGCGGCCGGGGGTCAGGAAGTCGGCGAGTACCCGGGTGTGGGTGGAGAATGCCAGCTCGACGGGGTCGGTGAGCACCAGCCATTCGGTCGTCTCGTCGGTCGGCGTCGACGGCGGCAACTCCTCGATGGGCCGCTCGGGCAGCACCCCGAAGACCATCATCGTGCCGCCTGCCGGGGCGCCGTGCACCGCGAACAGCCGCGCGTCCTCGGCGGCCGCGACCAGCCCGGTCTCCTCCCGCAGCTCGCGGACCAGCGCTTCGGACCACTCCTCGCCGTACTCGATGAAGCCGCCGGGCAGCGCGAGCAGCCCGCGGGCCGGCTCGATGTCCCGGCGGATCACCACCACGCCCAGGCCGTCGGCGCTGCGGACCGGCAGCAGCGCCACCGCGACGGGCAAGGGGTTACGCCAGACGGTCCGACCGCAGGCCCCACAGACCCGAGGCCACCCAACCCCCGCCGGGTAGGCAACCCCGCAGAAAGAGCAGTGCGAATACGGCGTACCAGTCATGCGGCAGCACGCTACCCCGTCGATCTAGGGAGGATCGTCGTGACCGGAGATCAGCTGGTGACGATTTCCCCTAGATCGACGAGGAGGGGTCGGGTGCGCCGGTGTAGAAGGCGGTGGTGCGGTTGGCCGCAGCCGTTGCCTCGTCGGGGCTGGTGCCGGCGGCGATGCTGGCGTCCCGCCATCCCTCGCTGCTGCGCGCCATGAACTGCTTCCCCTCCTCGGAGGCGCTCCACTCGGCGCTGTCCTCCGGCCGGACGCCGCTGCCGTCGCCGGCCAGGTACGAGGCGAGACCGAGGAGCCCCAGCTCCCAGCCGACGCCGACAGCGCCCGGCCCGAACTGCGCCCAGCGGTCCTGGTCGACGTGGGCGATGTGGTCCAGCTCGAAGCGGGTCCGCTCGGCGTCGACGGGCGTGAGCCGCACCTCGATCCAGCTCACCTCGCCGCCCATCTCCCAGGTGGCGGTGAAGCGGTGCGGCGGCTCGCAGCTCTCGACGGTGCCGCCCGCGTTGCCCTGGAGCTGGTAACGCCCGTGCAGCCGCAGGTCGCCGCTGATCGGCAGGAACCAGCGTGGGATGCGCTCGGCGTTGGTGCAGGCATCCCAGAGATCGTCGAGCGTCGCGTGGTAGGTCTGGCTGATCGTGGACACCCGGGCCTCTCCGGCCTCCAGGGTGCGGCTGCCGACCGTGCGTTGGACGGCGTTGATCTGCTCGGTCGCGTCGATCATGATAGATGCCTCTCGTCAGGTGGCCCGTCGAGCCGACGCGCACGTCGGCCCCGGGCCAGTTCGGTGGCGAGTGCCGCCAGGGGCGGAGTCCAGAATCTGCGGAAATGCTCCAGCCAGCCGTC
Source organism: Micromonospora sp. CPCC 205539 (assembly GCF_036906815.1). Lineage (NCBI taxonomy): Bacteria > Bacillati > Actinomycetota > Actinomycetes > Micromonosporales > Micromonosporaceae > Micromonospora > Micromonospora sp. CPCC 205539. The sequence goes on along the minus strand of NZ_JBAKHW010000005.1, from coordinate 147,287 downwards.
GACCTCACGCAGGGGGCGCGGGTCGACTGCGTACAGCCGTCGGGTGCCCTCCGGCCGGACGGTGGCGAAGCCGTTGTCCCGCAGCACCTTGAGGTGCTGCGAGACGGCGGGCTGGGAGATGCCGAACTCGTCGCGGATCACCGCGCTGACCGCGCCAGCGGTCTGCTCGCCGTCGGCGAGCAGCTCCAGGATGCGGCGCCGGACCGGATCGCCCAGCACGTCGAAGGCGTGCACGGCGACCTTTATATCACTGCTGGCTTATTTAAGCCAAGGGTGATGGGCTGATCAGCTTGTCCAGTCGGATCGGCAGGTCCCGGATCCGTACGCCGGTGGCGTGGTGCACGGCGTTGGCGACCGCCGCCGCGGTGCCGACGATGCCGATCTCGCCGATGCCCTTCACCCCGGCCGGGTTCAGCTCGTCGTCGGACTCGTCCACCCAGTACGCCTCGATCTGCTCCACGTCCGCGCAGCCGGTGATGTGGTAGGTGGCCAGGTCGTGGTTGACCCAGTCGCCGTACCGCTCGTCGAGCACACCCTCCTCGTGCAGCGCCATCGACAGCCCCATCGTCATGCCGCCGATGAGCTGACTGCGCGCGGTCGCCGGGTTGACCACCCGCCCGGCGGCGAACACGCCGAGCATCCGGTTCACCCGCACCTCGCCGGTGTCCGCGTCGACCCGCACCTCGACGAACTGCGCCCCGTACGCGTACCGGGGGAGGGTGGGCTGCCCGCCCACCTCCTCCTCGGTGTTCACCGCGGCGGTCACCTCGCTGTCCGCCAGCGGAGTGTCCCGCAGCTTCTCGCGCAGCGCCTGAGCGGCCCGGATCACCGCCCAGCTCCACGTGGCGGTGCCCATCGAGCCGCCGGCCAGCCGGGCCGTCGGCAGGTCGCTGTCGCCGATGCGGATCTCGACCCGCTCCGGCGGTACGCCCAGCGCGTCGGCGGCGACCTGCCAGATCGCGGTCCGGGCGCCGGTGCCGATGTCGGTGGCGTCGATCCGGATCAGGAAACTGCCGTCGGGTCGGGCGGTGGCGGTCGCCGAGGCCGGCATCGACCGGGCCGGGTAGCTCGATCCGGCCATTCCGGTGCCGACCAGCCAGCGGCCGTCGCGGCGGGACCGGGGCGTGGGATCGCGGTCCGGCCAGCCGAACCGCTCGGCGCCCTCGCGGAGGCAGGCCACCAGGTTGCGGCTGGTGAACGGCTTTCCCTGGTCGGGGTCGACCGCCGGGTCGTTGCGGATCCGCAGCTCCACCGGGTCGATGCCGACCTCGGTGGCCAGCTCGTCCATCGCCGACTCCAGGGCGTACGCGCCGGGGCACTCGCCCGGGGCGCGCATCCAGAACGGCGTGGGGACGTCGAGGCGGACCAGCCGGTGCGTGGTGCGGCGGTGTGGCGCGGCGTACATGCTGCGGGTGTAGACGGCGGTCTGCTCGGCGAACTCCCGGATGGTCGAGGTCTGGCTGATCGCGTCGTGGCAGACGGCGGTGAGCCGCCCATCGGCGTCGGCGGCGAGCCGGACCCGCTGGATGGTGGGGGTGCGGTAGCCGACCGGCCCGAACAGCTGCTGCCGGGTCAGCGCCAGCTTGACCGGCCGGTCCACGTGGCGGGCGGCGAGGGCGGCCAGCACCACCGCGGCCTTGGCGAACCCCTTGCTGCCGAAGCCGCCGCCGACGTGCCGGGCGACCACCCGGATCGACTCCGTGGGCAGCTCGAACAGCTCGGCCAGCATGGCCTGCACCGGCGAAGCGCCCTGGTTGGAGTCGTGCACCAGCAGCCGCCCGTCATGCCACTGCGCCGTCGTGGCGTGCGGCTCCATCGGGTTGTTGTGGTACGCCGGTGTCCGGTACGTGGCGTCCACCCGGATCGGGGCGGCCGCGTACCCGGCGTCGAAGTCGCCCTCGGCGGTGTCCGTCGGGTAGCTGGGATTGACGTGCTCCGGCCGGTACAGGCCGGGGTGGTCGGCGGTGAGCACGGTGCTGTGCGGCCCGGCGTCGTAATCGATACGGACCAGCCGGGCGCCCTCCCGAGCAGCCTCCAGCGTGGTGGCCACCACCACCGCGATCAGCTGCCCGCGGTAGCGCACGGCGGGCTCCTGCAGCAGCCACAGCTCCGGCTCCGAGCCGGGCGCGAGCCGGGGCGCGTTGCCGTGGTGCAGCACGGCCAGCACGCCGGGCACCGCGAGCGCCGGCGCGGTGTCGACCCGGGTGATCCGGCCCCGGACCGCCGCCGCCGGCACCGCCCAGCCGTAGGTGATCCCGTCGACCGGGTACTCCACCGCGTACCGTGCCGTGCCGGTGACCTTCTCCCGGCCCTCGAGCCGGGGGTACGACCGGCCGACCGCGCCGCCGCTCATGTCGCGGCCGGCCTTGCGGCCAGCTCGGTGAGCGCCCGGACCGTGATGGCCCGGGTCAGCGGCAGCTTGAAGCCGTTGTGCCGCAACGGGCGTGCCTCGGCCAGTTCGGCATCGGCGGCCTGTGCCGCCAGCTCCGGGGTGAACGGCTGGCCCCGCAGCTCCTCCTCGGCCCGGTAGGCCCGCCACGGCCGGTGTGCCACCGCCCCGTACGCCAGCCGGACGTCGCGGACCACGTCCCCGTCGAGGTCGAGCACCGCGGCCACCGACCCGACGGCGAAGGCGAACGACGCCCGGTCGCGCACCTTGAGGTACGCCGAGCGTCGGGCGGCCGGCAGCGCCGGCAGCCGGACGGCGGTGATCAGCGCACCCCGGGCGAGGGTGGTCTCCCGTTCCGGATGCGCGCCGGGCGAGCGGTGCAGCGCGGCGAGCGGGACGTCGCGGGGGCCGTCCACCTCGTGCACCTCGACCACGGCGTCCAACGCGGCGAGGGCGACGGCGAGGTCGGAGGGGTGGGTGGCGACGCACTCGTCGGACCAGTCCAGCACGGCCAGGTCGCGGTTCTGGCCGTGCCGGGCGGCGCAGCCGCTGCCGGGTTCGCGCTTGTTGCACGCCTTGCCGGTGTCCTGGAAGTAGACGCAGCGGGTGCGCTGCAACAGGTTGCCACCGGTGGTGGCGAGGTTGCGGAGCTGACCGGAGGCGGCCGCGAGCAGTGCGCGGGCCAGCACCGGGTAGTCCCGGCGGACCACCCGGTGAGCGGCGAGGTCGCTGTTGCGGACCGTCGCGCCGATCCGCAGCCCGCCGTCGGGCAGCTCCTCGACGGCGTCCAACGGCAGCCGCGTCACGTCGACCAGCAGGTCGGGCCGCTGCACCCCGAGCTTCATGAGGTCCACCAGGTTGGTGCCGCCGGCCAGGTACGCGGCCTGCGGCTCACCGGCCAGCACGGCGACCGCCTCGGCCACGTCGGCGGGCCGGTGGTAGCGGAACGGTCTCACCGCTTCGCCGCCGTCTCGCGGACGGCCGCGACGATGTGCGGGTACGCGGCGCAGCGGCACAGGTTGCCGGCCATCCGCTCGCGGATCTCGGCGTCGGTCAGCTCGGCCGGCGCGGTGAGGTCGCCGGTGACGACGCTGGGCCAGCCCTGGGCGACCTCGTCGAGCATGCCGCGGGCGGAGCAGAGCTGGCCGGGCGTGCAGTAGCCGCACTGGAACGCGTCGTGCGCGATGAACGCGGCCTGGAGTGGGGACAGCTCGTCCGGACCGGACAGGCCCTCCACGGTGCGGACCGACCGGCCGTCCAGAGTGACCGCGAGGACCAGGCAGCTCTTCACCCGGCGGCCGTCCAGCAGCACGGTGCAGGAGCCGCACTGGCCGTGGTCGCAGCCCTTCTTCGCCCCGGTCAGGTCGAGCCGCTCGCGCAGGGCGTCCAGCAACGTGCTGCGGTTGTCCAGGGTCAGCTCCCGCCGTACGTCGTTGACCTCGACCGTCACCTGGGACGAGTGCCGCTCGTCGCTGGTTGCCTCGTTCCCGGGTCTCTCCTGCACCGGGCCAGACTAGCTTTACCGGTACATATGCGGGCGAATACCACAGTAGGTCGTGAAAGGGAGGTGACCGGGTGCCAGACCCGCCGGCGACCGCCGGGCTGTTGTTGGCCGCCGGGGCCGGGCGGCGGTACGGCCGGCCGAAGGCGCTGGTCGAGTGGGCCGGCGAGCCGCTGGTGCGGCACGGCATCCGGTTGCTGACCGTCGGCGGCTGCGCGCCGGTGCACGTGGTGGTCGGCGCGGGCGCCGACGAGCTGCCGGAGCTGCCCGGAGCGGTGCCGGTGCGCCACGATCGCTGGCCGGAGGGGCTGGGCTCGTCGCTGCGTCGAGGGCTCGCCTCGCTGCCGGCCGACGTCCCGGCGGCCGTGGTGGTCCTCGTCGACCAGCCGCTGCTCAGCCCGGTCGCGGTGCACCGGGTGCGGGCCGCGTACGCCGGGGGTGCCGTCGTCGCGGTCGCCACCTACGCCGGCCGGCCGGGGCACCCGGTGCTGCTCGGCCGGGCGACCTGGCCACTGCTAGACAGGTACGCCGTCGGCGACCGGGGCGCCCGCGACCTGCTGCGCGCCCGCCCCGATCTCGTGGTCGAGGTGCCCTGCGACGACGCCGGCTCACCGGTCGACGTGGACACCCCGGCCGACCTGCCTCGACTGCGCACGGTCAGCGACGCGTGAGCCACCGGGGCAGACCCTCGCTGGTCACCGCGTGATAGCTGATCATCACGATGATGCCGATCAGGCCCAGCAGCGGGTCGACGAACCAGCCGAGCAGGCCGCTGAGCCCGTACAGGACCAGGCCGGTGACCGGTCGCAGCCGCTGCGCACGGACGTAGTCGGGGCGGATCCCACTCTGGAGCAGCGTGGGGTGGCGGCGCAGGTAGCCGAAGAACACCAGCCACGGCGCCGACATGAGCGCGGCGGCCAGCGCGTACAGGGCGACGGCCGCACGCCGGTCGGCGGCGTTGCCGTGGGTGAACGCCGACGCCAGCACCGCCGTGGGGAACGGGATGATCACCGCGCCGAAGAGAATGCCGAGATTGATCCAGCTCAGCGCGAGGGTGGTCGCGCGGATCAGGCGGACCAGCGCGTGGTGGTTGAGCCAGATCACCCCGACGTAGACGAAGGACACCAGGAAGGCGAGGTAGGAGGCGCCCTCGTCGAGCAGCCCGGCCAGCAGCTCACCCTCGTGGTATTCCGGCACCCGCAACTCGATGACCAGCAGCGTGATGACGATGGCGAACACGCCGTCGCTGAACGCCGTCAACCGGTCCGTGTCGGATAGCCGGGGACCGGTGTCGGACGGCGCGACCTCGTCGGCTCCTGCGGCCACTGACGCAGGCTAGCCGTCGACGGGACCGCTGGCGGCGGTTTGTCCCGAACGTGAAGGCGACTGTGGATGGACATCGGCAGGGCCGTGCAGGTCGATAATACTGTGTATTATACCGAGTATGTTGACTGGCGGTGATGGACGGTGAGCATTCGTCACGCCATCCTGGCGCTGCTCACCGAGGCACCGAAGTACGGTCTCCAACTCCGGCAGGAGTTCGAGGCGCGCACCGGCGAGGTCTGGCCGCTCAACGTCGGGCAGGTCTACACCACCCTCCAACGCCTGGAGCGCGAGGGGCACGTCGAGTCCGACGACGCGGGCCGGGAAGGCACACAGAAGCGCTACCGGCTCACCGCCGACGGCGAGCGGGAGGTGCACAGCTGGCTGCGCACCCCGCCCGACGCCGGGCCACCACCCCGCGACGAGCTGGTGATGAAGGTGCAGGTGGCGATGCGCCTGCCCCAGGTCGACGTCACCGAGATCCTCCAGGCCCACCGGCGGCGGATCATCGAAGAGATGCAGCGCTACACCCACCTCAAGGCCGACGCCGTGCCGGAGGACATCGGTCTCGGTCTCGTCGTCGACGCCGAACTGTTCCGGCTGGAGGCCGTCGTCCGCTGGCTGGACTCGACAGACGCCCGCCTGGCCAGCCACGCGACCTTGCCCGCCGATGCCACCACCGCAGCGCCCACGGACTCATCGCCGGCGCGGTGATGGGTCTCAGCGGCTCGCTGACCTCGCTGGGACCGGCACGACCGTCGCCGGCGTCCGCGGGCTGTTGTTGGCCCCGACCGGCGCCTGATGGCTGCTCGCCAGCCGGCTGCCGCCGTCGCTGGCCCGCCGCGTCCTGGACTGAGCGCCGGTCGGCGGACGGAACGCCCTGGGCGCCGCTCGACGCGGCGCCCAGGGTCTCCGGATTCGCCGGCCCCCGTTCAGGCCACCTGCGTGGCGGTGCTGGTCGCCCCGGCGAATCGCTGGTGGGCGCGGATCAGCTCGGCATAGCGCAGGCCGCTCGCCTTCACCGTCCGGCGCTGGGTGGCGTAGTCCACGTGCACCAGCCCGAAGCGCTTGTCATAGCCGTACGCCCACTCGAAGTTGTCCAGCAGCGACCAGACGAAGTAGCCGCCCAGCGGAACGCCCCGGGCCACCGCCGACGCGCAGGCCGCCAGGTGCTGCTCCAGGTGATCGGTGCGTTCCTTGTCCTCCACGGTGCCGTCCGCGGTGACCTCGTCCGGCCACGCCGAGCCGCTCTCGGTGACGATGATCCGGCCCGGCCGGTACTCCTCGTGCACGTCGACCAGCAGTCGCTCCAGCCCGGGCGGGTAGTTCTCCCAGCCCATCGCGGTCTCCACCGAGCCGGGCACCGGCACCTGCCGGGCGTACGGCGCCGCGCCGGTCGGGTCGTCGACCACGAGTTGGCGGAAGTAGTAGTTCACCCCGAGGTAGTCGGTGGGCGTCGCGATGACCGTCAGGTCGTCGCCGCGCACCGGCGGCTCGACCCCGTACGTGGCGATCATGTCGGCCGGGTAGCCGCGCCCGTGGATCGGGTCCAGCCACCAGCGGTTGACGTGCCCGTCCGCTCGCCGGGCCGCCGCGATGTCCTCCGGCCGGTCGGTCGCCGCCTCGATCGGGCTCAGGTTGAGCACCAGGCCGATCGACGCCGGCCGGGACGCGTTGGCCCGGACCGCCTGGGTGGCCAGGCCGTGCCCGAGCAGCACGTGGTGCGAGGTGTGCACCGCGCGGGTCAGGTCCCGCTCGCCGGGGGCCATCTTCCCCTCCAGGTGCCCGATCCAGGACACGCAGAGCGGCTCGTTGACGGTGCTCCAGTCGGCCACCCGGTCGCCGAGGCGGGCGGCGACCACCGCCGCGTAGTCGGCGAACGCCTCGGCGGTGGCGCGCTGCGGCCAGCCGCCCCGGTCCTGCAGGGCCTGCGGCAGGTCCCAGTGGTAGAGCGTGACGAACGGCCGGACGCCGTCGGCGAGCAGCGTGTCCACCAGACGGTCGTAGAAGTCCAGACCGGCGGTGTTCACCGCGCCGACGCCGTCGGGCATCACCCGGGGCCAGGCCACCGAGAACCGGTACGCGTCCACGCCGAGCCGACGCACCAGCGCCAGGTCTTCCGGCCACCGGTGGTAGTGGTCGCAGGCCACCGCGCCGGTGTCGCCGTTGTCGACGTTGCCGGGGGCCGCGGAGAAGGTGTCCCAGATGGACGGCGCCCGGCCGTCGACGTCGACGGCCCCCTCGATCTGGTACGCCGCCGTGGCGACACCCCAGAGGAAGTCGGGCGGCAGCTTGGACAGGTCCGGCACGGGATGGTTCTCCTCTGTGGTGAAATGACTCACTTGACAGCGCCGGCGGTCAGGCCGGCGACGAAGTAGCGCTGCAAGGCGAGGAACCCGGCGACGACCGGGATGCTGACCACCAGCGAGGCGGCCATGATCTGGTTCCAGTAGACGTTGAACTGGGTGGAGTAGCCCTGCAGGCCGACGGCCAGGGTGCGGCTGCCCTCGTCGGTCATCACCGAGGCGAAGAGCACCTCACCCCAGGCGGTCATGAAGGCGTACACGGTGACCGCGACGACGCCGGGGATGGCGGCCGGCAGGATGACCCGGAACAGGATGCGCAGCGGCCCGGCGCCGTCGACCTGCGCCGCCTCGTCCAGCCCTCGGGGGATCGAGTCGAAGTAGCCGACCAGCATCCAGATCGAGAACGGCAGCGAGAAGGTCAGGTACGTGATGATCAGGCCGGTGCGGCTGGCGTACAGCTCGATGCCCGTGGCGTTGCCCAGGTTGACGTAGATCAGGAAGAGCGGCAGCAGGAACAGGATGCCGGGGAACATCTGGGTGGACAGCACCGTCACCGTGAAGACGCCGCGGCCACGGAACCGGTACCGGCTCACGGCGAACGCGGCGAAGATCGCCACCGCCACCGAGCAGACCGCCGCGATGCTCGACACCACCAGGCTGTTCATCAGGTAGCGCGCCAGCGGCACGGTGCTCCACATGTCGATGAACGGTTGCAGGGTGGGCCGGCTGGGCCACCAGGTGAACCCGTTCTGCACGTCCTGCAACGGCTTCGCCGCGGAGGTGATCATCACGTAGAGCGGGATGACGACGAAGAGGGTGAGCAGGGTCAGGACGATGCGTCGACCCCAGCGCTCACCGGCGGTCTCACGCATGGTCCCTCCGGCGGTTCGTGATCAGCAGGTAGCCGGCCGAGACGACCAGCAGGAACAGCAGCAGTGCCACCGACATCGCCGAGCCCGAGCCGAAGTCCCAGGTCTTGAAGGAGCTGCGGTAGATGTGGATGGAGATGAGATCGGCCTGCTCGGGCGCGGAGCCGCCGAAGAGCACGAACGGGGTGTTGAAGTCGTTGAAGGTCCAGAGGAACAGCACCAGCAGCAGCACCAGGTTCACCGGCCGCAGCATGGGCAGGGTGACCGAGCGCAGCCGGCGCCAGAACCCGGCACCGTCGATCGCGGCGGCCTCGTACATCTCGCCGGGGACGTTCTGCAGGCCGGCCATCAGGCACAGGAAGGCGAACGGCCAGTTGCGCCAGACCGACACCACCAGCAGCGACCAGAAGCTGTTGTCGCCGATCAGCCAGAAGGGGCGCTCGTTGAGCAGCCCGAGCTGATCGACCAGCACGTGGTTGACCAGGCCGGTGTCCCGCTGGAGCAGGAAACTCCAGGTGATCACGGCGGCGTAGACCGGCAGCGCGTACGGGGTGAGAAAGAGCGCCCGCAGGATCGCCCGACCACGGAACGGCCGTTGCAGCACGACCGCCGCGGAGATACCGAGCAGCCAGGCCAGCGCCACCGAGAGCACGCTGTAGATCAGGGTGACCCAGAACGAGTGCAGCAGCTCCCGGCCCGCGGCGCTGTTGAAGTCGAGCGTCGCCTTGTAGTTCTCCAGGCCGATGAAGGGCGCCGTGGACCAGTCGCGGATGTGGAACTGGGTCAACTCCAGCAGGCTCATCCAGACCCCGACCACCATCGGGATCACGTGGACGGCGAGTTCCAGTACGACGGCCGGGGCGAGCAGCAGGTACGGCAGGAGCGAGCGGCGGGGGCCGCGGGGCCGGCGGGACGGCCCCCGGGCCGGTGAGCCGGCCCGGGGTTCGCGCCGTTCGGCGTCCGGCGCGGTGGTGCTGGTTGCCATCAGGGTCCTCTCGGAGGCGGTGGCCGTGGCGGGGCGACGAGCCCGGCCACGGCCACCGGTGCTGCCTCGGTCAGCGCATCTTCTGCTGGGCGTCGGTCAGCTTCTTCTTCACCGACTCCTCGGTGACCGGCTTGCCGCTCGCCGCTTCGGCGAACAGCTCCTTCATCGCGGTGCCGACCAGGGTCTCGAAGGTGCTCTCGTCCGGCACCTGCGGCAGCGGCGCGGCGCTGGTGACCAGGGTCTCCTGGAGCGTCTTCTGCTCCGGGGCGCTGAAGGCCGGGTCGGAGCCCGCGGTCTTCACGGCCGGCAGCGAGCCGTACGTCTTGTTGAGGATCGTCTGCTCCTCGTCGCTGGTCATGAACTTCACGAACTTCAGCGCACCGTCCTTGTTCTTGGTGTGCTTGAAGACCGCGATGTTGATCCCGGCGACCATGCTGTTGACCTTCTTGCCGCCGGCCGGCGGGCTGGCCAGGAACGGCACCGGGGCGACCCCGTACGCGTCGGCGGGCATGTTCTGCGACTTCAGGTTGGAGCCGGCGGCCTGCCACAGCAGCATGGCGGCCTTGCCGTTGGCGAAGTCGGAGACCGACTGGTTCTGCGCGTACTCGGCGTTGCTCGGGTTGGTGATCTTGTCAGCGGCCATGAAGTCGATGTAGCGCTTCACCGCCGAGACGTTCTCCGGGGTGTCGAAGGTCGGCTTGCCGGCCGAGTCGAACCAGTTGCCGCCGTACTGCTGGCCGAAGGCGAAGGCGTGGTGCGCGTTCTCCGACGGGTTGGCGCCCTCGATCGCCAGGCCCCACTTGCCGCCCTTGGTGAGCTTCTTGCCGTCCTCGGCGAGCTGCTCCCAGGTGGTCGGCGGGGCAGTGATGCCGGCGTCGGCGAACGCCTTCTTGTTGTAGTACAGGGCGTACGCCAGGCTGTAGATCGGCACGGCGGCCGGCGGCTTGCCCTCGGCGCCGGCGGCGGCGAGCGCGGCGGGCACGATCCGGTCCTTGCCGCCGACGGCCTGCAGGGTGGCGTCGTCGAACTCGACCAACGCGCCGGTGGCCTGCAGCGACGCCGACCAGGTGTTACCGATGTTCACCACGTCCGGGCCCTTGCCCGAGGCGGCGGCGGCGAGCAGCCGGTTGAGCAGGTCCGACCAGGGGACCACCTCGACGTTGACCTTGATGCCGCTCTGCTTCTCGAACTTGTCCAGCTCGGGCTGGAGGATGGTCTTGTCGGCCTCCAGGCTGGGGCCCTGGTTGCTGGCCCAGTAGGTGAGGGTCTTGCCCGCTCCGGCGTCGTCGTCGCCCGAGCCGCCGCAGGCGGTCAGCGAGGCGGCGGCCAGTACGGCGGCGGTGAATATCCCGAGGTGTCGTCTCGACACGGTCAGCCCTTCCGGTACGTGTGGGGGTCCGCCGGCATCCGTCGTCGTGGGGATGGGGGCGACGGACGGCCGGCTGTGCGGATGGTTTCGGGGGTGCGCCGCCGGGGGTCCGCCGGCGTTTCCCGGGAGTTACATCACGGCTTAATGAATGTCGTCATTAAAGTAGCTGGCAAGTGGGTCGTCAAGCACGAGGCGGTTACAGTCGCCTCGAACGGCCGACGGGAACGAGGTGACGAGTGGAGCTGGCCCGCGCCACGAACCGCACCGTGCGGCTGCGCAACCGGTCCGCCCTGCTGACCAAGCTCTTCCTCGACGCTCCGCTCACCCGGCAGGACCTGGTGCGCAGCACCGGGCTGAGCCAGCCGGCGGTGAGCAACGTGGTGGCCGACCTGATCGACGAGGGGTTGGTCGCCGAGGCCGGCGCCGCCGAGTCCGACGGTGGCCGGCCCAGCATGCTGCTGCGGGTCGCACCCCGGTTCGCCTTCGTGATCGGGGTGGACGTGGGCGAGACCCGGGTCCGGGTCGAGCTGTTCGACTTCGCGATGACCCTGTTGTCCAGCATCGAGTACCCGCTCGACCCGGCCCGTACCGAGCCCGCCGTGGTGTCCGGGCACGTGCTCGCCGGCATCGACGCGGTGACCGGCCGGGCCGGCGTCGCCCCGGCGGACGTGCTCGGCGTCGGCATCGGCGTCTCCGGGGTCGTCGAACAGGGCGTCCAGGCCGTGGTGCACGCTCAGGCCCTCGGCTGGGACCGGGTGCCGCTGGAGCGTCTGATCGGTGCGGGCACCACCCTGCCGCTGCACATCGACAACGGCGCGAAGACGCTCGGCCAGGCGGAGATGTGGTTCGGCGCGGGCCGGGGCGCCCGGCACGCCGTCTTCGCGCTGGTCGGCTCCGGTGTCGGCGCGTCCGTGGTCACCAACGGCGCCACCTACCGGGGTGCGTCCAGCAGCGCGGGGGAGTGGGGCCACACCACCCTGGTGTACGGCGGCCGGGCCTGCCGGTGCGGCGCCCGTGGCTGCCTGGAGGCGTACGTGGGCGCCGAGGCGATCATCGACCGCTATCGGGAGGCGCGTCGGGGCCGACCGGTGCCGGGCGAGGACGAGGAGTCGCAGTTGGCCGCCCTGGTCGCCGCCGCCGAGACCTCGGCCACCGCCCGCCGGGTGCTGGACGACACGGCCGGCTACCTCGGCGCTGGCGTGGCCAACCTGATCAACCTGTTCAACCCGGAGCGAGTGGTGCTCGGCGGTTGGGCCGCCATGGCGCTGGGGGACCTGCTTCCGGCCGTCCGGGAGGCCGCCGGCCGGCAGGCGCTGCGTCAGCCGTACGAGCAGGCGTCGATCGAGCTGTGCCGGCTCGGGGTGGACGCGGTGGCGTTGGGCGCTGCCACACTGCCGATCGCCCGGTTCCTCACCGAGGGTGGCGTACGCCGCTGAGGCCGAATCGCCCAGAACCAACCTTCGGGATAAATAACAGTGTTATAGATCGATGTCTTGACGCCGTCGCAATCCCGCCGCAACACTCCTACGAGAGCGCTCTCCGTCCCCGCGGCGCCGCATCGGCGGCACCACCCACGGCACCGCAGGCGAGCTCGATCCCACCTGCGCGCGTCCGTAGCCCCCTATCGACAGGCAGTGTCATGACATCTCGCGCTACATCCGTACGACCCCGTCCCCGACGCGGCCTCCGGCGCCTGCTCGCCGGGCTCACCGTGGCGGCCCTGGTCGCGGCACTCGGCCCGACCGGTGCCCTGCCGGCGCAGGCCGCTCCCACCCTGCTCTCCCAGGGCCGCCCGGCCACCGCCTCGTCCACCGAGAACGCCGGCACCCCGGCGTCCGCCGCGGTCGACGGCAACACCGGCACCCGCTGGGCCAGCGCCTTCAGCGACCCGCAGTGGCTCCAGGTCGACCTGGGCACACGGGCCACCCTCAGCTCGGTCAACCTGCTCTGGGAAGGCGCCTACGGCCGCGCGTTCCAGCTCCAGACCTCCGACGACGGAGCCACCTGGACCACCATCTACTCGACCACGACCGGCACCGGCGGCACACAGAACCTCACCGTCACCGGCGCCGGCCGGTACGTGCGGATCTACGGCACCGCCCGGGGCACCGGCTACGGCTACTCGCTGTGGGAGTTCCAGGTCTACGGCGAGACCGGCGGCACCACGCCGACCTGCGGCAGCACCAACGCCGCACAGGGTCAGCCGGCCACGGCCTCGTCCACCCAGGACGCCGGTCTCGCGGCGTCCAACGCGGTCGACGGCAACACCGGCACCCGCTGGGCCAGCGCGGCCAGCGACCCACAGTGGCTGCGTGTCGACCTCGGCAGCACCCGGACCATCTGCCGGGTGGTGCTGACCTGGGAGGCCGCGTACGCCCGGGCCTTCCAGATCCAGACCTCGGCCGACGGCAACACCTGGGCCACCATCTACTCGACCACCACCGGCGCCGGCGGCACGCAGTCGCTCGACGTCACCGGCAGCGGCCGTTACCTGCGGGTGTACGGCACCGCCCGGGGCACCGCGTACGGCTACTCGCTGTGGGAGCTGGCGGTCAACGCCACCGGCGGGACCACCGAGCCCCCGGGCGACACGACCGACCCGCGCAACCCGAACCTCGGGCCGAACACCTTCGTCTTCGACCCGAGCACCCCCACGTCGACCATCCAGAGCCGGCTCAACAGCCTGTTCACCCAGCAGGAGCAGAACCAGTTCGGCCCGCAGCGGTACGCCGTGCTGTTCAAGCCCGGCACCTACACCGCCGACGTCAACCTCGGCTTCTTCACCCAGGTCGCCGGCCTCGGGTTGAGCCCGGACGACGTGAACCTCAACGGACACGTCCGTACCGAGGCGTTCTGGATGGGCGGCAACGCCACCCAGAACTTCTGGCGGGCCGCGGAGAACCTGTCGGTGACCCTGCCGGCCGGGACGACCGTGGAGCGGTGGGCCGTGTCCCAGGCGGCGCCGTACCGGCGGATGCACCTGCGCGGCGCGCAGAACCAGATCCAGCTCTGGAACGGCGGCGACGGGTGGTCCAGCGGCGGCCTGCTGGCCGACACCCGCATCGACGGCCTGGTCGTCTCCGGGTCGCAGCAGCAGTGGTACTCCCGCAACAGCGAGTTCGGCAACGGCTGGACCGGCTCGGTGTGGAACATGGTCTTCCAGGGCGTCACCGGCGCTCCACCGCCGCACTTCCCCAACCCCTCGCACACCGTCATCGCGCAGACCCCGCAGGTGCGGGAGAAGCCCTTCCTCTACATCGACGGCACCGGTGAGTACCGGGTCTTCGTGCCGGCGCTGCGCAACAACTCCGTCGGCACCAGCTGGTACAACAAGACCCCGGCCGGCTCGTCCATCTCGCTGTCGCAGTTCTACATCGTCCAGCCGGGCACCAGCGCGGCCACCATCAACGCGGCCCTCGCCCAGGGCCGGCACCTGCTCTTCACCCCGGGCGTGCACCACGTCACCGAGCCGATCCAGGTCAACCGGGCCGACACGGTCGTCCTCGGTCTCGGCCTGGCCACCATCCAGGCCGACAACGGCAGCGTCGGGATGCGGGTCGGCGACGTCGACGGCGTGAAGGTGGCCGGCCTCATGTTCGAGGCCGGCACGACCAACTCGCCGGTGCTGATGGAGGTCGGCCCGTCCGGTTCGTCGGCGAGCCACGCCACGAACCCGACCTCGCTGCACGACGTGTTCTTCCGCATCGGCGGGCCGCACGTCGGCAAGGCCACCAACACGTTGACCGTCAACAGCGACAACGTGATCGGCGATCACATGTGGCTGTGGCGGGCCGACCACGCCGCCAGCGGCGTACCGACCGGGTGGACGCTGAACACCGCCGACACCGGGCTGACCGTCAACGGCGACAACGTCACGATGTACGGCCTCTTCGTCGAGCACTACCAGAAGTACCAGACTCTCTGGAACGGCAACGGCGGCAGGACGTACTTCTACCAGAACGAATTGCCCTATGACCCGCCCAACCAGGCGGCCTGGATGAACGGCACGACCCGGGGCTACGCCGCGTACAAGGTGGCCGACTCGGTCACCAGCCATCAGGCGTTCGGTCTGGGCAGCTACTCCTACTTCAACGTCAACCCCGCGGTCGTCGAAGAACGGTCCTTCGAGGTGCCCATCAACCCGAACGTGCGGTTCACCAACATGGTCACCGTCTCGCTCGGCGGCGTCGGCACCATCAACCGGGTGATCAACAACGCCGGCGGCACCGCGAACGCCGCCGCCCAGCAGCAGTACCTGACCACCTACCCCTGACCGAGGCACCCGCGCCGGTCCGGTCGCCACCCGCGACCGGGCCGGCGCGGCGCGCGGTCACCCCGCCACCACCTCTGCCGCCGCCCGCTCACCGGCGCGCACCGCGCCCTCCAGGTAGCCAGCCCAGCGGGTCGCCGTTTCGGTGCCCGCCCAGTGCACCCGCCCCACCGGTGCGCGCAACTGCGCACCGTACGTGTGCCAGGCGCCCGGGGTCAGCACGCCGCAGAAGCAGCCCCGGGTCCACGGGTCGGCCGACCAGTCGTACTCGACGAGGTCCAACGGATCACCCGCCCTGGGCCCGACCACGGCGGCGAACGCGTCCAGCACGCTGCGCCGACGTTCGGCCGGTGACATTCCGCGAAGCGTGGCGGCCTCCGCGCCGTAGCTGAACCCGGTCAGCACCCCGCGCTCCGTGACCGGAGTGCTGTTGTCCACCGTCTCGGTGAGCGGGCCGGTGCTGGCGGTGCTCACCCCGGAGAGCCCGTCGGAGCGCCAGAACGGCTCCGGGTAGACGGCGTGCAGCTTCAGCGCCGACCCCATCGGCATCCGCTGGGTCAGTCCGTCCCGCAGGGCCGGCAGCGGCGGCTCGTACCGAATCCGGCCGGCCAGCGTGGGCGCGAGCGCGACCACCACCGCGTCGGCGTCGACGTGTTCGGCGTCGGTGCGCACCGCGACCCCGTCCGCGTCCTGCCCGATCGCGTGGACCGGCGCGGACAGCCGCAGCGTCCCTGGCGGCAGCGCGGCGGCCATCCGTTCGGCCAACGCCGGCGGCCCGCCCACGATCCGGTCCTGCTGCGCGCCGCCGGCCATCGCCAACAGCCGTCCCGTGCCGCCCCCGCTGCGCAGGTAGAACAGCAGTTGCAGCAGGGAGATCTCGTCCGCGCCGGCCGCCAGCAGCCCGCCAGCGAGCAGTCGGCCCAGGTAGTCGGCGGTGTCCGAGTCGCCGGCCGTCGTGCGCAGCCAGCCACCGAGGATCGTCCCGTCCCACCGGGTGGCCTCCGGCGCGCGCCAGGGCGCGGCCGGATCCAGTTGGGCGGCGTAGCCGTCGAGCAGGTCGAGCACCCGGCTCACCTGCGCCGGCGGCTCGGCCCGCCGCCGCCCGGCCCAGAGCACGGCGGGCGCGCCGGCCGCCGCCGAGGCGAAGGTGCCCAGCCCGTACTCGGCGACCAGCGCGTACATCCGGTCCTGGGTCGGGCCGATCCACTGCGCGCCCAGATCGAGTTGGGTGCCGTCGGGCAGCCATCGGGTCAGCACCCGCCCTCCGACCCGGTCGCGGGCCTCCAGCAACCGCACCCGCGCGCCGGCCCGGCTGAGCGCCAACGCGGCGGCGAGACCGGAGAAACCAGCGCCGACCACGACCACCCGGAGTCCGTCCGTCACGCCGCGGCTTACCCACAAACGTCGGGCATACGACTCTTGGCGCGCCCGGGGCGATGATCGCGTGACGGCGGGGTAGGCATCGACGGCCCTATACTGTGCGCACCGGTCGTGGAACCCGTGAGCGGAGGCGGGGCGTGCCACTCTTCTTCCTGAGCTACGCCCAAGAGGACAACCGCAACGGTCAGGTGCAGGCGTTCTTCGCCGACCTCCGCGAGGCGGTGGCCGGGCTGGCCGGGGTCCACTGGCACGAGGCCGGTTTCATCGACGGCCAGATGCTGCTCGGCAGCACCTGGACCGACGAGTTGGCCGGGGCACTGTCCACCAGTGCCTGCCTGATCGCGTTGACCTCCCCCCGGTACGTCGTCAGCGACTACTGCGGCCGCGAGTTCCGGGTGTTCGCCGAGCGGATCGACGAACACGAACGGCAGTTCCAGGTCCGCCCGCCGGCGCTGGTGCCGGTGCAGTGGATCCCCTGCGACGGCCTGCCCGACGTGGTCCGGTCCTACCAGTACCGCAACTTCCCGACCGGCACCGTGTACGCGCAGGACGGACTGCTCACCCTCAAACAGCGCCGCCGGCACGAGGACGACTACAAGGACTTCGTCGACGCGCTGGCCAAGCACGTCGTGCGCACCGCCCGCGAGCACACCCTGCACCAGCCGGCGCAACGGCCGGTGCTGGCCAAGGTCACCAGTGCCTTCGGCCAGCCGGTCCGACCACCGGCGGTGCTCGGCCAGGGCGACACGGGCGCGGGCGCGGCGCAGCGGGCCACCAGCGCACGGCACGTGCACATCGTGCTGGTGGCCGGCAGCTCCGCGGAGATGGCCGACAGCCGCCCCGGCGCCGAGGAGCGCTACGGCGCGGT
Source organism: Micromonospora sp. CPCC 205539 (assembly GCF_036906815.1). Classification (NCBI taxonomy): domain Bacteria; kingdom Bacillati; phylum Actinomycetota; class Actinomycetes; order Micromonosporales; family Micromonosporaceae; genus Micromonospora; species Micromonospora sp. CPCC 205539. The sequence continues at coordinate 130,027 of NZ_JBAKHW010000005.1, read as the reverse complement.
GGCCTGGGACTGGCGGCCGTACCGGCCCGAGCTGGACGTGCCGATCGGCAGCTGGGCCGGGGCCATCGCCACCACCAAGAGCTACGGCTGGACGGTGGAGGACGCGGTGGACCTGGCCGCGGTGCGGGAGTGGGCCTGGGCCCACAACCAGATCGTCGTCCTGGTGGTCGACGTCTGGTCGGCCGATCTGACGCGCTACCGGCGGAGCCTGGACGGCTACGACCGCGACACCGAGTCCCGGGCGCCGGTGCTGGTGCCCTGGACGGCCGCCGACGACGCCGCCGCGGGCGGCATCCGCAAGATGTGGGAGACCCTGGCCCGGGTGCTGCCACACCACGTGGTGTCCAACATCCGCGACGGCACGGTCCGCACGGAAATCGCCACCTCGGCCCGCTTTCAGGAGGAGCTGGAGGGCGCGCTGGTCGTCGAACAGGGCCGGATCTATCGCACGGGCACGGTCTACCAGGAGCCACACTCGGACGGCTCCGGGCAACGCCCGATCCTCGAAGGTCCCTAGGGGAGGGAGGCAGGCCATGGCGGTGAACGAGACGGCGCACGGCCAGATCGTGACGTTCTACTCGTACAAGGGCGGCACCGGCCGGACGATGGCACTGGCCAACGTGGCCTGGATCCTGGCCAGCAAGGGCATGCAGGTGCTGGTGGTCGACTGGGATCTGGAGTCACCCGGCCTGCACCGCTACTTCCACCCGTTCCTGCGGGACAAGGAGCTGCGCGCCACACCCGGTGTGATCGAGATGATCTGGGATTACTCGATCGCCACCATGCAGCGCAACCGGGAGGACGACTCGCAGGAGCTGCTCACCGGGCACGCCAAGATCCAGCGTCGGGCGGTCTCTCTGGACTGGGACTTCAGCCACGGCGGTGTGATCGACTTCGTGGCCGCCGGGCAGCAGGACGCCGCGTACTCCCGGCTGGTGAGCACCTTCGACTGGGCCACCTTCTACGAGCGGCAGGGCGGCAGGTCGTTCATCGACGCGGTGCGCGCCCAGATGCGTGCCGAGTACGACGTGGTGTTGATCGACAGCCGCACCGGGCTCAGCGACGCCGCCGGCATCTGCACCGTGCAGCTGCCCGACCTGGTCGTCAACTGCTTCACCATGTCCACCCAGAGCATCCGTGGCGCGGCGGCGGTGGCCCGCTCCATCCGCGGCCAGCGTCCGGACGACCCGCCGCTGCTGCTGCCGGTGCCGATGCGCGTCGAGGACGCCGAGCTGCGCAAACTGGAGACGGGTCGGGACCTGCTCCGCGCCGAGTTCGCCCCGTTCCTCGACCACCTCACCGACTCGGCGGCGGCCCGCTACTGGAACACCATCGAGGTGCCCTACCGCACCTTCTACGCCTACGAGGAGATCCTCGCCGCCTTCGGTGACCGGCCCGAGCAGGCCGGCACCCTGCTCGCCGCGTACGAGCAGCTCGCCTCGTTGGTGACCGGCGGGCGGGTCACCGCACTGCAGCCGATGCCCGAGGAGGACCGGCGTCGCCTGCTGACCGAGTTCGAGCGCAGCCGGCTCACCGCCGAGCAGGGTGTCCTGGTCAGCTACGCCTCCGCCGACCGGCTGTGGGCCGAGTGGATCACCGACCAGTTGGAGGAGGCCGGGCTGCGGGTGGACCGCCGGGCGGTGGACGTCCCGCTACGCGCCGGCGGGCGGGCCGAGCTGGACCGGGCCGTCGGCGGCGCCAGCCGGGTGCTGCCCGTGCTGACCTGGCAGTACGCGGGCGCCTCGCTCGCCGCCGAGGTGTGGAAGACCGCCGCCAGCCGGGACCAGCTCGGCGGTGGGCACGTGCTGTTCCCTTTACGGGTGGACGAGTCGCGGCTGGCCGTACCGTACAGCGACCGCAGCCTCGTGGACCTCACCGACGTCGACCAGTCCACCGCCCGGACCCGGCTGCTGGAGGCGGCCGGCGCCCCGGCGGCCGCGGTCGGCGGGCGCGCGGTCGGCCGGTTCCCCGGCCCGTTCCCGACGGTGTCCAACGTCCGTCAGCACGGCACCCCGTTCGTCGGGCGGGCCGTCCAGATCGAGGCCCTGCGGGACCGGTTCACCGCCGCACCCGACTCGGCGACGCAGGTCGTGCACGGCCTCGGCGGGGTCGGCAAGACCCAGCTCGCCGCCGAGTACGCGCTGCGCTTCGGCCGCGACTACGACCTGGTGTGGTGGATTCCGGCCGACAGCGAGGACCGCATCCGGGGCGGGCTCGCCGACCTCGGCCAGGCGATGGGGCTGGGCACCGGCGGCGGCGACGCGGCGGTGCGCCGGGTGCTCGACGCGCTGCGTCGGGCCGGGCCGGGCCAGCACTGGCTGATCGTCCTGGACAACGCGGGCGAACCCACCCGGGCCACCCGCGCGCTGCTCCCGCAGGGGCCGGGTCACGTGCTGCTGACCACCCGCGACCAGAGCTGGGGCGAGTACGCGACCGCGACCGAGTTGACCGTTTTCGAGCGCGCCGAGAGCGTGCAACTGCTGCGCGACCGGGTCCGTGGGCTCACCGAGGACGAGGCGACCCAGGTGGCCGAGAAGCTCGGCGACCTGCCGCTCGCCGTCGAGCAGGGCGCCGCGTACCTGCGGGCCACCGCGATGCGGGTCGAGGACTACCTCGCCTCGCTGGACACGCCCGGCCTGCTGCGGATCCTCGACGGCCGACAGTCCGCCGGCTACTCGAAGGCCCTCGCCGCCACCTGGCTGGTCACCCTGCGTCAGCTGCGCCAGGAGAAGCCGGCGGCGGCCCGACTGCTGGAGCTCTGCTCGTTCTACGCCCCGGAGCCCATCCCGGTCGCCATCCTGACCGGCGACCGCTTCGCGAGCTTCATGGCCACGTTCGATCCGACGTTGACCGACCCGATCCTGCAGGGTCTGGTCACCGCCGAGCTGGGCCGCTACGGGCTGGCCCAGGTGGACGCGGAGAACAACTCGGTTCGCGTCCACCGGCTGGTCCAACTGGTCATCCAGGACCAGCTCGGTGACCGGGAGGAGGAGACCCGCCGCGAGGCCCAACTCCTGCTCGCCGCGGCGGGCCCGCGCGACCCGGACAAGCCGGCCGACTGGCCCCGGTACGCGGAGCTGTGGCCGCACGTACGCCCCAGCGGGCTGCCGTCCTCCACGATGGACGAAGCACGGCAACTCGTGGCGGACACGGTGCGCTACCTCTACAAGCGCGGCGACTACGACACCAGCCGGGCGTTGGCGCAGGAGTCGCTCGACAGTTGGCGGGAGACCGACGACGACGACCCGACCAAGCTGCGGATGCGCTTCCACCTGGCCAACGTGCTGCGCGCGCAGAGCCAGTTCGACCGCGCGTACGACATCGACCGGGACGTCTACGAGCGGCAACGGCGGATCTTCGGTGAGGAGCACCTCTACACCCTGATGACCGCCCGCAGCCTGGGCGCGGACCTGCGCGCCCAGGGCCTCTACCACGAGGCGGAGGCCCAGGATCGGCGCACCCTGGAGCTGAGCGTCCGCACCTTCGGCGATGACAGCGGCCGGACCCTCACCGCGGAGAACAACCTGGCCGTGTCGCTGCGGCTGGTCGGCGACTTCCGCGGTGCCGTCGAGCTCGACCAGCACATCCATGAGCGGCGGCGGGCCCGCTTCGGCGAGGAGGACCCGTTCACCCTCGCCTCGGCCAGCAACTATGGGCGCGGGCTGCGCGACACCGGCGAGCTGTGGCGCTCGCACAGCGTGCTGCAACGCACCTACAACTCCCAGCAGAAGGTGAACGGCGTCGACCACCCGGAGACCCTGCGGACGGCCAAGGAGTTGGCCCTCACCCTGCGCCAGCTTGGCCGCTTCGCCGACGCGCACCGGCTCATCGAGCGAACCGTGGTCCGCTACCAGCGCGTCCTCGGTGGCGAGCACGCCGACACGTTGTCCGCCGAGATGGCGCTGGCGACGACCTGGTCGGCGGTGGGCGACAACCAGACCGGGCTACGGCTGGCCCGCCGGCTGCGCGACGCCTACAACGAGGTGCTCGGCGAGACCCACGCCATCACCCTGGCCTGCCTGAACAATCTCGGCGTGCTGGTGCGTAAGCAGGGCGACCACAGCCAGGCCCGCGACCTCTCCCAGCGGGTCCGCGACCAGTTGCTGGCCACCCTCGGCGAACGGCACCCGCACACCCTGCTGGCCACGCTCAACCTCGCCAACGACCTGTTCGCGCTCGGCGACCGGGACACCGCGCTGCTGCTGGACACCACCGCGTACGTGGAGCTGACCCGGGCGCTCGGCGCCGAGCACCCGGACACCCTGTCCGCGTCGGTCAACCTGGCGTTGAGCCGGCTCGCCACGGAGACCGAGGCGGATGCCGGGAGCGCCCTCTACGACGAGGCGTTCGGGCAGTTGGTGCAGCTCTTCGGTGGGGACAACCCACGGGTGGTGCAGGCCCGCCAACGGGACCGTTCCAACGCCTACATCGAGCCGGCGCTGCTCTAGCCCTCGCGACACCACCTGCCGTGCGGTCGTGCCTTGCCGTGCGGCTGTGCCTTGCCGTGCGGTCGTGCCTCTTGCGCGCCCTTTGCTCTGCTTCAACGCACGCAACACCTAGCGGCGCTAACTGTTGCGCCCGTTGAAGCAGAGCAAAGGATGCGATTGAACGGCTGGCCGCTCCGGCGTGGGCCTTGGCAGCCTGCCGTCAGCTGACGCCGGGCGCCTTCTTCTGTCGCCGGTTGGCCGTCAGCTGTCGGCGGTCCCCGGGCTGGCCGCCGCCCTGGCGGGGTGGGCCAGCCAGGTCGCCACGGCGAGCGGGTCCGAGCCCGGCAGCGCCCGGCTGACCGCCCGGACCAGCTCGGGCCGGCTGATCAGTGCCAGGACCGGGGCCGCCTTGCCCGTCCGGCGCGCGGCGAGGGCCAACCCGACCCAGGCGTCGGCGTCCTCGGAGTCGGCGACCAACCGCCGTCGGTACCGGGCCAGCGCGTCGGTCAGTTCGTCGGCCGCGTACGCCCGATCGCTCGCGTCCAGCTCCGACGGGTCGCCACCGCCCAGCAGCCGTCGCCGCACCGCCGCCTCCGGGCCGGTGCCAGCGGCGAGTGCCGGGCGGGCCGTGGTCGGCACGACGGTCGGCCCCGGCCCTCCGGCCGAAGGTGGCACACCCCGCCGCCAGGCCCGCGCCAGCCGCTCCACCTCGTCCGGGTGGGGCACGAGGTTGGCCAGGCCCCAGCGAACCGCACCGCCGTCGGCGACGTCCCGCACCGCCGCGGCGACCGCGCCGTCCACCGGGTCGCGCCAGCCGCGCAGGGTCGTGGCCATGCCGGCCACCAGCGTCCGCCCGGCCTCGGTCAGCTCCGGCGACTCGGCGAGCTGCCGGACCGCCCGCAGGGTCTGCTCCCGCCAGTACGCGTACTCGAAGGCGGCGGTGACCCCCTCGTGCCGCCGGCAGCGCCACACCTCGGCTACCCCGAGGTGGGCGTACGCGCCCTGCAGCAGCGCGCCGACCGGGCGCGGGTCGAGCCGCCACGGCGCCCGGTAGCGGGCTGGCCCGCCGGGCCGGTGCAGCGGTACCAGGTCCAGCAGCGCGCCCAGCTTGGTGTGCTGCAGCTCGTGCACCAGCAGCAGCGCGAGGGCCGGCGGATCGGCGGGAAGGGAGAGCGCGATGGCACCGAGCGCGTCGCGGCTGGTGGCGCTCACCGGGTTACCGGATGGCGGCGGCAGCAGTGGCACCAGCGAGCGCAGCAGCCCGGCGAGCCCGTCGGCGTGCGCCGGCAGGTGGGCCCGCAGCCACTCCCAGGCATGCCCGGTGAGCTGGCTCAACCGGGCCGCCGCCGCGTCGTCCAGCCGCGCCGTTGGCGGTCGGTGGTAGCAGTGTCGCCACGGGTCCTGGTCGTCGATGACCACACCGATCCCCTCGGCGGCGAGAACTCGCCGGACCGGCAGCCAGCGCACCTCGCCGCCGTCCGTCCCGACCCGGCGGCCGTGGCTGATCTGGACTCCGTCGTGCGCCTGGCCCTCGGTGCCGATCCGCAGCGTGCCGGGGTCACCGCGCAGCAGCACCGGCCCGGCGGCGAGACCGGTAGCGGCGCCAACGGTAGGAAGCAGCAGCATGCCGTCGGCCGGGCTGGGCAGTGTCAGCGTGAAGGTCAGCCCGGCGCGGGTCGCCGCCGCTGCCGCGAGCGCGGCCAGGTAGGTCGGGCCGGTGGAGCCGTCGAGCGCGGCGCGGGCCCAACCGGTGACCGGCGGGTGGGTCAGCACCTCGGCCACCGCGGCAGGGTCGGCGCGTTCGGCCCGCGTGAAGAGGTCCAGGCTCTGCCGGACCAGCGGCTGATCACCAGCGGCGCGGGCGGCGGCCACGGTGAGGAGCCGACGTCTGCCAAGCTGCCCGCCCCGCAGCACCGTCAGGGTGTCGCCGGCACTGAGCCCGCCAGCCAACCCGGCGAGCTGCGCGGCCGACAGCGGCCCGGGCTGCCGCGTCTCGGACACCGTTCACCGTCCGGCCGGGGCCGACAGGTCGGAGACCCGTCGGCGCACCGCGTCCAGGTCGGCGGTCACCACCGTTTGCACGTGCCGGATCAGCCGGAACAGGTCGGCGCAGTAGACCGACGGGTGGGCGAAGCCGGCGTCGTCGCGGAAGCGGTGCGCGTACAGGCCACCGCCGCAGGTGCCGACGACCGGGCAGGCCCGGCAGGCAGGGGCGAGGGCCGCGACCCCTTCGGGTCGTCCGGCGAGCGACGGATGGCGCAGCGCGTCGTCGAGGCTGTGCCGGAAGACGTCGAACCCGGTACGCATCGCCGACGCGGTGGTCGTCTTGAGGGTGTCCGTGCCCTCGATGGTGCCGTCGGTCTCGATCGTCATCACGTCGGGCTCGGCGGCACCCAGCGCCTGGGTGCCGCTGCGCCCACCGAGCAGCAACGCGATCAGCGACTCGAACAGCCGGATGCCCGTACGCCGGGGCGTCTCGGAGTACCAGCGGTCGAAGACGGCGATCAGCCAGTCCGCGTACGGGGTGGCGGGATCGCCGGGGTGGCGCCCGGGCGGGGGAGTGCTCCAGTTCCCGTGCGGCAGCAGCAGATCCAGTCGGGGCGGGTCGAACTCGCGCAGGCCCTCGTAGACGGCGATCGGGTCGTTGGCCAGGTCGATGGTGCAGAGCAGGCCGGCGTAGCGGGACCGGTGCTCGGGCCGGGCCAGCAGGCGCAGCGCCCGGGCCACCTCGGCGAAGCTGCCCCGGCCGTCGGCGTGCCGCCGGCCGCGGTCGTTGGACCTGCGATCGCCGTCCAGGCTCACCCCGACGTCGATGCCGTGGGTGTGGCACAGGTCCAGGGCCGCCTCGTCGAGCAGCAAACCGTTGGTCTGCATCGCGATGTCGAGCGTGGTGCCGGTGGGCATCGCGTCGCGCAGGGTGCGGACCGTCCGATCGAGTACCACGACGCCGGCGAGCAGCGGCTCGCCGCCGTGCAGCACCACCCGCACCCGGTCGGTGCGGTGGCGGGCCACGTGCGCGGCCAGCCGGTCGGCGACCCGGCGCACGGTGTCGGGCGCGATGACCCGCGGCCGGTTCCGCCAGCCCTGGTCGGCGTGGCGGTAGACGTAGCAGTAGTCGCAGGCCAGGTTGCAGCGTGAGTGGACCTTCAGCACCAGTTGGCGGATGCGGGGCGCGGCAGGGCGGTGTCGAGCGGCCGACGGCGAGGCGTCGGCCGGCACGATCAGAAGCTCGACTCGAAAGCCGACACGTCGCCGGGCCGACCCGGCTCACCCTCGGCAGCCAATGTGCCCAACACGTGGGCCAGGACGCCGTCACCCGCGCCGGCCAGCAGGTCCGCGAGGGGGACGTCGCCGAGTTGCACCAGGGCGGCGCCGGCGGTGAGGGGAGTGGGCGGCTGGTCGTGGTCAGCCACCGTGGACCGTCCTTCGGTCGAAGACCGGCACCTGCGTCACCGCTGCGCTCACTCCGCCTTTCTACACCATCGCGCCCGGCCGGCGACGGCGCGACACCGCAGCCCGGACGCGCTGGCCGCCGTGCCGTTACCTGGCGTGCCGCCGAGGCCGCTCGGCGGACGCCCCGACCGGGACCATCGATGTCCCGGGCCGGCTGTCGAAGAGGGTGGCCGTCGTTGTCGGCGTCACGGGGTCGAGGCCGGCGATTCCGCGGCGGCGCGGGCAGGGCCGTGTTCCCGGAGCATGGTCAGCAGCCCGGGAAACCGCTGCTCCACCTCGTCGTAGCGCAGCGTGACGAGCCGGCGGATGCCGCTCACACGTGTGCGGATCAGGCCGGCATCGCGCAGCACCTTGATGTGGTGCGACAGCGTCGACTTGCCGATGGCGACACCGGTGTCCTTGAGGACGTCGCTGCCGCAGGTCCAGTCCCCGGCGGCGTCGAAGGCGCGCACGAGCGTGAGCCGTACCGGGTCGGCAAGCGCGCTGAGCACGACGTCGATCGTCACGGTCTCGATGGCGGGTTCGATCACCTCGGTCACGAGACGAAGCCTAGCCAGATCTTGCGAAATGTTCGAGCCGCGTCGTACTGTTCGACGCAGCTCGAACGGTACGACGCAGATCAAACTAAGGACGAAATCATGAAGGCGATCATCTACCGCGACAACGGCGGCCCCGAGGTTCTCCGGCTCGTCGAGCGTGACCGGCCCGCGCCCGGACCCGGCGAAATCCGCGTCCGGGTCGCCGTCTCCGGGGTCAACCCGACCGACTGGCAGGCCCGTTCCGGCAACGCCCACCGCAAGCAGTTCTCCGAGATCACCCCGCACCTCGACGGTGCCGGCGTGGTCGACGCGGTCGGTGACGGGGTCGATCCGGGCCGGGTCGGTCAGCGGGTGTGGCTGTTCATGGCCGCCGCCGGGCGACCCACCGGCACCGCCGCCGAGTTCACCGTCGTACCCGCCGATCAGGCCGTGGCACTGCCCGACGAGGCCGCGTTCGACATCGGCGCCTCGCTCGGCGTCCCCGCGCTCACCGCACACCGCGCGCTCACCGTTGCCGAGGACGGGCCCCGCCGCCTGCACCCCGGCGCGCTCGACGGCAGGGTGGTGCTCGCCGCCGGCGGGGCCGGCGCGGTCGGGCACGCGGTCATCCAGCTCGCCCGATGGGCCGGCGCCACCGTGATCGGCACGGTCAGCGGCCCGGAGAAGGCGAAGCTGGCCACCGCGGCCGGAGCTAACCACACCGTCAACTACCGCGAGGGTGACTCGGTCGCGGCCATTCGTGCGATCGCCCCGGACGGCGTCGACATCGTCGCCGAGGTGGCGCTGGGCGCCAATCTGCCTCTGGACCTGGCCGTGCTGCGTGCGCGCGGCACGATCGCGACGTACGCCAACGAGGGCGGACAACCGATCGAGCTGAACGTGGGGCAGAACATGGTGCTGAACACGCGCCTGCAGTTCCTGGTGCTCTACACGGCTGGCCCGCAGGCGCGCGCCGCAGCGGTCGAGGACGTCGCCGCCGCGCTCCGTGACGGCGCCCTGCCGGTCGGCGAGGAGCACGGCCTGCCACTGCACCGCTTCCCGCTGCACCGCACCGCCGACGCTCATCGGGCGGTGGAGACCGGCGTGGTCGGCAAGGTACTGGTGGACGTCACGACCTGACGATCAGCGCGTTTGCCGGCGGCCCGTGCCGGGAACCCGAGCCGCCCGTCGGTCGGGGTGTCGACCCCTGGCCGCAGCAGCGGATGGAGGCGGCCATGGCGTACCGTCCGACGACCGTCGACACCGTACCCGACCTCGGCGTCCTCACGCTCGGCGTCGAGGAGGAGTTCCTGCTGCTCGACCCGGCCAGCGGGCGGAACCTGCCGGTGGCCGATGAGGTGCTGGCCGCCCTGCGCGGCCCGGCCCGCGAGCAGAGCCGGCAGGAGTTCCGGCACAGCATGGTCGAGATGGTCACCCCGGTCTGCGCCGACCTCACCGAGCTGCGGGGGCACCTGGTGGCCCTGCGCCGCTCCGCGGCCGACGCCGCCGCGGCGGCCGGGGCCCGGCTGGTGGCGGTCGGGGCCACCCCGGTGGCGGAGCCGCACCTGACGGTGCCCGACAAACCGCGCTACCACGCGATGTCCCGCCGGTACGGCCCAGTCGCGCACGATCCGGCGGTCTGCGGCTGTCACGTGCACGTCGGGCTGCCCGACCGGGAGCTGGCCGTACAGGTCTGCAACCACCTGCGGGTGTGGCTGCCCGTGGTGCAGGCGATCACCACCAACTCGCCGCTGCACGACGGGCGGGACACCGGCCACGCGAGCTGGCGGTCGATGCAGTTGGAACGCTGGCCGAGCATCGGCCCGACGCCGTACTTCGACTCCGGCGCCGACTACGACCGGACGGTCGACGAGCTGATCGCCGCCGGCATCATGCTGGACTCGGCGATGGTCTACTGGTACGCCCGGCCGTCGGCCTCGTACCCGACCGTGGAGGTGCGGGTCGGAGACGTCTGCCCGAGCGTCGACGACGCGGTGCTGGTCGCGGCGCTGGTCCGGGCCCTGGTCGCCGCCCTCGCCGACGATGTCCGCGCTGGCGTGCTCGCCCCGCCGGTCCGCGACTGCCTGGTGGCCGCCGCACACTGGCGGGCGGCCCACGACGGGCTCGACGGTGAGCTGATCGATCTGCGGGCGGGCGGGACCAGGCCCGCCTGGACCCTGGTCGACGACCTGATGGCGGTGGTCGCCCCGGCCCTGCTCCGGCACGGGGACCTGGGGTACGTGCTGGCGCAACTGGCCCGGCTGCGCCGCGACGGCACGGGCGCGACCCGGCAGCGCCGGGTGTTGGAGCGCACCGGTGACCTGCGCGCCGTCCTCGACGACCTGGCCGCCCGCACCACGGCGGCCTGACCGGCGAGCGCGCCGGCTCAACGGATGTCGTGCGTCTGGAGCCAGAGTTCCAGCAGCCCGAGTTGCCACAGCTTGTTGCTCCCGGCCGCCGCCTCCGCGCCCTCCGGCTCGGCGAGCAGCCGCGCCACGTACTCCGATCGGAACAGGCGCCGTTCGCGCGCGGCCGGCGCCTGCAACGCCTCGGCGACCAGCGCGCGCACCGGCCCGTCCACGTTGCGCAGCGCGGGCACCGGGAAGTAGCCCTTGGGCCGGTCGATCACCTCGGCCGGCAGCACCTCCCGGGCGACGTCCTTCAGCACACCCTTGCCACCCCGCGCCACCTTGTGCTCGGGCGGGCAGTGCGCGGCCTGGGTGACCAGGTCCTGGTCGAGGAACGGTGTGCGCACCTCCAGGCCCCACGCCATGCTCATGCTGTCCACCCTCTTGACCGGGTCGTCGGGGAGCATCAGGTGGGTGTCCAGGCGCAGCACCGCGTCCAGCGCGCTCTGCGCCCCGGGCGCGGCCAGGTGCGCGGCGAGCAGCTCCCGGCTGGCGTCGTGGTCCAGCGCGTACGCCGGGCCAACGATGTCGCGCAGCTCGTCGTGGTCGCGGTCGAAGAACGCGGCGGCGAACGTCTCCTCCGCGCCGTGCCGAGCGGCCTCGGTGAGCGGCTGGTGGTAGCCGTACCCGGCGAACACCTCGTCGGCGCCCTGCCCGGACTGGGCCACCTTCACGTGCCGGGCGACCTGCTCGCAGAGCAGGTGGAAGGCGACCACGTCGTGGCTACCCATCGGCTCGGTCATCGCCAGGACGGCGCGTCGTACGGCGGGCACCAGGTCGTCGTCGGCCAGCGTGATCCGATGGTGGTCGGTGTCGTACGCGCGGGCCACCAGGTCGGAGTAGTGGAACTCGTCGCCGGCCTCGTCGCCCCGGCTCTCGAAGCCGATGCTGAACGTCTGCAGGTGCTGCTGCCCTGCCTCGGCGAGCAGCGCCACGATGAGGCTGGAGTCCAGCCCACCGGAGAGCAGCACGCCGACCGGCACGTCGGCGACCAGCCGTCGGCGTACCGCCGTGCGCAGCGCGTCCCCGACGGCGGCCCGCCAGTCGGCGACGTCCATGCCGGCGTCGGCCGGTTCCCGGACGTAGTCGGGTCGCCAGTACACCTCCTCCCGGCTGCGCCCGTCCGCCTCGATCACCCGCAGGGTGGCCGGCGGCAGCTTGCGGATGCCCCGCAGCACGGTCCGGGGTGCGGGCACGATGGAGTGCCAGGACAGGTAGTGGTGCAGTCCCACCGGGTCGATGCTGGTGTCCACGTCGCCGGCGCGCAGCAGCGCGGGCAGGGTGGAGGCGAACCGGAGCCGCCCGGGGCTCTCGGCGAGGTAGAGCGGTTTGATGCCGAGCCGGTCGCGGGCCAGCACCAACCGCCGCCGGACCCGGTCGACCAGCCCGATGGCGAACATCCCGACCAGGTGGTCGACGAAGCGCTCGCCCCAGTGCGCGTACGCCACCAGGATCACCTCGGTGTCGCTGGTCGATCCGAAGGCGTACCCGGCGTGCCGCAACTCCTCGCGCAGCTCCGGGTAGTTGTAGATGCAGCCGTTGAAGACCAGCGCCAGACCCAGGTCGTCGCGGACCATCGGCTGACCGCCCGCCTCGGATAGATCGATGATGGTCAGCCGGCGGTGCCCGAGAGTCACCCAGCCGACCGCGTACAGCCCTTCGCCGTCCGGGCCGCGGGAGCTCATCGCCTCGGTCATCCGGGTCACCGCCGCGGCGTCGGGCGGGTGGCCGTCGAACCGCGCCTCGCCGCTGATCCCGCACATCAGGCGCGGTGGTGCAGGTGGGACACCAGTGCCACGAGCATCCTCCTGTGACGTCGCCCCGGCGGGTGATGGCCGGGAGGAGCCGCTGGCTACCCGGGCGCGGGGTGCGCAAACCCGGCGTCCGCGCCGGCCGGCCGCTGCGGGGGAGCGGGCCGCGTCGGCGGTTCAGCCGCGCAGCGTACGCAGGATGCGGGCGAGTTGGGCGCGGTCGGCGTCGTCCAGGTGGCCGAAGAAGCGGTCGGCCTCGGCCCGACGGGCGGTCCGGATGGCCTCGATGACCCGGTCGCCGTCCTCGGTGAGCGCGACCAGGGTCGCCCGCCGGTCGGCCGGGTCGGGCCGGCGCTCGACGAGCCCTCGGGTCTGGAGGTCGTCGACGACCTCGGTGGCCGAGCGGGGGGCGATGCGCAGGTGTTCGGCGAGCGTGCCGGGGCGCAGCTCGCCGTGTCGGGCCAGCACGCCGAGCGCCCGGGACTGGCTGGGGGTGACGTCCCACGGCTCCAGGGACTCGCGGGCCTGTCGGCGCAGCCGGCCGGCGACCGCCCAGAACGCCTCCGCCAGGCTGTCGTCGTCGCCGTCCGCGGTGCTGTCTGTCACGGGGAATACGGTAGCAGGGAATGCGGTTGTTCCCTCATGATGAGGTAACCTCAGCAATATCCCCGACGAGAGGCAGTGCCCCTTGGAACCCACCCCCGCAGGCCGCGACCGCGGCCACCGCACCGTCAGCGCCGCCGAGAAGGCGCAGGCCCGACAGGTGTCGCTGCGCCGCATCGGCCGGCTGTTCACCGCACACCGGCCCGCGTTGGCCGTCGTCACCGCGATCATCGTGGTCTCCTCGATCGTCGCGATGGCCAGCCCGTTCCTGCTCCGTACCGTGATCGACCGTGCCCTCCCGCAGGGTGACGTGACCCTGCTGGTCTGGCTGGTCCTCGGCATGGTCGGGGTGGCCGCCGTCACCTCGGCCCTCGGCGTCATCCAGACCTGGATCTCCACCCAGGTCGGGCAGCAGGTCATGCACCGGCTGCGCACCGACGTCTTCAGCCACCTCCAGCGGCAGTCGCTGGGCTTCTTCACCCGGACCCGCACCGGCGAGGTGCAGTCCCGGATCACCAACGACATCGGCGGCATGCAGTCGGTGGTCACCTCCACGGCCACCGCCGTCGCGGCCAACCTCACCACCGTCATCGCCACCGCCGTCGCCATGGTGGCGCTCTCCTGGCAGCTCTCCCTGGTCTCGCTCGTGGTGCTGCCGCCGGCGATCTGGCTGACCCGACGGGTCGCCCGGATGCGCCGCGAGATCACCGCCCAGCGCCAGCGCGAGCTCGCCGACCTCAACGTCACCGTCGAGGAGGGGCTGTCGGTCAGCGGCGTGCAACTGGCCAAGACCCTCGGCACCGGCCCCGCGCTGATCGACCGGTTCACCGCCTCGTCGGCCCGCCTGGTCGACCTGGAGCTGCGCAGCGAACTGGCCGGGCGCTGGCGGATGGCCGCGATGAGCATCGTCTTCGCCGCCGTACCGGCGGTCATCTACCTCGCCGCCGGGCTGCCCGGCACCTCCGGCACGCTGAGCATCGGCACCCTGGTCGCCTTCACCGCCCTGCAGGGCGGCCTGTTCCGACCGCTGATGGGCCTGCTCAACGTGGGCGTCTCGCTGACCGCCTCGCTGGCGCTGTTCGCCCGGATCTTCGAATACCTGGACCTGCCGGTCGACGTGGACGACCCCGCCGAGCCGGTCAACCTCGACCCCACCCGGGTCCGTGGGCACCTGCGCCTGGAGGACGTCACCTTCGGCTACCCGGGCAGCGACACCGCCGCGCTCGCCGGAGTCACCCTCGACGTCCCCGCCGGCACCAGCCTCGCCCTGGTCGGCGAGACCGGCTCCGGCAAGAGCACCCTCGCCGGGCTGGTCAGCCGCCTGCACGACCCGACCAGCGGTCGGGTCACCGTCGACGGCGTCGACCTGCGCGACCTCCGCCTGACCGACCTGGCCGCGATCGTCGGTGTGGTCAGCCAGGAGACCTACCTGCTGCACACCACCGTGCGCGAGAATCTGCGGTACGCCCGCGTGGACGCCACCGACGCGGAGATCGAGGCCGCGGCCCGCGCCGCGCAGATCCACGAGCTGATCGCCGGCCTTCCCGACGGGTACGAGACGATGGTCGGCTCACGTGGCCACCGGTTCTCCGGCGGCGAGAAGCAGCGGCTGGCCATCGCCCGTACGCTGCTGCGCGACCCGCGCATCCTGGTCCTCGACGAGGCCACCAGCGCGCTGGACACCGAGACCGAACGAGCCGTGCAGCGGGCCTTCGACCTGCTCGCCGAGGGGCGCACCACGATCACCATCGCGCACCGGCTCTCGACGGTCCGCGACGCCGACCAGATCGCGGTGCTCGACCACGGCCGCATCGTCGAGTCCGGCACCCACAGCAGTCTGCTGCACCGCAACGGCCGCTACGCCACCCTGGCCGCCTGAGCGGGGTGTCCCGGCGACCTCGAAGCGACCACAATCATGCGGTGCGGCGTCGAGTGTGGAACTGGGGTCTGCTTGGCATCGTCGGCGCGCTGGCGGCCGGCGGGACGGCCTGGGTCTGGTTGCGCTACGACTTCGAGAAGGTCAACTGGGCCTGGGGCGTCGTCGCCGGCTTCATCGCCGTCTACGTCTTCCTTGGCCAGGTCTTCACCGAACGGTCGACCGTGTCCACGGCGATGGTCACCGACCGGCGTGCGGCGGCGGACCAGCTCGCCGACCTGATCCGCCGCGACCGGACCGACGAGACACTGCTGCGCGCCGTCGACGAGCCGTACCCGCTGCCGGTGCGCTGGGCCAACGGCCCGGACCGGCTGCTCCCCTCCTGGCGGTCGATCGGCCGATCCAGCGACGCGACCCCGCTTGACCTCTCCGGCCGCGACGGCACGCTGTGGAGCCGCTACCGGAGCGTCCCGTCGGGGCGGCTGCTCCTGCTCGGTTCGGCGGGCTCCGGCAAGTCGATCACGACGTTGCGGATGGCACGGGAGCTGCCCGCGCACCGCGAACCAGACGCACCCGTCCCGGTGCCGCTGCCCGTCGCGACGTGGGACCCCGACCGGGAGAGCTTCCCCGACTGGCTGGTCAACCGGATCGCCCGGAGGTTTCCGCAGCTCGCCGCCGACCATCCTCGCCGGGAGGCCGTCCTGCGCAACCTCGTGGAGGCGGATCTGGTGGTACCCGTCCTCGACGGCCTCGACGAGATGCCCGAGCAGCGGTTGGTCGCCTGTCTCGAGCAGCTGAACGAGCTGGCCACCCAGCGGTTTGTGCTCACCTGCCGCACGTCGGTCTACGAGCGTTACCTCGTCAAGGGTGAAAGGCTGCGCGGCACCGCCGTGGTGGTGCTCGAACCGCTGCGCCCCGCCGAGGTGGCCGACTACCTCGTCGACGCCGCCCCGTTCCACCAGTCCGAAACTGGTCGACCGTCGCCGCCGCGATCGGTGACGGTGCGGAGTTGACCGGCGGGCTGTCCACGCCGTTGATGGTGGCGATGGCCCGCACCGCCTTCGAGCAGCCCGGCACCGATCCGCGTGAACTGCTCCCGCTGGCTCTTGAGCAGGGCAGCCGGTCGGTGGAGGACGATCTGCTGACCAGGGCCGTGGACGCTTCGCTGCGCTCCGGCCGGGGCCGGCAGGGGCTGCGCCGGTGGGAGCCGGACGCCTCCCGCCGGTACCTCGAGTTCCTCGCCGGACACCTGGAATCGCTCGACCAACGCGAATTCCGTTGGTGGCAACTGCCCGCCGCGCTGCCCGGTCCATTCTGGGCGATCATCGACGGTCTGCGAACCGCGCTGGCCGTCTGGGTGGCCCTCACGTACGCCCACGACGCCCTCACCTCGACCGCCGCGTTGGTCACCGATCTCGGCATCCACGACCTGCTGCTCTGGCTCGCGCGCCACCCCGACGGCTTGGCATCCGCCGCCTTCCTGCTGGGCGCGTGCGCGGCGGCGCTGCGCGGCGGCACCGCGCGGGAGACGCCTCGCCGGGTGGTGTTCGTCGGAGGCTGGCGGGCCTTCGGCGAAGGGCTCGTCGGTGGCCTGTTCCTCGGCGGTGTCGCCGGCTGGATGACGCTGACGCTGATGCTGTCCGTCGCGCTGCCCCCGGAGGTGGCTGCCCGGCTCGACCGCGTGCCGGCCCTGCCGCCCTCGTTCGGCGATGAGCGAGCCGCCATCCTGGTCGGTGTGCTCCTGTGGGGGTACGTCGCCGTACGGTCCGGACTGCGGGTCGACGTCGCCGCTCCGGCTGCCGAGCTGGGTGCCACCAGCGCCGTCGAGACCGTCAACGCGGACCGCGCCGCGAGCGTCGCGTCGGCCCTGTTGTCCGTCGCGTCCGCCGTCACCTGGGTCCTCGTCGTCGCGTCGGCATTGACGCTGGCCGGTGTGCTGCCCGCCACGCCACCCCTGGCGTCCCTGGCGTACGGCGGGTTCGGTCTGGGGTTGGGTTGGTGGTTGTATCGGCGGGGCGACGCCGCCTGGATCCGGTTCACGGTGGTCCGGGTGGTGCTCGAAGTCCGGGAACGGCTGCCCTTCTCGCTGCTGGGCTTCCTGGCCTACACGGAATCCGTCGGCCTGCTACGGCACAGCGCCGGGGCGTACCGGTTCCGGCATGGCCGTCTCCAGAACCGGCTGGCCGCCGGCCTGGTGGCCGGGCGGCGGGGGAGTCGGCTCCGGGAGATGTTCGGCATCGAGCTCGCCGGCGCCGGCTACTGGACCGAGGCGCTCGGCACCTTCACCGATGTCGCGGGGGCTCGGGCGACGAACATCGGGCCAACCGACAATCTGACCGTGGCGGCGCTGCGTAAGGCGCTGCTGGTCGGGGCCGCAGCCGGGCAGTGGACACGGCTCAAGGATCTGCTGGCGCTCATGCCCGCGCCGCCCCCGCCCGGCGCGACCACGCCGGCGCTGCCGCAGCGTCACCGCGTCGCGAGTCTGATCGCTGCGGGCGCGCCCCTGGCCGAGCTGCGGGTCGCCGCCGAGGATTTGCGCCGCCGGGAGGCCGACGACGAGGATTCCGGGACCGACGAGTTCCTGGCCGCGCTGCGCTGCGCCGAAGGTGACACCGACGGGGCGCGAGCACTGCTCGACCGGCTGGTACCGACCCGCGGTGCGAGCGACGGCCAGTCCTCGGCCGACGGTGGGCTCGCGCGATCCGCGCCGATCGCGGCCGGGCTGCGGGTCCGACTACTCCTGGACGACGGCGAGGTGGCGGCGGCCGCCGCTGTCTGCCACCGTGAACTGCTGCTGGCCGACCGGGTCGCGGAACGGGACGACCTGCTGCTGGCACAGACGTGGAGCTGGTCGGTGGAGGTGTTACGCCGGGTCACCGACGAGCGCGACGAGCTTCTGGGCCGGGTCCACGCGGCGCTCGCGGAGCAACGTGGGCGACGTCCCGCGCTGACCCGGCGGGAACTGGCGGAGATCGGTCTCCAGCTGTGCCACTCGATGGTGGGGCATCCGACGCTGGGGCCGGTCGCGGTGGCGGCCAGCAGACGACTGCTCGGCGTCCTCGCCGAAGCGGCGATCGTGGCACGGACCGCCCGACGCGGTGCGCCGATGTGGCACAGCGGCTAGCTGCGGTTCGGGCCTTGCACCGCCCTGGCAACCTCGGCGGCGTGGGCACGCTTCTGACACAGCTTCCGGCGCTGATCGGCGTCCTGGTCGGCACCCTGGGCACGATCCTCGCCACCTCCTTGGCCGACCGCGCGCGGTGGCGGCGCAGCCAGAGCGTCCGCTGGGACGAGCGGCGGCTCGACGCGTACGTCGAGTACGCGCACGCCATCAAGGAGAACCACGCCGTGGCGCTGCGGATGACAGCCGATCACCGACCCGGATCGCGCAGCCACCCCATCGGCCGCGAGGAGGGACTGGCCCAGCTGGCCGAGGCGGACGCCCGGCGCACCATCGTCTGGGAGAACCTGCTGCTGCTCGGCGACGAGCCGACGGTGGTGGCCGCCGCAGGGTGGCGGGACGCGGTCTGGCAGGTCGAACGGCTCGCCCGGGGGATCGCCGAACCACCAGGTGACATCGCCGATCTGCTCAGCCGGGTCAACGAGGCGCGCGACGACTACTACCGGGCGGCCCGCCGCAGCCTGGGCGTCCACGGTGGATCGGTGGAGCAGTCGGGGTCCCTGCAGCGGGCGCTGCTGGATCGGTCGTCCGTGCCGGTTGTTGACTGTGCGGGGTGATCGGTGCTGCGGGGCCCCAAGTCGGCAGTTGCAAGATCATGGACAGTGCATTGACAGTGAAAGCTCTACTGTCCTGGCATGCCGTCATCGACGCAGGGAAGCGTTAGCACCGACAACGCTCCCGATATCAGGAACGGTCATCCAGATGGGCGGGCGCCACTGCCCTCTGCGCCGCCCGATCTGGCCAGCCGGGAGATGTGCTGCGCCGCGCACCTCCATCCGGCGCTGGCTGCGCAGGTGCTGTTGCATTACAGCGCGGACAATCCGAGAGCGTGGTGCCCGTCGTTCGGTGTGGACGTGGTAGCGCTGGTTCGGCACGCCCAGGCCGCCAATGCTCATTGGCGCAGTCTGTACAGCGCTGTGGCGTTCATACGTTTCACGCTGATCGCGCTGATCGCGCTGGGTGCCCTCCTCCTCGGGCTCGGAGGGCTGGCGACAGTCCTGCTGTCGCTGCCCCTGATCGCCGTCATTTACGGAGTGGGGTGGCGCACCACCTACCGCAGCCTCCAGCAAACCCGTGCGGCGGCCGTGGAGACGATGGTGGAGGGCGCGGACTTGGCGCACCAGGTCGTCAAGGTCGATGCCGATCTGGAGGAGGATCTCGCCGTCCTGCAGGCAGCCAACATCATTGCGTTCTCGGTTGACGCGGAGAGCCCTTTCGTCGGCAGCGGCACCGAAGTCGGTCGGTGGGCTCTGCCCCCGATCGACGTCAGCCGCAGAGGCGGCAAGACGGATGATGGGACTCCTCCACCCACCCCCTTCTCGATTCGAGAGCTGCATGACTATCTGATCCGTATCGCCCGCTCAAGGCTCGGATTGGAAAACATCGAGATCGAGAAGCGGCTGTACGTGCGGGGGGACGTGCTCCCGGAGTGTGACGGCCTCCTCTCGCCCGACGATCTGCGGCCGTTGCCCCGCGTCGACGACTACTGGGTTGATCTCGGAAGTGACGCGCCGGGGGAGCAGGCGAGGACCTACGTCTGTCTCGCGAAGAGCCTCGTCGGTGGTGAAATCGTGGTCACCCTCTTCGCCCGCTGCACGCTCCAGCAGAGTGTGCTCTCTTGCGAGTTCGCCGCATACGTCCTGCCCCCGGTCCTTCGCATGTCCGCGCGCTCGACGGACTTCGGTGGCGTGTTCGGCGAGAATCTGGGCCCGCTTCATGGGCGCTCCATCGAACGTGCCCTCGCCATCGCGGCGTGGCGTACGTTCGCCGCTGAGCTGTTCCTCCGCTCGGACCGGGGTGTAGACCTGGCTGAGGCCCACGAGGAGCGGATGGTGGAGCAGTACCAGGCCCTTGAGGAGGGCCGGCGTTACGACTACGGCGCCCCCTACAGCGTTCGCGAGCTTGCGTCGACCTCGAGCATCGACAGCTATTTCGAGATGGTGGATGTGCGCGACTGCCTGCTGAGGATGCAGCGAGGGGCGGTCGACTGTCTGATGGCCTTCCTCGACGAGAAGGGGATCGACACGTCCGAGATCGCTGAGGGGAGGCAGCGGATCATCAACAACATCACGAACATCGGCGAGGTGTCCGGCACGGGCAACATCTTCGGCCATCACGGGCGAGTGGCCAATTCCTATCGCGATGATCAATCGGACGAGTGAGTCGGGAGCGTGCGTCGGTGAGTGAATTCAACTTTCAGGGCGAGATCAGCGGTGCGGGGAACGTCTTCGGTGACAACGCTTCCGTGCACAACGGCAACAATGACTTCCGTCAGGGCGCGGACCTCTCGCGGCTCGTCGACGTGTTGATCAGGGAGGTCGCGCTCCACCGGGCGGAACTGCACGAGGCCGAACGGTTGACGCGGTTGGCAAGTGTGGCTGCCGCTTACGCGGCGGAGCCGCAGCCCAACGCGGATGGCATCCGCAGTCTGCTGCCTGCCTTGACCGCGGGTGCCGGCACGGTCACGGCCGTCGCCGATGCCGTACTGCGGATCTCGCAGGCCGTCAACGCCCTCTGACGTTGCGCCGGAGCGGTCCTGTCCGCGCGCTCACCAGTGGCCGGAGTTGTCAAGGTGTTCCCGCGACGGCTTGCACTCCCGCGCGTGCATCGTCTGCCAGTCGCGCAACGCCCGCTTGATGCGGTCGTTCTCCTGGCTCAGCAGCCGTACCGTCTCGTTGAGAGCGGTCAGCTCGTCGGCCACGCGAGCCTGGAACTCGCGTACCTCGACGGGAGCGGGTCAACATCGAACTTGACGGCGCAACCACCCACGGGGACCCCGCCGAACGCGAGATCGACCTACGCCGTGACGCCCTGCTGGCCACCCTCGGCATCCTCGTCGTGCGTGTGACTCGCCGTCGCCTGCTGGCCAGCCCCGCCGAGGTGCGGAGTGAAACCCTGGCCATCCTCGCCTCCCGCCGCTCTCACCCATGATCAGTGTGTCGTGAGTAGTTGTCAGCGGGCCTCAGGAACTGCTGGTGACGCAGTGATCATGGGGGCAGTACGCAAAGCCCGCGTCGGTTAGCATCCGTCGGCCGTCGCGTCGACGGCATCGACGATGTGGGGACGATACCGAGATGAACCGACGGGTGGCCATGCTGGCCGCACTCACCCTCGCCGTGACGGCCGGCTGCGCCGAGAGCGGTACAGAGACCACAGCGGCGCCGTCGTCGTCAGCAAGCCCGATCGCGTCCGGCCCGCCGTGGCACGACGAGGTCGCCCCGGCCGAGGCTGGCGCGACGGTGGGTGCCAAGGGCAGCGAGTGCGAGCTGCCGATCACGTTCTCGGTCCCGGCCGACTGGAAGGTGACGAAGGTGTCCGGGGAGGCGCAGCTCGTGGTGGGCCGTTCGACCCTGAAGTGCGAGATCGACGCCAAGCCGGCCGGCCTGGTCGGGTTCCTGCGGGTGTGGAGCATCAACGAGAGCTTGCCGAGCGAGGGCAAGACCGATGTCGAGCGCTTCGTCACCGAGTTCGCGAAGGACCCGAAGGCCGTGTATCGCCAGGTGAAGGCCGGGCCGCTCGACTCGAGAGAGGCGTCCTACGTGGAGGAGGACCTCGACGGGAAGCCGAACCCACATCGGGCGATCGTCGTGGCGGCGGTCGGCGGTGACACGTTGCTGGCAATCGGTGGCATGGACGCCGACGAGTTCCAGGACCTCCTGCCCGGTTACCAGTTGGCTAAGCGCAGCGTCAGGCCCGCGTGAGCCTCGGCGTGCGGGTCCGCCCGACGGTGGACCCGCACGCCCGGGTCCGACTAGCTGGGCAGCAGTGCTACCAGAACGCCGCAGGCGACCACCAGCACGAGTGACGCCAGTACGACGATGGTCACGATGCCGCCGGACCGTGTCATGACCGGCTTGCCGGGGTCGAGTGGTGCTGGCAGTTGTGCCGCGACGCCGGGTGTGGGCTGTGGTGGGGCGAGGCGCAGGATGCGACCCAGGCGGAGGCGGTTGGCGATCAGCATGATCGGGATGGCGATGACGCCGATACCCCACCAGCCGCCGACCAGGCTCTTGTTCGTGTGATGGCGGAACGTCGCGAGGCCACAGTTGCGGCACATCCAGCCGCGCTGGGACGAGATGACGTAGAGGATCACGATGCTGGTGACCGACTGGTACTGCGTGTGGGCGGCGGGCTGTGCGCCGCAGAACTGGCACTCCCCGTCGGCCGGAGGGCGGAGGGCTGGCGGCGGCATCGCGCCGGGCGCGGGCACGGGCATGGTGGACACGGTTGGCTCCGGTTGGTTCGGCTCGGTCGAGGGGGCGGTCAGTTCGCGACGGTGGAGTAGCGGTCGCCGCCGTACTGGCGCAGCGCGGACCTCACCTGCTGCGAGGACTGCTTCACGTTCCTCAGGTCGGCGACCTGGTAACCACGCAGCCCGGTCAGCTCGATGTCGGGCGGCAGGGCGCGCTCGGCGTTGTCCGCCGTCCACACGGTGAGGATGCTGGGCTTCTCGAGCTTGCCGGCGTTCGACTTCTTCTCGACGGCGACGCGGCTCACCTCCGACCACGCGAACTCCACCGTGGTCGTCCCCTTGACCCAGGTGATGCCCTGCTCCGTGATACGGACGGCGAACGCCTGGCGACTCTCGCGCACCGCGCCGACGCCGCCGATGAGGGCGAGCAGCGCCAGCAGGTAGCCGAACCAGTCGCCGAAGATGAACTCCCGGCCCATCGACGCCATGATCTCGGGTGAGAACGCCAAAACGACAGCCAGGATCAGCAGCCAAGGCCCTCGCGCGTACGGCTTCCAGTTGCGTTCGAGTTCCACGTGCACTCCTCCTCGGTGCCTCCCTGGCAGGGACGACGGGAGGATGCTAGTCAGCCGACGCAGCGTTGGCGATCATGGCAGAACGCGCGGACCTGGAACAATCGGCATGAAGAGCCAGAAGAAGATGATCAAGATTTGGTAGCGCTCCACCAAACAGAAGCAGAATCAGCGCGGCGGGAGCGGGCTGGGCTGAGGTGGGATGGGGGAGGGGCTGGCCGGGTCGGTGGGGTGCTGTGAGCGGACGCGCAACAGCCCGTCGATCCACCGCGTGGCGTCGCGCTGCGCCGTGAGCAGGTGGCGGCGGGCGGTCGAGAGGTCCTGGTCGGCCGCCGCACTCCGGTGTTCGGAGAGGATCTCGACCCACCGCCGGCTGAGCTGTTCGGCGTACCGGGCCTGTCGGAGCTGCTCGTCGAACTGGTAGTCCAGCTTCACCAGCCGGTCGACGTGCGGCTGGAGCGTCGGCCTGATCCGCTCGTCGAGTCGGACGGCGGCGTCGGGTTGGCAGGTGACGACGATGTCGCCCCGCTGGTAACGCCACGGGCCGTCGTCGACGAGTGACCGCTGCACCGCCAACTCCAGATCCGCGGCCCGGTGCGGCGGCAGGTCCCGGGCGGCGTCGGCGGCGAGCCGGGTCAACCGCTGGACCGCGTGTGGCTGGAAGTACTGCGCGTACCAGCTCAAGAGCTCGGCGCGCATGCTCGTCGGTGACGACCAGGCGAACGTGGCGCGCAGGTAGAAGGAGTACACGTACCCCCGAGCGGGCACCACGATCAGCCCGGGTGCGTCGCGTTGTTCGACGAGCGGGCCGGACGGAGACGGTTCGGCGGCCGCCCCGACGGGCGCCTCGTCCCGGAGCGCCGCCACCAGTCGATCCCAGGTCCGCGCCATCCACCGACAAGCGTGGACACTCGCGTCCCGGGCGGTGGTCAGTCCGCGGACGCTCCAGTGCGGCCGGCGTTCGGCGGGCTCGGGCTTCCCGTCGGGGGCGTCCGTCATGCCACCACTCCCTGATCGCGTATCCGATATATCACGCTAACAACGGATCATCGATCTGGCGGTCGCCACGCCGGGCGCGCCCAGTGGGTACGTGTGGCGTGGCCTGGGATTCATCGAAGATTGTGAAACCGTTGGCGCGCCGAGACTGTCGTGGTGGGTCGACAGCGGCGAGACTGGGGTCCGATCCGATAGTGACGCGGATCGATGGATTGAATGGTCTGGAGGCAGCGCATGTCCACCCTCGTGTCCCCGATGGCCCCGCTCGGCGCGATCCGCCGGCGTACCACCACCCTCGCTCTGCTCGTCGCCATGGTCGCGAGCGCACTGGTCGGCCCCTCCGTGGTGACCCCACGGCTGACCGACTCCGCCTCGGCGGCGGTCTACAGCTCCTGCACCATCAGCCGCTGCGCCGACGCCCGTACCGCCCGCTCGGGCTGGTCCGCCAAGGGCTTCCCGACCACCCGGGGCTGGTATTCGTGGAGCGGCGGCAAGTCCAACTTCGCCGGCGGCCGGTTCTACAACTACGAGGGTCAACTGCCCACCAACGCCACCTACTACGAGTACGACGTCTACCCGCGCACCCAGGGCGCCGCCCGTGACGCGTACCGGATCGTGGTGAACCGCAGCACCGGGGCAACCTGGTTCTCGCCCAACCACTACACCGACTTCTACCGGATCTGACCCGACCCGGGGCCGGCCGCGACCCGGTCGGCCCCGGCGGTCCACCCACACCAGGAGGCGCTGATGCCCCACCAGGACGGCGACCGGCTCCCCGACTGGCTGAGCATCCGCCGGGAACCCACCCTCGAGGTGCCCGGCGCGGTGACGGTGGCCGGCGCGGCGACCCGCACCCGGGCCGAGTTCTTCGCCGCGCTGGCTGCCGCGCTGGCGCTGCCCACATACCTGGGCGACACCTGGGACGCCCTCGCCGACGTGGTTCGGGACCGGCTCGACGCGGGCCCGCTCACCGTGTGCGTCGACGACGCCAGCCAGCTGCTCGCCGACGAGCCAGCGGGCCAGTACGCCATGTTCCTCCGGGTGTTCGGTGACCTCGCCACCATCGGTGCGCACCCGCTGCGCGTGCTGCTCAGCGGCGGCGCGCGCGGCGTCTGACAACGGCGACGGCGATGATCGCGGCGGCCAGAACGCCGGGGCCGCAGTGGACTGCGAGGACCCCCGCGAGGCTCGGCCCTCCCCAGTCGTTCCGGTAGCTGGCAGGGTCGGAGAAGTCGACGATGAACAGCTCGAGCACGGCCCGGACGATGAAGTACAGAGCGAGGACCAGGCCGAGAGCGGTCCCGATGATGGAGATGACCCTGCTCAATCCGGCCTCCAAGTTGCTCCTCGCCGTCCTGAGCGCCGACCTTATCGCCCGCGACCCATGATCGACTGCCCCGCGAGGCCGCGAAGCGCGGACGATCAGTTGCGGCGGGCGGGCTGGTCCAGGATCGCGCTGAACCGCTCCTCGGCAAGGTCGAGCTGACCGAAGATGTGCCGCTTCACCGCCGGTGAGAGGGGCGTGTCCGGACGGCCGATCAGGTCGCGGAAGAGTGGCACCAGCGGCCGGTACTTGGTCGCCGAGGACACCACCTTCGGCCCCACCGTGTGGATCACCCCGACGCCGTTGTCGGTGAAGTCCGATACTTTGATCACCCGGGCCCAGGGCTCCCGGTCCAGGCTGACCGCCAGGTGCTCCCGGTACTGCGCGTTCCGATCGCGCTCCGGGTCGTACGCCGGATTGGTGACCGCTTTGACGAGCGTGGCCACCCGCGGCCCGAACCGGGCGGCGAGCGTGGCCAGCGCAGCCGCGGTCGGGTCGGCGCCCGGATCGGGCCCGGCCAACTCGGCCGGATGGTCCTCCACCGCGTCGTGCAGCAGACCCGCGACGATCACGTCCACGTCGCGCACCTGGTAGTGGTGCATCAACCGGATGGCCACCCGCAGCAGGTGGTTCAGGTACGGCTCGCGGACCCGCCGGTCGTCGCGGTGCAGGTCGGCGGCCAGGTCGAGTGCGGCGGTCAGCCGGGCCCGGGCCGGGTCGTCGAACTCCTGGATCTCCAGCCGGAAGCGTTCCAGCAGGCCCGGTTCGCCGTGGATCTCGGTGATCGCGTGCATCGGCATGCTGCCCAGGTGCGACGGGAAGTCCATGCGTCACTTATAGCCGATCTCCTCCATGTCGATGGCCCGGTCGGTCACCGACGCGACGGGACCGGACCGGGCCGGCGCCCGAACGGCGCCGGCCCGGTTGGGGGTCAGCCGCTGATTCGGCCGGTGCCCGCGCCGGCGGTCACCGTCGCCTTGACGGTGCTCGCGGCGTCCATCGAGTACGAGTAGGGGATGGCGGCCACCGAGCCGGCCGTCTGCGGGGTGCCCGAGTTGACGAACTGGTTGTTGCGGGCCACCAGGTTGCCACCGGGGGAGGAGCCCTCGCCGACGTGCGTCGGGTCGGTCATGTTCTCGAAGTAGTTGCCCTCCACCAGCACCCCGGCGTTGTTCGTGGTGGCGATGCCGTAGCTGTAGGACGGGTTGGCCGTGTTCACGTAGTAGTTGTTGTACACGTGCACCGGGTTGCCGAAGCGGACCCGCGGGTTGCGCTGGAAGCAGTTGCTGAACACGTTGTGGTGGTAGGTCACCTTCAGTTTGCCGGTGTCCTCGCTGGAGTTGCCGTCGCTGTGCCCGACCAGCGAGCACTTCACGTGGTCGTGCAGCCGGTTCCACGAGACCGTCACGTAGTTCGAGCCGTGCGTCATGTCGACCAGGCCGTCGTAGTAGTCGGTGCCGCTGGTGGTGTCACTGGACAGGTCGTTGTGGTCGATCCAGACGTTGGTGGTGTTGTCCAGGTGGATGGCGTCACCGTTGCCGACGCTGGCGCGGACCTTGGAGATGTTCAGGTTGCGCACGATGACGTTGCTGGTGTCGCGCAGGTTGAGCCCGCAGCCGGACCACCCCGAGCCCGAACCGACCCCGATGATCGTCTTGTTCGAGCCGCTGCGGATCTCCGTCGAGCAGCTGAAGGTGCCGTTCACCCGTACGGTCGTCGCCGTGTCGCCCTGCACGGCGCTGGCCAGCGCCGATGCGCTGGTGACGGTCACCGTGCCGCCGCCGGCGCCGCCGGTGGTGCCGCCGTTCTGGGCGGCCCAGCCAACCAGCCCGGTCTGCGGCGGGTCGGTGGGCGGCGGGTCGGTCGGTGGCGGGTCGGTCGGTCCGCCGCCGGCGCTGTCCACCACGACGTCGTCGAAGACCGCGCTGGCGTACGCGGTGACCACCGCGATCCGGCCGGCGGCGTACGCGGTGTTGCTGCCGGCACCCACCTGAGAGCCGTTGACGAAGCCGCGGATGGTGCTGCCGGTGGCCTCCAGCCGCAGCGTGTACCAGGAGCCCGTGGCGACGGTGAGCGCGGTGGAGCCGAGCACGGTGATCGCGCTGCCGTTGACCACCTGAAGTTCGGCCCGGTTGGCGTTGACGAGCGCGAGCCGGTACATCTTCGTCGCGCCCGACGATCGGGCGGCCAACCCGACCACCCGGTTGGTGCCGTTGAACGACAGTGGCTTGACCCGGGCCTGGACCTGGTAGTCCGTCCAGCTCGTCTGCCCGGCGAACGCTCTCGCCAGCTCGCTGCCGGCGTTGGACTGCCGGTAGGCCGCCGAGCCGTCGGTGACCACCGACCAGTCACCGCCGGACTTGGACCAACCGTCGGCGGTGCCGTCGTCGAAGGTGTCGCCGAACAGGGTGGCCGCCTGAGCACCGGTGGGCACGCCGACGGCGAGCGCGACGGCGATGAGACCCGCGCCGGCCGCGGCCAGCGCTCCTCGCGGAAGGTGTGGGATGCGCACGGGGTTCTCCTCGGGGGTAGGAGTGGGGGTGGGGTGGTGACGGCGGGCGCCGGCCCCATCGGCGCCCGCCGCGACGGTGGGCCGGTCGATCAGATCGGCAGCCGGTCGGCGCCGGCGAGCGGCCCCACCAGGAGCGGGACCAGCGCAGTGGGCAGGACCGGGTCGCGGCGCAGGGTGGGCGTCCAGCCGGCGTCGGCGCCCAGGTCGGGGTCGTGCGTCGCGTTGTACGCCGCCAGCAGGTCGACCGGACGGGCCGGAGCGCTGCCCTGACGGACCCAGGTGCCCCGCTCGGTGAGCGCGGTGCCGCCCCAGTCGTAGAGCAGGTCGGCGGGGTCGACCGTCGCGTCCAGGGCGAAGAAGTTGTTCTGTACGTACAGCGCGGACTGCACGCCGACGCCGAGCGCGTACTGGAAGCCGTCGCCGTCGAGGCGGTAGAGGTTGTTGTAGACGTCGACCTGCCCGAAGCGCACCCGCGGCAGCCGTTGCAGGACGCCGTCGAAGAGGTTGTGGTGCAGGGTGACCTTCAGCCGCCCGACGTCCGGGCCGACGGTGTTGGACGACCCGATCAGCATCAGCTTGTCCCGCCCGGTGAAGCGGTTCCAGGAGGCGGTGACCAGGCTGGCGGTGTGCGTGACGTCCAGTGATCCGTCGTGCACCTGGTACGGCCGCCCGAAGTGGGTCGGCTGGGCGCTGTCCGGGTTGTCGCCGTCGGTGAAGGTGTTGTGGTCGACCCATACGTGCT
Organism: Micromonospora sp. CPCC 205539; assembly: GCF_036906815.1. Classification (NCBI taxonomy): domain Bacteria; kingdom Bacillati; phylum Actinomycetota; class Actinomycetes; order Micromonosporales; family Micromonosporaceae; genus Micromonospora; species Micromonospora sp. CPCC 205539. Next base: position 101,472 of record NZ_JBAKHW010000005.1, on the reverse strand, counting down.
CGCTGCGGCGGACCGAGATCTGGTCGTACTGGCTGTTCCAGTTGCCAGCCTCGCCGTCGGTCGGCGACCAGGCCGGGAAGCAGTCCCGGGCGTCGACGAAGGTCAGGTTGCGGACGATGACGTTCGGCGCTCGGTCGATCATCAGGGTGAGACCGGTCAGCCGGGCACCGCGCAGCCCGATGATCGTGGTGTTGGGGCCGACGTTGATCTGGGTCTGCCGGGTCTGGTTGGCCACCGAGCGCACCCGGGCCTCCTCGAGCGGCCCGGCTGGCGTGACCCGCCCCCAGACCGCCGGATCGTACGCGGCCAGGTAGGCGTCCAGTGTGTATGCCGGGTCGGCCAGGTCGGCGCAGCTCAGCGGGGTGTCGTCGGGGCCCTCGAAACCGTCGACGGCACCATCCACGTAGATGATCTTCGGGGTGGCGTCGGTCGCGTTGCTGGCGTTGTCGCCACCGAGCGCGGCCACCAGCTCGGCCCGGCTGCGCACCACCCGGGTCCGCTCGGGGCTCGCCGTCGCGCCTCCGGTGGTCCCGGTGCCCTCGGCAGCCCAGCCGTCCCGCTCGGGCAGGGCCTGCCGGCCGAGGTGCCGCGCCGACCAGGAGACCGGGTCGGTGGTGGCATGTGCGTCGCTCGCCGGTGCGGCTGCCGCGGCCGGGGCGGCGGCACCGAGCAGGAGGGCGATCACCGTAGCGCCGGTGAACATTCTGCGCATCGATTCTTCCCATTCGCTGGTGGTGATTCGGCATTCACCAGGAACGGTAGGTACGCGAATTAATGAGAGTCAATATGCGGTGTGTGCAGGAATGTTGCAGTTGCCCGGCTCGACCGACATTGCCCCGACCGATGCCGGTCGGATATCCGGGTGTCTGTCCGATAAGGCCCGTAGGCGTCCGGGCGATGTTTGCACTCCGGTTGCCGTCGCCCCCTATCCGACCAGCTCGGCCCGGTACGCCGGGACCGCCCAGGGCACCGCCACCTCACTCGGCAGCGCCCCCTGCTCGGCGGCTTGGCGCAGCACCTCGACCACGCCCCGCAGGTGACGTACCCGCTCCCCGCCATCGCCCACGGCGGCGACCAACTCGCCGTTGAGCAGCTGGGGTTCCGGTGCGACCCGCAACGCGTCCAGCACCGCGGTGAACGGCTCGGTACGGGCCAGCGGGGCGATCAGCGGCACCCCGGTCGGGTCGGCCCGGTGCGCGAGCAGGTTCTCCAGCAGCCCGCGCCGGCCCGGAACCCGGCGGGTCACCACGTCGCCGGGCAGCCGCAACCGGTCCGTCGGATACTCCAGCACCGCCCGGCCCGCCGTACCGGTGACCAGCACCTCGCCCGCCACGAACTCCTCGGCGGCCAGGGTCACCGCGGCCAGCACCGGCGGGCCGGCCCGGAACCGCACCCGGAGCACCGCGGTGTCCTCCACCTCGATGGGCCGGACCCGGTAGCGCTCCACCTCGATCGCGACCGGTGTGGGCGGCACACCGCCGAGCGCCTCGGCGACCGCCAGGCACTGCATCACCGCGTGCGCCAGCGGGTTGGCCAGCGCGCCGTCCAGCACCGGTCGGCCGTCGAGGGTCCGCCGCCCGGCCCAGGAGGAGCGGGCGTAGTAGGCGTCCGGCCGCTGCCACGCGGCGACCGTGGCGATGCCGGTCACCCGGCCCAGCCGCCCGGCGGCCAGCGCGTCGGTCAACGCGGTCAGCGCCGCCGAGCCGAGCGCCTGGAAGCCGACCTGGGCCACCCGTCCGGCGTCCGCCAGCGCCCCGGCCAACTCCTCGTGCTCGGCCAGCGACAGCACCGGCGGCTTCTCCAGCAGCAGGTCCGCCCCGGCGGCCAGCGCGTCCCGGGCGATCGGCAGGTGGGTGTGCGGCGGGGTGCAGATCACCACCACCTCGGGCCGGGTGGCGGCGAGCATCGCCCGGTGGTCGGTGAACACGTCGACGCCGGGCGGTACCGGTGCGTCGGGGTCGTCCTCCACCGGCCGTACGTCGACCAGGGCGACGAGCCGCACCCGACCGGCGGCGTGCAGCGGCGCGATCACCCGCCGGTGCCACCGGCCGTGCCCGTTGGCGCCGACCACCGCCACCCGCGTCGGCGCTGGCCCGCTCACCGGGCACCGGCCAGTGTCGCCTCCACGCCGTGCCGTTCCAGCGCGGTCAGCCAGCCGATCACCTGGGCTCGGACCTCGTCGTCCTCGGCGACCTCGACCGGGACGATCTCGCGCAGCGCGAAGACCGCGTCCACCGCGCCGGCGGGGCTCTGTCGGCCGGCGTCCAGCGCGGCCCGGATCGGCCCGGCGAGCGGATCCTGGAACGGCAGCGGCCGGCCGTCGTCGGCGTAACCCAGCACGAAGCGCAGCCAGGCGGCCACCACCAGCGTGGCCCAGCGCGCGGACCGGCCGGCGGCGCGCAGGTCGACGATGGTGTGCAGGACCCGCTGCGGCAGCTTCTGTGAGCCGTCCGTGGCCACCTGGAGGGTGCGGTACCGGATCGCCGGGTTGCCGAAGCGCGCGAGGACCTGCTCGCCGTAGTCGACCACCCGGACCCCGTCGGGCGGGGTGAAGCTGGCCGCGATGTCCTCGGCGATCAGCCGGCGCAGCACGTCGGCCAGGTGCGGGATCTCCAGCGCGTCGGCGACCGTCTCGTGGCCGGCCAGCGCACCCAGGTACGCGACGGCCGAGTGCACGCCGTTGAGGGTGCGCAGCTTCAACCGCTCCCACGGGCCGGCGTCGTCGGTGAGCACCGCCCCGGCGTGCTCCCAGCCCGGCCGGCCGCCGGGGAAGTCGTCCTCGATGACCCACTGCGCGTACGGCTCGGCGGCCACCGCGCCCAGGTCGGTGACGCCGAGCGCCCGACGGGCCGCGTCGATCGTCTCCGGGGTGCTGGCCGGGACGATCCGGTCGACCATCGTGCCCGGGCAGGTGACGTTGCCGGCCACCCAGTCGACCAGCCCGGCGGGCACCCCGGCGGCCCGGCCGACCGCCTGGTCGACGAGACCGCGCAGCCGCCGACCGTTGGCCGGCAGGTTGTCGCAGCTCACCAGCGCCACCGGCCCGGCGTCCGCGGCGGCCCGGGCCGCCAGCCCGCGCAGCAGCAGACCCGGGACGGTGGTCGGGGGCCGACCGCCGGCCAGGTCCGCGGCGAGCGCCGCGTCCGGGCACAACTGGCCGGTCACCGGATCGAGTTGGTACGCCTTCTCGGTGACCGTCAGCGTCACCACCCGTACGGCCGGGTCGGCGAGCAGCGCCACGACAGCGTCCGGGTCGCTGGCGGCGTGCCGCACTCCGCTGAACGCGCCTATGACCCGGGTGGTGCTGCCGGCGGCGGAGAGGGTGCTGACGCTGAACAGGTTGTCCTGTGCGGCGATCGCCTCGACCAGGGCGGTGCTGCGCGGGGCGACCGCCACGATGCCCCACTCGCCGCCGGCCGCGCCGATCGCCGCCTCGGTGAAGACGGCCTGGTGGGCCCGGTGGAACGCGCCGAGCCCGAGGTGCACGACGCCGGCCGCCACCGTGCCCGGCCGGACCAGCGGTCGGGCCTCGGCGGGCAGTCGGCGCAGGGCGCTCAGGCCGAGCCGGGAGGCGCCGACGGTCACCGCCATGCCGGGCCGTCCGGGAAGCGGAACTCGGCGATCGACGCCGGCTTCATGGTGGCGCTGTAGCCGGGACGCTCGGGCAGCAGGTAGCGGCCATCGCGGGTACGCACCGGGTCGAGGAAATGCTCGTGCAGGTGGTCGACGTACTCGATCATCCGCCCGTCCAGGCTGGTGCCGACCCGCAGGTAGTCGAAGATCGCCAGGTGCTGGACGTACTCGCAGAGGCCGACCCCACCCGCGTGCGGGCAGACCGGCACCCCGAACTTCGCCGCCAACAGCAGCTCGGCCAGGACCTCGTTGACGCCGCCGACCCGGCAGGCGTCGATCTGCATTACGCCGATCGCCTCGGCCTGGAGCAACTGCTTGAAGATCACTCGGTTGGCGGCCACCTCGCCGGTGGCCACCCGGCACCGTCCGCCGGTCAGCTCGGTGACCGCGCGGGCGATCCGGGCGTGACCCAGGATGTCGTCGGCGTGCGTGGGCTCCTCGATCCAGTACGGGTCCACCTCGGCCAGCGCGGTCATCGCGGTGATCGCCTCGTCGACGTCCCAGACCTGGTTGGCGTCCATCATGAGCAGCGCGTCCGGGCCGATCTCCGAGCGGATGATCCGGGCCCGGCGAAGGTCGTCGGCGAGGGGGCCGCCGACCTTCATCTTCATCGCCCGCCAGCCGTCGTCGTACGCCTGCCGGGTCAGCGCCCGCACCTTGTCGTCGGGGTAGCCGAGCCACCCCACCGAGGTGGTGTACGACGGGAAACCGTCACGTTCGAGGGTGGCCAACCGGTCGGCCAGCCCGTCGCGCCCCTTGTCGAGGATTGCCGCCGCCTCGTCCGGGGTGAGCGCGTCGCTGATGTGCCGGAAGTCGATGCTGGCCACCAGGTCGTCGGTGGGAAGCTCGGCGAGGAACCGCCACATCGGCTTGCCGGCGAGGGTGGCCCGCAGGTCCCAGACCGCGTTGACCAGCGCCCCGGTCGCCATGTGGATGACGCCCTTCTCCGGGCCCAGCCAGCGCAGTTGCACGTCGGCGCTGAGCGAGCGCCAGAACGTCACCGGCTCGGCCACGATCTCCTCGATCGTCCGGCCCCGCACGTGGTGGGCGAGCGCGCGGACCGCCGCGCAGGTGATCTCGTTGCCCCGCCCGTTGGTGAAGGTGAACCCGGCGCCGGTCGCCCCGGCGTCGGTGCCCAGCTCCACGTAGGTCGCCGAGTAGTCGCCCCGGTTGATCGCGTCGGAGCCGTCGCCCCGCGCGGCGGTCGGGAACCGCACGTCGTGCACCTCGACCGAGGTGATGGTGACACTCACTGGTCCTGTCCTCCGAAGTTGAAGACCCGCTTGGGCAGCCGGTACGCCAGGTCGACGATGGTCTCGGCCGCCTCGTCCATGGGCAGCCGGTGCTCGGCGACCAGCCGGGCCAGGAAGCCGGCGTCCACCCGCCGGGCCACGTCGTGGCGGACCGGGATCGAGCAGAACGCGCGGGTGTCGTCGACGAACCCGGTCGTGTTGTAGAAACCGGCGGTCTCGGTGACCGTCTCCCGGAAGCGACGCAGCACCTCGGGGGAGTCCAGGAACCACCAGGGAGCGCCCAGCAGCAGCGCCGCGTAACCACCGGCCAGTGGCGCGAGCTCGCGGGTGAAGGTGTCCTCGTCGAGGGTGTAGAGCACCACCCGCAGCCGCGGGTCGTTGCCGTAGCGCTCCAGCAGCGGGGCGAGCGCGTGCACGTACTCGGTGGCCTGGGGGATGTCGCCGCCGACGTCGCGGCCGTGCCGGGCGTGCAGCCAGCGGTTGTGGTTGCGCACGGCGCCCGGGTGCAACTGCATGACCAGGCCGTCGTCGAGCGACATCCGGGCGAACTCCATCAGCATGTGCGCCCGGAACGCCTCCGCGTCGCCCGCGTCGGCCTGCCCGCGCCGACCGAGGTCGTACAGCCGCGCGGCCTCCTCCGGAGCGAGATCCAGGGTACGGGCGGTGGGGTGGCCGTGGTCCGAGGAGGTCGCCCCCGCCGCGATGAACGCGGCGCGGCGGGACCGCAGCGCGGCCAGGTAGCCGGCGTACGTGCCGGTGTCCTCGCCGGCCACCTCGCCCAGGCGGTCCAGGTTGGTCGCCCAGCCCTCGAACTCCATGTCCACCACGTCGTCCGGGCGGAACGTGGTGACCACGCGGCCCCCCGGCCCGCCCCAGCCGTCCGCGGCGAGCTTGGCGTGCTGGCCGAGGTCGTCCAGCGGCGACTCGGTGGTGGCCAGCACCTCGATGTTGAACTTCCCGAACAGGGCCCGGGGTCGGAAGTCGGGCTCGGCGAGCCGGGCCGCCAACTCGTCGTAGAGGGTGTCGGCGGTGGCCGGCCCGAGCGGGGTGCGCACCCCGAACACGGTGCGGAAGGTCTGCTCCAGCCAGAGCCGCGACGGGGTGCCCCGGAACAGGTGCCAGTGCGCGGCGAAGCGTCGCCAGATCACCCGGCCGTCGGTCTCCACCGGGCTGCCGTCCCGGCTGGGCACACCCAGGTCACCCGGGGGTACGCCCTGACTGAGCAGCATCCGGGTCAGGTAGTGGTCGGGCACGATGAGCAGCCGCGCCGGATCCGGGAACGGGCGGTCCTCGGCGAGCAGGGCCGGGTCCACGTGCCCGTGCGGCGAGATGATCGGTTGGTCCGCGGCCAGCGCGTACAGCTCCCGGGCCAGCGCGCGCTGGCCCGGCTCGGGCGGCAGGAGCAGGTCGGTGTGGTCGAACGTCGGCACGGGGATGGGCTCCTCGTCTCCTGTGTCAGCGGGGGGTGAGCAGGTCGGCGACCCGGACCGGTTGACCGGTCTCGAAGGACCGGTTGGCGGCCAGGCCGGTGAGCAGGGCCAGGGCGCCGTCGTCGGCGGTCGCGGCGCGATCCAACGGGTCCGGGGCGCCACCGAAGAGCACCCCGGTCATCCGGGCGTCCGCGCCGCCGTGCCCGTGCCGGGTCCGGCCCTCGACCGGGATCTGCCGCGGCGGCTCCCAGAACGGGCGCAGGGTGAGCGTCGCGCCTCCTCCCTCGGCCGGCGCCTCGGTGCCGTGCAGCGCCGCGCCCTTGACCGCGCCGGCGGTGCCCCGGTCGACGAAGTCGTTCTCGGTGACCTCCAACTCCAGCCGGCCACGGCTGCCGTTGACCATCACCCGGTAGCCCTCCCAGGGGGCGTACGCGGTGAGGTGGTAGGTCATCGTGGCGCCGGTGGAGTACCGCGCGAGCACCGCCATGTCGTCCTCGATGCTCACCCCGGGGGCGAACACGTTGCGGTCGCGCTGGTAGCCGTCCGCGGTCTCGGCGTCGAGGTACAGCTCGCGCAGTCGGGGGTGTGCGTCCAGCCGCAGCGCGAACGGGTCGTCCACCGCGGCGGGGGAGCCGTACGCCCGGTCGTAGTCGCGGGCGTACCCGTGCCGGCGGCCGCCCTCGCCGTAGAAGAAGAGGCGCCCGGCCGCGTACACCTCGACCGGGGTGGCGCCCAGCCACCAGTTGACCAGGTCGAAGTGGTGGCTGGCCTTGTGCACCATGAGCCCGCCCGAGGTGGCCTTGTCCCGGTGCCAGCGGCGGAAGTAGTCCGCGCCGTGCCGCACGTCGAGCAGCCACTCGAAGTGCACCGAGCCGATCTCGCCGACCGCGCCGTCGGCGAGCAGCCGCCGGACCTGTTCGTGCAGCGGGTTGTAGCGGTAGTTGAACGCGACCGTCACCCGGCCACCGGTCTCCGCCACCGCGTCCAGGATCCGCCGACAGCGCGGCGCGTCCACGGTCATCGGCTTCTCGGTGACGACCGCCCGGCCGGCGCGAAGCGCGGCCACCACGTACTCGTCATGGGTGACGTCCACGCTCGTGACCAGGACGACGTCGACGCGCTCCTTGTCCAACATGGCCACGAAGTCGCCGGCGGGGTGGGTGGGCACCGGCCGGTGGCCCAGCTCGCCGAGCCAGCGGTTGTGCGCGTCCATCCGGGCCTGGTTGACGTCGGCGAAGGCGACCAGCTCGGTCGAGTCGGCGTGGTCGAGCACCAGGGCCCGGACGAACATCTCCGCCCGTGCACCGGTGCCCACCACGGCGTACCGGACCCGTCCGTCGGCTGTCGGTGACATTCGGCCGCCTTCCCGCTGATCCTGCAAAGGTTTGCAGTGAAGTAACCACGATCGATCCGATCGCGTCAACGAGAGCGGCACAATCAGCGGTAAATGTCAGTGTTTGCGGGGCTAGAAGTTACCGTTGGGAGCGCCAGCGCAACAAAACCGTAACCGTCCACCGTTGACACTGGAGCAACCGTTTGCATTAATTGGCCCCACCCACGTGACCGCCGCCACATCGGACGAAGGGGCCGCCGTGCCAGTCACCATCCGGGACGTCGCCCGTGCCTCCGGCGTGCACATCTCCACCGTGTCCCGCACCTTCTCGGCTCCGCACCTGGTCAACCCGGAGACCCGGGTCCGGGTGCTGGCCTGCGCGGAGGACCTGGGCTACCGGCCGAACCGGGCGGCCCGGGCCCTGATCACCGGGCGGACGCACAACATCGGCCTGATCATCGCGGACATCGCGAACCCGTTCTTCCCGCCGCTGATCAAGGCGGCGGAGAGTCAGGCCCGGCACCGCGACTACCACGTCTTCGTGGCCGACACCAATGAGGATCCGGCCGCCGAGGAGGAGTTGGTCCACGCCCTGGCCAAGCAGGTGGACGGGGTGCTGCTGTGCAGCCCGCGCATGAGCAACAGCCTGATCGAGCAGCTCAGCCGCGAGGTGCCGCTGGTGGTGGTGAACCGTCAGGTGACCGGTCTGCCCTGCGTGCTGATGGACGTCGGACAGGGGGCCCGGGCGGCGATCGAGCACCTGATCGGCCTGGGCCACACCCGCATCGCGCTGCTCGGCGGCCCCCGCAGCTCGTGGACCAACCGGGAGATGCGCCGGACCGCCACCACGGCCGCCCGGGCCGGCGGCGCGGAGTTGACCCTGATCGGCCCCAACGCTCCCACCGAGACCGGCGGATCGGCGGTCGCCGAGCAGGTGCGGCGCAGCGGCGTGTCGGCCGTGCTCGCCTACAACGACCTGATGGCGATCGGCCTCATCGAGGGGCTGGACGCGCTCGGGGTCCGGGTGCCGCAGGAGGTGAGCGTCGTCGGGGTCGACGACATCGCCCTGAGCCGGCTCACCCGCCCCAAACTGACGACCGTGGCCACGCCCACCGCGGCCGCCGGCCGGACGGCCGTCGACATGCTGTTGCAACAGGACACCGAGTCACCGCGCGGCGCGCGGGGCCTCGGTGCCGGCACGGCGATCGGCGTCCGTCGTACCACCGCACAGGTAATGCTCCAGACCGACCTGGTCATCCGCGACTCGACCGGCCCGGGCCCCCAGGCCCGACCGGCACGTCCCCTGGCCGCGCCGCAGGGCCCGGACCCGCATTGCCCTGCGGGCCCGGGCGCCCCGACCGCGGCCACCGGTGACGCCGTCGCCTCCTAATGCCGAGGAGTGAGCGCACATGCACCCCGCAACGCCCCCCACCGCCAGCGCGCCCGTCGGGCGCAATCACCGTACCCCGCTGCCCCGGCGGCGGTTGCTGCGCGGCCTGCTCGCCGTGACGGTCGCCGCACCGCTGCTCTTCGGTGCCGCTGCCTGCGGCGACGACGAGACGGCCGCCGACCCGAACGCTCCGGTCAAGCTCTCCATCTTCTGGTGGGGCGGCGACGCCCGGGCCAAGCTGACCGAGGACGCCCTCGCCCTCTACACCAAGAAGCACCCGAACGTGACGTTCGAGAAGACCTGGCAGGCCAACCAGGGCTACTTCGACAAGCTGGCCACGCTCACGGCCGGCGGCAACCCGCCGGACCTGTTCCAGATCGATGACAACTACCTGGCCGAGTACGCGGCGCGCAGCACCACCCTGGACCTCGCCTCGTACCAGAAGTCCGGCAAGCTGGACACTTCCAAGTTCCCGGAGAGTCTCTGGCAGTACGGCGTGGTCGACGGCAAGCTCGCCGGCCTGGCGGCCGGGGAGAACACCCAGGGTCTCGTCTACAACAAGACGCTGCTGGCCAAGCACAACCTGCCCGAGCCCACCACCGGGATGACCTGGGAGCAGCACATCGCCTGGGCCGAGCAGGTCACCGCCAAGACCAAGGTGCCCGGCACGCAGGACCCGAGCGCCGACTACAAGGCGTTCTGGGTCTGGCTGCGCCAGCAGGGCAAGGACCTCTACAAGGGCAACGAACTGGGCTTCACCGCCGAGGACGTGACCAAGTGGTTCGACCTGTGGAAGGGCGCCCGGGACCGCAAGGCCACCCCGACCGCGGACGTCATCCACGAGGGCAACTCCAGCGACATCACCAAGCAGTTGGTGGTCACCGGCAAGTCGGCGACCTCCTGGGTCTGGGCCAACCAGATGCCCGACCTGAAGAAGAACACCAAGGACGAGCTGGGAGTGGTCGCCTACCCCGGTGACCCGAGCGCGCAGTGGGCCCGGGCCTCGATGTACTGGTCCGTGTTCAAGGGCAGCAAGAACAAGGACGTCGCCGTCGACGTGATCAACTTCCTGAACAACGACCAGGAGGCGGTCAAGCTGCTCGGCACCGATCGAGGTCTGCCGTCCAACCAGGACCTGCGCCGGGTGGTCAGTGACGACACCACCGACCCGGCCATGAAGCAGTCGATCGCCGTCGAGGCGGAGCTGACCCAGAAGTTCGGCAAGTCCCCGCAGGTGCCGATCAAGGGACACAGCAAGGTCCGCTCGGAGCTGATCAAGGCCGCCGAGGAAGCCCAGTACGGCCGGGCCACCCCCGCCGCGGCAGCCGCCCAGTTCATCGCGGCGTGCAAGTCCGCCATCGCCTGACCGCCTGACCAGGCGAGGAGAGGAGCTGTTCGTGGCGTTGACCACGGCACCCGACCCGACCCGACGTGGCCCCGGATCCGCCCGGGCCCACGCCGAGGGGCGTGGGCCCGAACGTCTCCGGCACAGCGAAGGTCTGGCGGGGTACGTCTTCCTGTCGCCGTGGCTCATCGGCCTGATGGGTGTCACGGCGATCCCCATGCTGCTGTCGCTCTACCTGAGCTTCACCAACTACGACATTCTCACCCCGTTCTCCGAGGTGGAATGGGTGGGGCTGGCCAACTACGAGCGGATGTTCACCGCCGACCCGTCGTACTGGCACGCGGTCCGGGTCACCCTGACCTTCGCGCTGGTCGCCGTACCGCTGAAGCTGGCGGCGGCGCTCGGCGTGGCGCTGCTGCTCAACCGCGCCTGGCGTGGGGTCGGGGTGTTCCGTGGGCTGTTCTACCTGCCGTCGCTGCTCGGCGGCAGCGTCGCGCTGGCCATCGTCTGGGTCAACATGTTCAACCGCGACGGCGCGTTCAACTCGCTGCTGAGCCTGTTCGGCATCGAGGGCAAACCCTGGGTCAACGACCCGGACTGGGCTCTGCAGACCCTGATGGTGCTGGCCATCTGGCAGTTCGGCGCACCGATGGTGATCTTCCTGGCCGGGCTGAAGCAGGTGCCCACCGAGCTGTACGAGGCCGCGTCGGTCGACGGCGCCGGCCGGTTCCGCAAGTTCCGCAACGTCACCCTGCCGATGCTCTCCCCGGTGATCTTCTTCAACCTGGTGCTGGAGACGATCAACGGCTTCCAGGGCTTCACCGCCGCATTCGTGCTCAGTAACGGCACCGGCGGCCCGGTCGACTCGACCCTGATGTACACGCTCAACCTCTACATCACCGGCTTCACCGACCTGCAGATGGGCTACGCCTCGGCGATGGCCTGGGTCTTCCTGCTCGCCATCGCGGTGATCACCGCGATCTTCTTCAGCACCGGGCGGTTCTGGGTGCACTACTCCGACGGGGAGGACCGGTGATGGTGGCGGTGACCCAGGCACCGGTCGCCCAGCGACGCCCGAGCGGGCGGCCGGTGCTGCGGCTGCTGATCCTGCTGGCGATCGTCGCCGTGGTGCTCTACCCGCTGATCTGGATGGTGGGCACGTCGGTGAAGTCCCAGGAGGAGATCGTCAACAACGTCGGGCTGCTGCCCGAGCGGTTCACCCCGGGCAACTACACCGCCGGGTGGTCCAACTTCGACGTCAGCTTCGGCCGGTTCTTCCTCAACAGCGTCATGGTCAGCCTGCTCACCGTGGTCGGCAACGGCATCTCCTGCCTGCTGGCCGCGTACGCCTTCGCCCGGCTGCGGTTCCGGCTGCGCGGGATGTGGTTCGCCGTGATGATCGGCACGCTGCTGCTGCCGCAACACGTGCTGATCGTGCCGCAGTACATCCTCTTCCGCACCCTGGGTCTGGTCGGTGGGGAGTGGCCGTACCTGCCGCTGCTGATCCCGCAGTTCCTGGCCACCGAGGCGTTCTTCGTCTTCCTGATGGTGCAGTTCATGCGGGGCGTCCCCCGCGAGCTGGACGAGGCGGCCCGGATCGACGGCGCCGGGCCGTTCGGCATCTTCCGGCACGTCATCCTGCCGCTGAGCCGGCCCGCGCTGGTCACCACGGCGATCTTCTCGTTCATCTGGACCTGGAACGACTTCTTCCGGCAGTTGGTCTTCCTCTCCCAACTGGAGGACTACACGGTGCCGGTCGCGCTGACCCTGTTCATCGACTCCACCAGCCAGAGCGCGGTCGGGCCGATGTTCGCCATGTCGGTGCTGTCGCTGCTGCCGGTCTTCCTGTTCTTCGTCGCGTTCCAGCGGATGCTCGTCGAGGGGATCAACACCAGTGGCATCAAGGGCTGAGTCGACGGACACCGGCGAGCGGCGGGACTGGCGCGACGTCGTCCGCGACGCCGCCGACCTGGCCCTGCTCGGCATCCTGCTGACGCTGGCGGCGGCACCGCTGGTCACCGCCGCCGCCGCGGTCGGCACGGCCAGTGCCGCGGTGCACGACTGGACGCGTACCGGCAGTTGGCCGCCGGCCGGGGCGACTCTGCGCCGGTTCGGCCGGTCGATGCTGCCCAGCGTGCCGGTCAGCCTGCTCGCCCTCGCCGTGGCCGGTCTGCTCGCCGCCGACCTGGCCGCGCTGGCCACCGGTCGGGTGCCGGGCGGCCCGCCGGCGCTACTGGTGACCGCGCTGGTCGCGGCCGGCCTCGCCGGGTACGCCGGGCTGGTCGTCGTCGAGGTGGGCGGCAACGGGGGCGGGCGGTGGCGGACGGCGGCCCGGTCCGCCGCCCGCGCCTGCCTCGACGCGCCCGCCCGCTGGGCGGCGCTCGCCGGTGTGACCACGCTGGCCGGGCTGCTCGCCGCCCTCGTGACCCCGGTCGCGGTGCCGATCCTCGCCGGCTACACCGTGGCCGCCCTGTACGCCGTCGCCGGTCGCCGGCCGGTCCCCGCACACCCGGAGCTGCCATGACCAGCGAAGAGCCCGCGCGACTGTTGGTCGACGACACCGAGGTCGCCCGGTACGTGCTCGACCCTGAGGTGGACGCGCGGCACGGACCCCGGCCGCACCTGCACCCGGTGCGCACCCTGGCCGGCACGGTGGTCACCGACGCGCAGCCCGCCGACCACGTGTGGCACCTCGGCGCCTCCCTCGCGGTGCAGGACGTCAACGGCGCCAACCTCTGGGGCGGGCGCACCTACGTCCGCGACGTCGGCTACACCTGGCGCGACGACCACGGGCGGATCGCGCACGCCGGCTGGACCGATCGGGCCGCGGACCGGCTGGCGCACCGGCTGGAGTGGCGTGACCGCGCGGGGGCGGTGCTGCTCACCGAGCGTCGCCGCATCGCCGCCGTGCCGCTGGGCGGGGCCGTGCCGGCCTGGCGGCTGGAGTTCGACTACACGCTGACCGCCCCGCCCGGGCAGGACGTGCGACTGGGCAGCCCAGGCACCAACGGCCGCCCCGACCGGGCCGGCTACGGCGGCTTCTTCTGGCGGGCGGTCTCGGCCGACCCGGCGTCGGCGTTCGGTGCCACGGTGACGGGGGAGGAAGCGGTCAACGGCTCCGCCGAGCCGTGGGTCGCGCTGTGCGGCACCGGGCCGGACGGCCGGGCGTACACCCTGGTCTTCACGGGTCTCGGCGACGGCGACCTGTGGTTCGTGCGGGCCGGGATGTATCCGGGTGTGGGGGTGGCGTTCGCGTTCGAGCGGCCGGTCACCATCGCGGCCGGCACCGAGCGGCGGGGCCGGCACTCGGTGGTCGTCGCCGACGGCGTCCTGGATCCCGCCACCGCGGCGGCCCTCGCCGGGGGCGCCGGGTGACGGCAAGGGCATCCTCGCCCCGGACGGGTCCGCAGCCCCTTATTCTCAAGCGGCTGTGACCGGAGCGTATGCCGTCCGCGCGACGGCTCGTAGGGGGCCGTGATGGGCGGAAAGGATCGACCCGAGGGCATCAGCCCGACGGCGGTGGAGGGAGCGCCGGGGTTGTGGCGCGTCGATCTACAGAGACACGATCTCAGCATCCCCGGACGCGAGGTCGTCCAGAGTCGGGTGGAGTTCACGCCGGACTCCCCGCCGTTCAAGCACTTCCATCCCGGCGAAGAGATCATCTGCGTTCTCCAGGGTTCCCTGGAGTACACGCTCGAGGGTCAGGCACCCGTGGTGTGCAACGTCGGTGATGCTCTGACCGTGCCCTACGGGGTCCACCACCAGGCGCGCAACGTCGGCAGCGGCGTCGCGGTCGAACTGGCCACGTACGTCGTCGAGAAGGGTAAGCCGCTGTTGACCAAGGTCGAGTGAGCATCGCCCTTCTCAGCGGGCCGGCAGGGCGGCCGTGACCCGGATGGCCTTGACGATCGCCGGGATCGACCCGATCAGCAGCACCAACCCCCAGATGATGGCGATCACCGCGAAGACCAAAGCCGCGACGTCGTCGATGATGCTCACCAGGATCACGGGCAGCAGGTTGTGCAGGAACTCCAGCACGACCGTGCAGAGCAGGGTGGTGAGGATCAGCAGGACGAGGCCCTTGTTCTGCAGGAAGCGCGGTTGGGCCAGCACCAGCAGCCCGGCCCAGAGCAGCTTGAGCAGCAGCACCAGCCCGAGCAGCACCGACGCCTCGCCGACCGGGAAGTACCCCCACAGGGCCAGGTAGGCCAGCGTGCCGAACGGCACGGCCAGGAACAGCGACACCATGATCATTAGTTCGATGAACGCGATGATCAGCGCGATCAGCCCGACGATGATCAGGATGATCGAGAAGATCAGGGTGGCGACGCCCTGCACCCGGCCCTGGACCCGCTCGGGCAGCAGCATGCCCAGGCAGAAGAGCCCGGTGCTCCAGACCGCCACGGCGTCGATCAGCGCCAGGTAACCGGTGCCCCGACCGGACGGCTCACTGACGCCGGACACCCCGTCGAGCTCCACGTCCAGAGATCCGGCGCTGTCGGCCAGGGCCGCGCCGGCGTTGGCGCCACCGAGCAGCAGCCCCGAGCCCAGCTCCACCCCGATCGCCAGGACGACGGCGAGCATCGCCAGCAGCAGGAACGGCTTACGCAGGTCACCCACGTCGGTGCCTCCCTCTCGATGCTCACTCAGGACGTGGCGACGGTGACCGTGCAGCCACCGAGGCTGGGACAGCGCACGGACACCTCGGTGGCCTCGTCGACGGCGACCTTCGCCACCGCGCCGGTGCCGTCCGAGGCCGGCTCGACCTCGTCCCGGATGGTCAGGTCGGCGTCGCCGGGCGCCGGCGCGCTGACCGTGAACCGCGCAGCGCTGCGCAGCACCAGGGTGCGCAGGCCGCCCGGGTCGGCGACCCGCAGCACGCAACTGCCGGAGAAGACCAGCCGACCGGGCTCCTCGAAGCAGTCCGCGCTGACCGTGGCCGGGTCCACCGAAGAGCGCTCGCCGCCCAGCGCGCCCAGCCAGTCGACCAGCCCGTGCCTGGCCCCCGGGTCGCCCTGGTCGTCGCGGCCGGTGCCGACCGCGACCACGAACAGCGCCACCAGCAGTACGGCGAGCGCCGCCAGCAGCGCCTTCTGCCGGCCGCTCATCGCGCGGCGGCCGGCGTCACGACCTCGCTGAACCGGATCTGGTCGACGCCGGCGAAGTAGCTGGGGGTGCCCTGCGTCTTGCCGACCACCAACAGCGTGACCTGGTGCGCGCCCTTGGTGAGCTGGACCGTGCCGACGTCCAGGAAATCCGTCTTCTGCACGGTCGGGCTGAAGCCGAGGAACGTGCCCCCGACCTGGCCGCCGTCGATGACGAAGACGGTGTTGGCGTAGTCGAGGGAGGTGGTGCGGACGGCGGCGAAGCGCCACCTGCCGTCCGCCGGGATCTGCACCGTCACGGTGACCTGATCGCCGATCGCCAGCCCCGTGAAGAAGAGCTGCTTGTCCCCGGACCAGGTCACCCCGCAGCAGTTGGGCTGCGCGCCCACGGCCGCCTTGCTGTTCTGCGGCGACTTGACCACCGCGGCGTCCACCAGGCTCTCCGCCTCGACGGTGACCACCCGCGGCTCGCCAGGGGCCGGGTCGCCGCCGCGGGTCAGCAGGACCACCCCCACGGTCACCACCACCAGCACCAGTGCCGCCGCCGCGGCGATCCAGGGCCAGGGCGTACGCCGAGGCGGGGCGACCGCCCGCACCTCGTAGGTGACCCGGCCGCTGGACCGGGAACTCTCCTCCGGGGCGGTGTTCGCCGAGTACGCGAACCCGGTCATGTCGTAGCGCCGGGGCGGGGTGCCCGCCGGCACGGTGAGCTTGACCAGGAACGACACCGAGCCCTGCCCGGGTACCACCCGCTGTGGCTCGGTGACGGTGAACCAGGCCCGCTGGGAGCCGTCGCCGGGCGCGATGTCGAACACCACCGTGTCCGGCGCGTTGCCCGGGTTCGAGACGGTGAAGGTCAGCTCGCCGGCGTTACGCGGGTCAAGGGTGAACTGCTCGGCGGCGGCGACGACCGCCCATTCGGTGGTCATGACGACTCCTCTGCGACGACTATCTCGACGGTGGCCGAGGCGGGCTTCTCCGCCTCGACGATGCGGGTGATCACGGCGAGCTGGCCGGCGGCGACCGCCGGCACCCGCACCACGACGTGGAACGGCTGATCCGCGGGTTCGTCGATCGCGAAACCACTCAACCCGGTGGCCAGCTCGAGAGCCCTCCGCATGCCGTACGGGGTGCCCCGCCACCGGGCCAGCAGCGCCCCGTTGGCCACCAGGTCCCGCAGCCGACCTACCGGCAGCGGCAGCGGTGCGTCCGGCCGGGGCGAGGCCACAACGTGATCCATGGCCACCCAACGGGTCAGCTGCACCACCAACCCGTCCGGCGCCCGGTACGGGTCGAACAGGGCGTCCACCTCGGCGAGGATCGCCTCGTCCGGGGCGTGCAGCCCTTCCATCACCTCCAGCAGCGCCCAGAGCACGCTGCCCGGCACGCAGGCCCGCTGGTACGCGGCGGGCAGCAGCCGTTCAATCGCCGAGCGTCGCATCCTGCCGCACCACCTCGATGTCGTGCTCGCCGGAGCAGAGCAGCCAGGTGTCAGGGACGGTCACCACGTCGGCGGTGGCCTGGTTGGCGCTGGGGATCCAGTCGACCGCGTTGGCGCTGCGGAACACGCCGCTTCCGCCGGCGGCCAGGACCAGCCGCTCCGCCGCCGGTGTGCCGGCGCCCGTCGTCGCGCCGCCCGCGTGGCCGCTCACCGCGATCGCGTCCACCGGCACGAACCGGGTCCGGTCCCGCAGTGGCAACCCGCAGTTGACCATCACGGATTGCCACTGCGGCTGGGTGGCCAGCGTGTCCAGTCGCAGCACCCCGCCGCTCTGCGTGGCCGCCACCGCCTGCTGGCCGGCGAACGCGAGATCCCGACAGGTGCCACCGATCCAGCCGGCCTGCACCGACTGCCACTTCACATCGGACTCGAACAGTCGGGTGCGGTGACAGCCCTGGCCGGGCTTCTTCGGGTCCGGCTCGCCCGCGCCGCTCCACAGCAGCGTGGCCGGGCCGTCGTACTGCACCGCCAACACCCGGTTGTCGACGTTCGACAGGCCGACGTGGGTGAAGCTGCCGGGCCGTCCGCCCGCCGTCGACAGGTACACCCCGAAGCTCGCCTGCGCGGCCACCGCCACACCGGGCGCCCCGCGCTCGGAGACGAACGCGCGCACCGCGTAGAAGCCCCGGTCCGCGTCGGACGGGTCGACCAGGATCTGCAACGGCACCGCGCCGGGCAGCAGCGACACCTCGTACAGGCCGGTGTCGGTGGCCACCAGCAGCGCGCCCGCGCCGTCCCGGTCGATCCACGCCACGTCGGAGATCCGCGAGTCCAGGTCGGTGAGCAGGGACCACGTCTCGCCCAGGTCGGTGCTCAGGTGCACCCGCGAGCCGCCGGAGGCGCGCACCGTCACCACGGCTACCGAGCCGGGACGCGGCACGATTCCCGGCCGTACCGGCGCGGGCGCGGGCGCCACCCGTACCACCGTCTCGTCGTCGAACCGGCCGGCCGGCTCCCAGCCCGCCCCGGCGTTGCTGGAGCGGAACAGCACCGGCCCCCGCCCGGCGTACCAGGTGCGCGGCTGGTACTGGTCGACGGCGAGGGCGCGCACCTCGGCGTCGGGCGCCTCGTCGACCACGAACCGGACCGATTCGACGTAGCGCACGCCCGGCTCGGCGTGCTCCAGCAGCCGGTACACGTTGGACGCCCGCAGCGGCTCGCCGAACGGCCAGCCGGTCGGGTTGAGCACGGTGGGCAGCGGGCTGAGAGTCTGGTGCAGCCGGTCGTGGATGCGCTGGCGGACCGCGTCCACGTCCTCCTCCCGCCGGACCACCACCCGGGCCTGGATCGAGACCGCCTTCAACCGGACCCAGGTCGCGCGCGACTGGATGCCGACCATCCGGCGCTGCTCCAGATCCGCCTCGACCCGCCGGCGTGCCTCGGGCACCTCGTGCTCGCGCAGCACCGACACCGGCAGTCGGCCACCCGGGCGAGCCGACTCCGGCACGTACGGCACCAGCACCACCTCGACCTCACCCGGGCGGGCGAAGCTGTACACGGCGGCGCGGGTGAACGCCCGGGCCCGGGCCACCGCGCCGGAGCTGGTGGCCAGGACCTCGAAGTCCCTCGCCGTGACCGCCCGCTGCTGGGCGAAGAACTCATACGGGCCGCGCAGCAGCACCGACTCCAGCGCCTCCATCTCCCGGCCGCCCGCCGCCGGCGCGGGGTTGTCCACCCGTACCCCGGGCAGCGGGTCGCGCAGGCTGGTCAGCGTGCCCGCGGCCACGTTGCCGGTCGGACCACCGCCAGCCCGGTACCAGAGCCGGATCTGCCGTCCCGCCGGCGGCACCGCCGCCACGGTCACCGGCGACTGGGCGGCGCTGGCCGGCTCGGTGGGGGACCGCAGGTCGAGGGCGGGTGCGAAGGTGACGGTCCCCGAGCAGCGGTCGACCAGGTACACCTTGGCCTGCGGCCCGACCCCGGCGAAGCTGTCCACCGGCCGCCAGATCTCGAACGTGCGGCCCTCGTGCTCGCGGGCCGCCGCACCGAGCTCCACCGTGCCGGCCGGCACCTCCACCCCGAGCAGCAGGTCCAGTTGCTCGGCGGTGTACGCCAGCGGAGCCCGCGCGGCCCGCAGCACCTGGCCCGGCTGGCCGGTGCCGGTGCCGAGCAGCTCCGCCTCGACCGGCTCGCAGTGGTGCATCCGTACCGTCACCGACGCCTCGCCGGCGGGCAGGAGCGCCGGCTCGGTGGTGACGAACACGACCGGCCGGGGATCGGCGCCCCGGGCCGCCGCGACCCGCAGGCCGGCCGGGATCCGCACCGCGCCCCGATCGGTGCCGCTGCGGGTGAACTGGACGTCCGCCCAGGCCGCGGTGGGCGCGTGCCGGGTCACCCCGAGCAGATTCAGAAACGAGACGTACGCCTTCTCCGGCAACTGGTTCAGCCGGTAGATCATCACCTCGGTCAGGTGCGCGAACGCCTCCACCAACGCCATGCCCGGGTCGTGCGCCGACAGGTCGGTCCAGGCCGGGCAGGACTGCCGGATCCGTTCCCGGGCCTCGGTGACCAGGTCGAGAAACCCGCGGTCGTCCAGGTGCGGCACGGGCAGCGTCATGAGGATCCTCCCTGCGCCGGTTCGTCGATGGGCAGCAGGTCCACGGAGAAGACCAACTGCCCGGGGGTCAGGCTGGCCCGGACCCGGTAGTCCAACCGGATCACCAGCCGCCACGCGTCGTCCGGGTCCGGCCCGGCGTCCACGTCGATCACCTCGACGCGGGGCTCCCAGCGGGCGATGGCCTGCCGGACGTAGTGGATGGCCAGCCCGGCGGTGGTGTCGTCGTTGGGCGCGAAGACCAACCGGTGCAGCCGGGAGCCGTACCCGGGCCGCATCAGCCGCTCGCCCGGTGTCGTCGACAGGAGCAGAAACAGCGCCTGGCGTACGCTCTCGTCGCCCTCGGTCATCGCCAGGCCGCCGGCCGCGGTGAGCGCCAGCCCGCCGTTGCGGCCGGCGTCGAAGCCGGCGCCGACGAAACGGAACGCCCTCATCGGTCCGCCGCCAGGAACTGCTGGCGCGGGTCACGCACCAGGTGGTGGACCAGTCCCGGCGGTGTGCCGTCGGTGAACCCCTCCAGGTGCGACAGCAGGATCTTGTGCCCGTCGACCCGCAGCCAGTCGCTGTAACCGACCCGGACGTTCACCGTCTTGCCGCACGGCTTGATCGTCGGGCCGTAGTTGGGGCAGGCCGTGATGTCGCGCCCGACCGGGTCGTCGTCCACCAGCACCGGTACGCCGGTGATGGTCACCCACTCCTGCGACGGCTCGTTCTCGACCCGGCCGTCGTGGTCGCAGGTGATCACCGAGTCGCGGTGGATCCAGCGCATCAGCCGCCTCCTTCGTGGTGTGCGCGGGCGAGCGAACGGGCCCGTTCGGCCGCGGTGGTCGGGTCCTCGGTCGACTCGGCGTGCAGGAAGTCCACGCTGCGGGCCCGCACCACCAGGGCCCGGCCGGGCGCGGAGATCACCAGATCGGTCGCCGCATGCAGGGTGGCCAGGTCGGGCGTGAGCTCCAGCCAACTGCCCGCCTCGGTGGCCAACCGCAGGCTGCGCTGGACGTCGTCGACGACGATCGACTGCCCGCCCTTGGTGCGCAGCGTCCAGCGGCGGGACTGGCCGTCGTCGATGCCCGCGTCGTACGGCTCGACCGCGCCGAACAGCGAGCCGAGCACGATGCCCGACGCCGGCTCGCCGCCGGGCAGCACCACCAGCACGGTGTCGTCGGGGTCGGGTAGTGCCACCAAGCCCTTGCCGCGCCCGGCGCCGGGGCAGAGCACGCCGAGCCACCCGGCGTCCAAATCGCCGTAGGCCGGCAGGGTCAGCCGGACCCGGCCCAGCCCGTCCGGGTCGGCGACGTCGGTGACGGTGCCGAGGGTGACCACCGCGCCGGCCGCCCCACCCGAGGTGTTCGCGGGCGCTGCCGGCGGCACGGTGGAGAACCGGGTCAGGTGCCCGTCGCCGTCCACGGTGTGCACCACCTCGGTCAGCACGTACCCGCCAGCGACCGGGTCGGGCACGCCGGCCAGGTCGATCCGCCGGCCCGGTCGCAGCGCCGGATCGCCCTCGGCCACGCCCTCCGCGGTGACCAGCGCGGCGGCCCGGGTGTCCAGCCGGGCCTGGGCCAACGCGGCCAACTCGTCGTCGCTGCGGCCGGGCTGGTCGACGGCGGTGCGTACCCCGTCGGCGCCCACGTCGGCCGGGTCCGGGCGATCGCCGGCCGGCCGGCCGCAGCGCGCCTCGTCGGCCTGCTGGCTGATCGGTTCGGCCCGCTGCGGATGCCAACCCAGGGCGGCGCTGGCACCGCTGGCCTGGTCCAGGTTGGTAGCCAGCCGCAGCGTGTGTACGCCCGCCCCGAGGGTCAACGCGACCGGCTCCCCGTACCCGGCGAGGGTGATCAGCCGAACCGTGTCACCGTCGGCGGCCAGGTGCAGCCCGGCCCGGCCGGTCACCTCGCGCAGCAGCTCCAGATCGCTGTGCCGGTGCTGGAGCAGCCGCTCCAGCCGTGGCCCGTCGGTCTCCGCCGCCACGGCCAGCCCGACCTCGCCGCACAGCTCCTCGGCCAGTTCGGCGGCGGTCACCGAGGTGAAGGCCCGCAACCCCTGTCGCTTACGCAGCCGGTGCAGTGCGTCGTACGCGCGGATGCGCAGCACCGCCGCGCCGTCGGCGGCGTACTCGATCTCGACACAGGTGACCTCTCCGGTGAACAGCGCGTCGGCATGCTCGTCGAGCCGGACGTCGAGCGTCGTGCCGGGGCGGACCGCCGGGTCGAACGCGCCGATCCCGGCGGTGGTGGCGAGCACCAGCTCGGCCTGGGTGGGCTGGTCGAGCCGGGCGGCCACCCGCAGGGAGCGGACCCGCTGACGGGCCGCGCCGGACAGTTCGTTCCCGTCCAGCAGGACGGTCAGGGCCCGGGGCGCAACGCTGGTCATGGCGTACCCCCTGTTCCGGTGACGCCGGTCGGTGCCGGCCCGGCCGGTGTTCCGGTCGCCGATCCCCAGGCCGCCGGCGCGGTCGCGATAGAGGCGCCCACGAAGGACGCGCCCACCGCTCCGGCCACCGCCCGGGCGACCCCGGCCACCGCGCCGGCCAGCGTCGAGCCGGCGCCGGCCGGTGGGCCGGGCGGCGGGACGGCCAACGTGGTGCCGGCCGGCACCGCCAGGGGGTCGGTGATCCGGTTGTGCTCGGCCAGCAGCCGCCAGCGCAGCGGCGAGCCGAGCGCGTCGTTGGCCAGCAGGTCGAAGCGCACCCCCGAGCGGCCCGGCTCGGCGGCGCCGTCACCGGCGGCGACCACGGCGCTGCCCGGAGCGGCGGTCGGGGTGCTCGCGGCGGCCAACTCCTCCTCGAAGCCGGCCTGCGCCTGATCGGCCGTCTCGGCGGCCCGGACCAGCTTGAGCCGCAGCCAGGAGCGCCGAGGCGAGCCGGTGCCGGTGAACGCGTCGAACCGCTCGGCCACCGCGATGATCACGCCGGGCACGTTCCAGGTCTTGCCCCAGACCAGCCGGACCAGCGGCGGTCGCAGCCAGCCGTGCTCGGCGGTGGAGTTCTCCGCGAGCATCCACAGCGGACGCGTCAACACCCGCACGTCGGCCGGGCGGATCTGCGCCTCCACGAAGTCCACGTCGAAGAGCAGGTCCAGCACCAGTTCGGTACGACCGCCGCCGGTGAACACCAGCGGGTCGTCGGCCAGCCCGGACCCGGTGAGCTGGCCACCGGCGACACCCCTCTGGCGTACGCCGGCGAGCCGGGTCACCTGCACGGTCTCCGGGTTGAGCAGGCAGTCCACCCGTTCCCCGGAGGAGTCGATGAGGAAGGCGACGCGTTCCATCAGTCGCCCGCCTGTTCCCGGTCCAGTCGGCCCAGCTCGGTCGCGTCGAGCGCGGCGTCCGGCACGCTCCACAGCGGTCGGTCGTCCGGCAGCGCCGGCCACAGGTCGCTGGTCACCGCTGCCCGTTCGCCGCCGGCCGCCGCGCCGGCGCTCTGTGTGGGCCACGACGGGTCGTCCGGGAGCGCCGGCCAGGGTCCACTGCTGGCGGTACGCGCCGCGTCGAGCGCGGTACCGCCGGTCGCGTACCCCGCACCCGCCGCGCGTGTCCACCCGATCGGCCTGCGGCCCGGGGCGGCCCTGCCCAGGTCCTGGCCGTTCGCCACGTCACCCGCCCCTGCTGTCCACCCCGGTCGTCCACCGCCGCCGTCGAGTCCGCTCGGACCGGCGGCAGACCCGCCTCGGGTGCCGTGCCCGCCGGCCGCGCCTGCGCGCCTGCTGGCCCCGGACCTGGGCCCGCTGGCCCCGGATCCGCGCGCGCTGAGCCCGCTCCAGCCGCCGCCGACCCTGCTCGGGTCGCCCCCGAACCTCCTCGGGCCACCCGCGAACCCGTTCTGGTCGCCTGCGGTCCCGTTCCGGTCAGCGTCGAACCCGGTCTGGTGGCGCCCGAACCCGTGGTGGCCGTCCCCGCTGGCGCCGGGCCTGTCCCCGCTGGCCCCGAGGGCGCCCCCGTCCGCCGTGGCGCGCGTGCTCTCGCTTCGCACCGCCTCGAATCCGTCCGTCGCGCCCCGCAGTCCGTCGTCGCTCGACGCGGCAGAAGGTCCTGGAAGGAAGCGGCCCTTCCAGGGGCGGGAACCTTCCAGGATCGGCCCGTCGGGCCCGGGTGCGGGGGTCAGGTGGGAGACCGATGGGGTCGTTCCGAGGGAGTGGTGACCGGCGGCGTTGCCGTAGGAGGGTCCGAGGGCGGAGGGCCCTGGGACCGCTGGCCGGATCAGCGGTCGGGCCGGTGCCGCGGCTTCTCCCGCCCGTCCGGCACCCGCCAGCCCGCCAACGGCACCGACCCCGCCCGACCCACCCGGTCCTGTCGACGAACCGAACCCGGTCGGCGAGTCGAACCGACGGCGCAAGCGCATTCCGGCCGACCTCGATCGGCCGGCCACGGTGCCGTCCGGCGTGCCGAACCCCTCCGCCCCGTCGAACGCCGCACCGGTGCCGTCGACACCAGCGCCGTAGCCGCCAGCCGCCCCGAGCCTGCCGGCGCCACCGTACGAGCCGGCGCCACCGGGCAGGCCGCTGCCGCCCGAAGCGGCGCCACCGTGCCCGGCACCACCGAGCCCGTCGGCCGCCCCGGACGACCTGTCCGACCTCCTGGCACTCGTCGGCTGCCACCACCCGAACCCGCCCGCGCTCCCCAGTGCGCGAGCACCACGAGCGCGCCCACGGGCGTCGTACCCGCCGGGCCCGCCGGGCTCGGACGACGGATCAGCGCCCGAGCCCGGTTGGCCGGCGGACCCCGCCCAGTCCGCCGGCCCGTCGACGCCGGGGCGGTCACTGCGCCCGCCCTCGGTCAGGCCGCCGACAGGCCCGGTCGAGGGGTCCTCGAGTTCCAGGTCACGGAGCAGGCCGGGGGCGTGCGCGGCGACCAGGTCCAGCCAGTGCCGCGGTGGTTCCCCGGAGCGGCGCGGCGCCGCCACGAGGGCGTCCGACGGTTGGTGCCCGACCGGGCCGGCGGGCTCGACGCGGCCGGCGAGGCGCTGCACCGCTCCGGCCGCCGAGCGCAGTCGGCCGGCCAGCCAGCTACGCGGGGGTCGGCGCGGTGGCACCGCCGGACTCCAGTTCCAGACCCTCGTAGCGCAGCGTCAGCGATGCGATGGCGATCTCGTGGCTCAGCGTGTTGAGGTGCGCGCCGCGCCACCGGGTCGGCCAGGCGTCGATCAGGTTCCAGCGCAGCACCTCGGCGGTGCCCACGGAGTCCAGCAGCACCACCGAGACGTTGCGGCGGCTGAGCGTGCCCTTGGCGGTGGCGTTCACCCAGTCCCAGAGCTCCCGGGAGGCGGTGAGCCCGAAGTGCAGCGTCACCGGCTCGTACTCGGCCTGGCCCGGCACCATCCGCATCCGGCCGAGGCCGTGCTCCCGGTACGGCTGCCCGGGGATGTTCAGCTCCAGCCCACTCATCTCGGTGAAGTGGCCGTTGGTGACGCCGTTGATGAGCAGCCGGAAGTTGTACGCCCGGTACGGGTCGACCGGCGCGCCCGGCTGGGGGGTGGCTGTGGTGGGCGGCATGTCAGCCTCCAATCGTCTCGGTCTCGGTGCCGCCGGCCCACTGGCTCAGCTTGAACACCACGAATTCGGCGGGCTTGACCACGGCGATACCGATGTGGGCGATCACCATGCCCGCGTCGCGGACCTCCACCGGGTTGGTCTCCTCGTCGCACTTGACGAAGAACGCCTCTTCCTCGTTGCGGCCCAGCAACGCGCCGTCGCGCCACACCCGGGTCAGGAACGCGCCGATGTCCCGCCGGATGGAGCGCCAGAGCGTGAAGTCGTTGGGCTCGAACACCATCCACCGGGTGCCGTTGGCGATGGCCTGCTCGATGGCGATGGAGAGTCGGCGTACGTTGAGATAGCGCCACTCGCTGGCCTCGGCGGCGAGCGTACGGGCGCCCCAGACGCGGATGCCCTCGCCGGCGAAGTAGCGGATCACGTTGACGCCCTTGGGGTTGAGCACGTCGTGCTCCGGTCGGGTGACCAGGTAGCCCAGGTCGACCGCGCCGCGTACCGGCTCGTTGGCCGGCGCCTTGTGCACCCCGCGCAGAGCGTCGGTGCGAGCCCAGATGCCGGCCAGGTGCCCGCTCGGCGGGGTGAGTTCCAACTCCCCGGTGATGGGGTCACGGACGCGGATCCACGGGTAGTAGAAGGTGCCGAACTCGGACTGCCGGGGCCGGTACGCCGTACCCTCGCCCGCCGATCCGCCCGACGCCCCGGCGCTGGCCGAACCGCCGGAACCCGAGCCGGACCCGGACGAGCCGGCTCCCTCGGCGGGCTTGGGAGGCTTGCCGGAGGACGGCGTGGCGACCTTGGTCAGCGCGGAGATGTCGTCGATGTCCGGTGCGGGGTCGCAGATCGCCACCATGGTGCGGGTCCGCTCGGCCATGCTCAGCAGCGCCTCGTGCGACACCACGTCGTGGAAACCGGGCGCGGCCAGGATCGAGATCTCGTCGATCGCCTCCAGCAACTGCAGGCCGCCGCGCCGCTGCCCGGTCCCGGTGATCGCGCCGCCCTCGCCGACGTTGACCACCCAGCAGCGGGCGCCCCCGTTGTCCAGGAAGCCGAAGACCGCCCGGGCGAGGGGGGTGCTCTCCGCCGGTTCCCCGCCGGCGAAGAGCCGCAGGAACTCGGTCCAGTTGTTGACCGGCACCGCCCTGCCCAGTTGGGCGGAGCGGTCCGGGGCGACGCCGACGAAGGCGGCGATGCTGGTGCTCGCCGGTCCGATCGGTCGGGCGCCGCTGGGGACCTCCTCGACGTAGATGCCGGGGGAGAAGTAGCTGGGCATCGGTCCTCCTGTGCGGGTGAGCGTCAGTGGGTCGGTGGCGCGCAGACGATGACCAGGTCGGGTTCGGCGGGGTCGACGTCGGCGGTGAGCACGAGGCCGTGCCCGGTCAGCCGAAGCCGGACCGGGCCCGGGTGCTCGGGGTCGTGCGGGACACCGACGATCAGGAATCGGCCGTCGGGACCGGTGCGGGTGGCGGTCGCCGTGCCGGGCAGTTCGACCCGCATAGCCGCCAGTGGCTGGTCCTGAGTGCCGACCACCCGGCCGGTGAGGGTCCGGAGCTCCATCTGCCGCAGGCGCAGCGGTTGCAGCACCGGCGGTGCGGCCGGGGTCGGGTGGTCCACCTGGGCCGGCACGTCGATCAGTAGTGCGGGACGTGGCGCGCTGCCGAACGCGGTCCACATCGGTGCCTCGCCGGCCTCCAGCACCACCGGGTAGCTGCCGTCGCGGGTCGCGGCGGTGAGCACCCGGTCCAACCCGGGCAGCCCGGCCGGCCCGGTCGCGCAGAGCAGGTAGCGGACCGTGAACCGGTACGGCTCGCGGACCGCGCCGCTGGAGCGGGTCTGCCGGGCGGGGCGCAACTCCAGCGGCCAGAGGGTGAGCCCGCCGGCATCGCCGTCGGTACGGGGCGGGCCGATCGGGACGGTTTCCCCCGCCGCGCTGGCCAGCCAGGCGGTCAGCGCGGCGGTGGCCGCCTCGATCGGTCCGCGCCCGTCGGTGCTCATCGCGGTGGCGTCCCCTGGATCCGGTACGCGATGGCCTCGTTCCAGACGTGCGGGTAGACGCCGATCTCGAAGTACCGGGTGAACCGGTTGATCGGCGCGTTGGCGTGGTCGTGGTAGAGCAGCCACACCGGTGCGATGGTGAACAGCACGTAGTTCGCCAGCACCAGTGGGATGTAGAGCGGGCCGAGGAGGCGCCCTTGGAAGATGTGCACGTCCTCGTGCCGTTGGATGCCCGAGCTGGAGCCGGCGCAGACGGTGCCGATGGTGGTGGCGTAGCGGGGCGAGACCCCCTCCACCACGCTTACCCGGCCGCTGCCCGCCGAGGTGGGCCGGTCCAGGGAGTGCCCGAAGAGCAGGTGTACGGCCAGGTAGATGGCCCCGATGAACGTGTTCAGCAGGCTCCAGGTGTGGTCGACGACGAAGAGCAGGATGCCGCGCGCGTCCGAGGCGTACACCCCGGCGGAGGTGATCGCCCAGCCGAAGACCGCGCCGACCAGCAGGCCCACGACGGCGCCGACGAGCAGGCCGATCGTGCCGCCAGCGAGGTAGCCGAACAGGGCGCCGAAGCCGACCTGCACCACTGTGCTGATGATTCCGAAGATCATGACGTCATCCCCTCAGACCCAGGAGCGGACGAAGCGAGGCTCGCGGTTCTGCGCGACCTGGGTTGGCGACGCCTGGGTCGCCTGCCGGTTGCCGGGCGGGATCTGGTTGATGCCGAGCGCGGCGGAGAAGATGACCAGCGCGTTGAAGAACGCGATGACCCACTTCTCGCCGCCGGCCTCGTCGGCGAACGCCGCGGTCACGTAGGAGAGCAGGAGCGCGATGCCGATGGCGATCCACTTGCGGGCCTTGTCGCCGCTCGGGCCGATCAGCCCGCCAATGACGTTGGTGGCCAGGAGGGTGGCGGCGCTGGCGCCGGCGATGCTGCCCAGGGCTGCCCAGGTGTAGAGATCGTTCATGGCGATCTCCCTTCGATTTGTGCGATGTGCGACCGGGATGAGGTGGTGGTGAGGTCCGGTGCTCCCGCAGGGGAGCACCGGTGCCGGTCGCCGTCGTTGCGGGGCGGCCGGGGCCGGGCGTGGCCGGCAGGACCGGCCACCGGAGAGATCAGCCGGGCCCGGGCGCGCCGGCGGGCGGGCCCGGCGAGGTGGGGCCCGGTGTGGCTGCGGCCGGCGCCGTCGGGCGACGGCGACGCAGCAGGAGTACGCCCACCACGGCGAGAACCAGCAGCAGGAGGACCACACCGCCGACGACCAGCAGCCAGGGGAACCCGCCCCCGTCGTCGCTGGCGGCGGCCGGCGAGGCGGACGGTCGAGGCGGTGCCTCGGCGACGGCCCGCAGCTCGGCCGGCTTGTCCTGGTTGGGATCCACCTTCCAACTGACCGAACGACCGTTGATGGTGCCATTGGTGTCGATCACCCGGCCGGGAAAGGTCACCGAGATCTCGAACGACATCAGCTTCATGAATGCCTGTTGCTGCTGAGGGTTCTGTTCGGCTACTTTTCCGCCGTATTTCTTGGGATCGAGCGGAAGCGTGAAGCGGTAGAGATCGCCGTCCCGGACCAGTTTCACGCTCTCGCTGTCGAACGTTTTCAGTGGCGCCCTGCGGTACGTGATCTGGCTGCCGAAGAATTTTGCGTCGTTGTAGGTCGTCTCCTCGCCGGCGGGCAGCGCGGGGATGTTCTGCCGCAGTTCGGCGAAGGCCGCGGGGATGTTCTTGTTCCGCGCGGTCAGCACCGATTTCTCGGCGGTCAGGAGGAGTTGTCCGTCGACGGTGTCATCGGCGTTGACGGTGAGCCCCATGTTGAGTTGCATGCAGCCGCTCAGCGCGGCGAGGAGGAGAAGGCACACCGCGACGCGGAGTGCCTTACCGCGGTTGACTCTCCTGTTCATGCGCTCAGTGTGTGTGATCAGTTTCACCACAAGCAGTCAGCGATCAGTCACAACGCAGTCGCCGATCTTACCGGCGCCCTGTCATGTTCGGCTGAGGCCGGCGGCGGCGCAATTGACTACTCTGGAGCTTTATGCCCCGCCGCGATGGCTAGGCTGATCCGATGATCACAATCGCGTGTGTGCTGCTGGTGGACCCCGACGGGCAACTGTTGCTGCAACTGCGTGACGACAACGCCATTTATCACCCGAGCGTGTGGTGCCTGCCTGGTGGGCACGAGGAGCCGGGGGAGACGCCGGGGCAGACCGCCGAACGGGAGCTGTGGGAGGAGACCGGCCTTCGCGCCGACGGCCCGCTGCGTCCGTACGCCGTGCAGCCGGTGCCCGAGATCGCCCGGGTGATGCACTACTTCGTGGGGTCCACCCGGGCCCGCCAGGAGGATGTGGTGCTCGGGGAGGGTGCCGCGATCGTCTTCGTGCCCGGTGACCAGGTGCTCGACGGCCGCCCGTACACGCCGGGCACCGTCGAGGTTCTCACCCAGTTCCTCGCCTCACCCGAGTACGTCGCTGCCGCCGCCGGCTGAGCAACCTCAGCTCGGCTCGGCCGGGGGCAGCCAGTCCGCGTAGCGGGCCATCCCGCGCAGCGCGGCCCGAGCCGGGGTGAGCCGTAACGCGGTGTCCCGCACCGCGACCGCGAGGGGGTTGCGGAGCTGCTGCCCGTACCGTCCGGCGCGGAAGGCGGCCCGGGCGATGGCCTGACTGCGCGGGCGACGGAGTCGGTCGTACGCCGCCAGGGCGGCCGGCAGCCCCTCGGCGCCGCCGGCGCAGACCGCGCCGAGCACCACGGCGTCCTCGATCGCCTGGCCGGCGCCCTGCCCGAGGTTGGGCGTCATCGCGTGGGCGGCGTCGCCGAGCAGTGCCACCCGCCCCCGCACGTACGACGGCAGCGGCGTGGCCAGGTGGTGGATGTCGTTGCGCAGCAGCACCCCGGGTGGAGTCGCCGCCAGCAGCGCCGGGATGGGTGCGTGCCAGTCGCCGAGTTGCTCCCGGACGGCTGCCAGCTCGTCCGGTGCGTGGCCGCCGGGCGGGGCGGTGAGGGCCGCGTACCAGTAGACCTGGCCGCCGCCGAGTGGCACCATGCCGAACTCGGCCGCGGGGCCCCAGGTGATCGCCGCCGGGACCGGCTCGGAAAACGCGATGGCGGTCCGCCAGGCCGTCGAGCCCGCGTACACCGGGGCGGGGATCTCCGGCCAGAGCTGGGCGCGCAGTCGGCTGCGCAGCCCGTCGGCGCCGACCACCAGATCGGCGGCGAGGGTCTGCGGGCCGTCCGGGCCCCGGTAGCGCACCTCGGCGTGGTCCGGGCCGGACCCCACCTGCTCCACGTCGGTGCCGGTCCGCACCGACGAGGCCGGCAGTGCGTCGCGCAGGATGCGGTGCAGGGTGGCCCGGTGTACGCCGAGGGCAGCGGTGCCGAGCTGCCGGATCATCTCCGCACCGTCCACCCGGGACAGCCACCGCCCGCGCCGGTCGCGGATCCCGCCGGGTGCCTCGGCGTGGTCGCCGCAGCGCACGGCCGGGCCGAGACCGAGGGCGTCCAGCCCGCGCAGTGCGTTCGCCATCAGGGTCAGCCCGGCCCCGACCTCGCGCAGCTCGGGCGCGCGTTCCAGCACGGTGACCCGCCACCCGTGCCGGCGCAGGGCGAGCGCCGCGCTCAGCCCGCCGATTCCGCCGCCGACCACCACCGCGTGCGAGTCGTTCACGTCGGCCGCCCTTCTACGCCTGTAGAAGAGTGATACTACCTCCGGACCACGCCACGGGAAGGGGAGGTTCGTGACGGCCCGGACGAACCGGATCGCGCTGCTGGCCGACGCTGCCATCGAGCTGATCGCCGACGGTGGCATGCGGGCGCTGACCCACCGCGCCGTGGACGGCCGCTCCGGAATGCCGCTCGGCACCACGTCGGCGTACCTGCGCACCCGGCAGGCCCTGATCGAAGCCGTGGTGGGCCGGCTCGCCGACCTGGACCGGGCCGACCTGGCGGCGTACGACCTGCCGACCGGGCCGCCGCCGCCCGCGCCCGGCCCGCGGCTCGACGGCGACGACCTCGACCTGCTCGCCGCCGGCATCGCCGAGGTGCTCGACCGCTGGCTGGGCGCCGGACGCAGTCGGACGTTGGCCCGCTACGCCTGCCTGCTGGAGGCGGTGCACCGCCCCGAGCTGCGCGGCATCCTGAACCACGGCACGGGCCTGCGAGTCCAGGCCCGGGACCTGCTGACCCGGGCCGGCGCCACCGACCCGGAGCGGCAGGGCGACCAGTTCGTCGCGTTCGTCGACGGGCTGCTCTTCGACCGGCTGGTCGGCGCCGGCGCGCTCACCGCCCCGGCACCCGGCAGCCCGGCCAGCCGCACCGACCTGACCGGTGCCGTTCGCACCCTGCTGCGCGCCCTCGCCGGGAGGTGACCTCCGCGTACGGCGGGTCGAGCACCGAGCGGAGCAGGAAGGCACCCCGAGCCCGGGGACCGTCGAGCAGCCCGGTGAGGGGGACCATCGCGCGATGGTAGACGATCGCCAGGGGCGCTTCGGGTAGCGCGAGCCACGGTCAGCCTGCGCGGTCCCGCTGTCGGCGCGTCACTGGACCGGCGCTGCGTGGCGGTGGCGCGTGGCGGTCGCACATGGCGGTGGCGCGTGGCGGCGAGCCAGAGTTTGCGGGAGGTGAGCGAGGGTGGGGTTCGGTGGGCTGCGGGTCGCCGGTGGGCGTCTGCGGCACGGCTGGCGGCCGGTGCTGGAGGCGACCCTCGCGGCGACCGTCGCCTGGCTGCTGGCCACGCGGCTGCTCGAGCATCCGCAGCCCTTCTTCGCCCCGGCCGCCGCGCTGATCGTTCTCGGTCAGGCCCGGGGGCAGCGGGTTCGTCGAGCCGTCGAGGTCGTCCTCGGGGTGGCCGGCGGCGTGCTGGTCGCGGACCTGGTGGTGCAGGCGTTGGGTCCGGGCAGCACCTGGACCGTGCTCACCGTCATCCTGCTCACCGTCCTGCTCGCGGTGGCCTTCGGCGCCACCGCCGTGACGCTGACGCAGGCCGCGGTCTCCGCGCTCTACCTCGTGGTGGTCGCGCCACCGGACGGGTCACTCGTGCCGTTCCGCTTCGTCGACGCGCTGGTCGGTGGCGCCGTGGCGCTCGCCGTCAGCCTGATCGCCGACGCCCGGCACCCGCTGGCCCCGCTGGTCGCCGAGGTGCGCCGCACCTTCGACGAGCTGGCCGGGCTGCTCAGCGGCATCGCCGACGCGTTGGACCACCACGACGAGACCGCCGTGGTCGCGGCGCTGTCCCGGGCGCGCGGCATGGACGCCCGGGTCGACGCGCTGCGCGACGGGGTGCTCGCCGCCGGTGAGGCGTTGCGGCTCAACCTGCGTCGGCGCCGGCACATCGGCCGGCTGCGGTCGGTGGACGAGTCGATCCGACAGATCGACTACGCGGTACGCAACGTCCGGGTGCTCGCCCGCGCCAGCGTGACGCTCAGCCGCCTGCAGTCCTCGGTGCCGCCCGAGCTGGGCGCCGCGCTGCGCGCGCTCGCCGAGGCGGTCCGGGAGGCCGGCGCAGCGCTCGCCGCCGACCTGGATGGGCAGGACGAGACCGCTGACCGGCACGCGGCGCGGGCGGGCGACGCGGCGCTCGCCGCCGTGCACACCGCCGGGCAGCTCTTCGGGTCGACACAGACCCTCCCGCTCGCCATGATCATCGGCCAGGTCCGCGCCACGGCCATCGACCTGCTGCGCGGCGTCAACCCCGACGAGGACGCCGCCGTCCTCGCCCGGGTCGACGACGCCCTGGGCCTACCCCCGATCTGACGCAGGCTCGCCCAGGCCCCGCCCAGGCCCCGTCGAACACCATGATCGACGCCGGTGGCGGTGGCGCGCGGGTCAGAGAGTGTTGTTCGGCGAGCGATCTTGGCCGCCGAACCTTTCGTCACCCGAGCGTGGCCGGCTCGGGCCGCACCATGTCGATCCTGACCGACCTGCACCCCGGTCAGGATCGGCTGCAGCCACACACCTCCCGGGACGCGTTTGCTGCTCGCTACCGGTGCAAGAAGTCTGTTGCCGTCCCAACTCGGGTGCGCTCAGCGAGGAACTGCCCCGGCAACGTCGACCGGAACCTTCTCCGCGCCGATCCGCCGGATGCGTTCGGTGCCCCAATTCCCTAAGGATGCCAGTGCGGCGTTGAGGGATACGCCGTGCTCTGTCAGGGAGTACTCCACCTTCGGCGGCACCTCGCGGTACACCTCACGATGCACGAGCCCGTCTTCTTCCATCTCCCGCAGATGTTGAATCAGCATTTTTTCGCTGACGCCCGGCAGACCGCGTCGGAGCTCGGCGAACCGGCGGGTCCCGTAGTTGTGCAGCTCCCAGAGGATCAGCGACTTCCACTTGCCGGCGACTACGTCCATCGCGGCGTCGATCCCGCAGAAGTAGGGGCCACGTCGTGCTGA
The DNA here is from genome assembly GCF_036906815.1 of Micromonospora sp. CPCC 205539. Lineage (NCBI taxonomy): Bacteria > Bacillati > Actinomycetota > Actinomycetes > Micromonosporales > Micromonosporaceae > Micromonospora > Micromonospora sp. CPCC 205539. The sequence goes on along the minus strand of NZ_JBAKHW010000005.1, from coordinate 68,075 downwards.
AGTTGCCATCCGCCCCTCCAAGGCCTACTTACTTTCAGGTGGGTACCTGACTAATTAGTCGGTACTAGTCGACCTTACCGGCAGCGGAGAGGATCTCCCCGAACGACGAACACGAGGGGAGCCCCGAAACATGACAACCAACGACAGCATCCAGGTGAGCGTTCTCGGACTGGGCGCGATGGGTAGCGCTCTCGCAGCCGCCTTGGTGGAGGCCGGACACGCGACAACGGTCTGGAACCGCTCAGCGGGAAGGGCGGACAACCTGGTTGCGCAGGGCGCGCAGGCGGCCGCCACGGCAGGCGAAGCGGTCCGGGCCAGCCGGCTGGTGATCGCATGCCTGCTGGACCACGCGTCGGTCCACGAGGTGCTCGATCCGCTCGCCGACGAGTTGGCCGGACGAACGTTGATCAACGTGACCACGACGACACCGGAGCAGTCACGCGAGATGGCCGCCTGGGCTGCCGATGCAGGGGTCGCGTATCTGGACGGCGGCATCATGGCCGTCCCGGAAATGATCGGTCAGCCTGGGTCATCGATTTTCTACAGCGGATCGGCCGCCGTTTTCGACCAGTACAAGCCGCTGCTCGACCTGTGGGGCGACGGTACCTACTTCGGTGAGGATCCCGGACTGGCGTCGCTGTACGACCTCGCCCTGCTCTCGGGCATGTACGTCATGTTCGCCGGATTCATGCACGGCGCCGCCATGGTCGCCCCGGCCGGCGTGACGGCGGGCGAGTTCGCCGCCATGGCCGCACCGTGGTTGACCGCCATGACCGGCGGGTTGCAAGGGTTCGCCGAAGTCATCGACGGCGGAGACTACACCGTCGAAGGGCAACAGAGTCTGGAGTTCTCCGACCTCGGCGACATCATGACCGCCAGTTCCGACCAGGGCATCAGCACCGAGGTAGTCGCCATGGTCCAGGGCCTCATCCGGCGCCAGATCGAGGCAGGCAACGGAAAAGAAGGCTTTGCGCGAATCATCGAGAGCATCAAGCAACCACGCTAAGGAAGTGCGGCGCGCCGTTCGCGCCAGAAGTTGGGTCATCCCCGCCAAGATCGCGTCTTTGCGGACAACATGAATACTGGCGGGGATGACGCCCGCCGGGCGCCCTGACCGACGCGGTGTGGCAGGTCGTATCCGCTCACCTGCCGGTACGGGATCCGGCCAAGGGTGGACGGCCATTGACGTACGGCCACCGGCTGATCACCGACACGATCCTCTACGTGATGGTTCCGGGCTGCGCGTGGCGCCTCGTCCCGCCAGGCCGAGGGCGCGACCCAGCACCGACCGCGGCGGTGCTGGACTCCCAGTCGGCCAAGTCCGCTGCGGCGGCGAGCAGATCGGCTTCGACGCGGGTAAGAAAGTGCGAGGCCGCAAGCGGCATCTGCTGGTCGACACGAACGGGCTGCTGCTGGTCTGCATGGTGCACTCCGCCTCGGTTCAGGACCGCGCCGGGGCCAGGCTGGTGCTGCACTCCATCGACCAGTAGTACCCCACACTCTCTCAGGGGCGCGGGGTCAGCCAGGTGATGGCGGACCCGCGGACCGGAGTGGGGAGTTCGTGGCCGCCCGGGAACTCCTCGAAGGTGACGTCGTAGCCGAGGCTGTGCAGGTGCGGGACGAGCCGGCGGCTGCACACGTCGATCGGCAGGACGCGGTCGTCCACGCCGTGCGAGATGAAGATCCGCGGCCGGCCGTGGGTGACCGGGGGCGCGGCGAAGCCGGGGGAGAAGGCCAGCACCGCGTCGACCAGGTCGCCGTTGGCCAGGCCCAACGAGAGGGCGTACGAGGCGCCGTCGGAGAAGCCACCGAACGTCACGTCGCGTACCGGATAGCCGTCGAAGGTGCTGGTCAGCAAGCCGTCGATGCGCCGCACGTCCACCCCGAACCCGCCGGCGATCAGGTCCCAACTGCTCGCCGCCGCCTGCGGGGCGACCAGCAGCAGGTGGTGCGCGTCCGCGACCGGCCGCAGCAGGTCCAGCCCCTGCCGGGCGGAGCCTCCCGCCCCGTGCAACAGCAGCACCAACCGGTACGCCGTCCCGTCGGTCGCGGGCTCCGGGGCGTACACCATCGCCAGCAGCTCACCATCCGGGCCGATGATCGATCTCAGTCCGGCGGGCGCCGGCGCCACCGGCGGGTGCGGCCGTGCGGTCAGGCGACCGTGCGGGGGGTCCTCCGCCGGCTTCCGGCGCGGCGGCGCGAGTTCGGACACGGGTCACCGCTCCTCGCTGTCGACGGCGTGTGCGCGGCGGTTACCCGACCCACTGCCGCTAAACCACCCGGCCCGGCTGTCGGGAGGGCTGGTCAGGCGCTTTCGCGGGCTACCAGGGCGGAGGGGAAGAGGGTCGCCGGCGCGACCGGGCGCCCGTCCAGCACGGCGGTCGCCGCGGCGGCGGCGATCCGGCCCACCGGGTGGCTCGCGGTGGTCAGCGCGGGGGCGGTCATGCTGGCCAGCGGGATGTCGTCGAAGCCGGCCACCGCGACGTCGCCGGGCACCCGTACACCGTCGTCGCGCAGCGCCGCGATCACCCCGAGCGCGGTCTCGTCGCTGATCGCGAAGATCGCGTCAAGGTCCGGCCAGCGCCGCAGCGCCTCGCTGGCCGCCGCCCGGCCGCGCTCGGCGGTGAAGTCGCCGGGCAGCACCCGCTCCGGCAGGCCGACCTGATGCATCATGCGGCGGTACGTCTGCACGGGGCGCTGCGAGCACGGCAGCCATTCGGGGCCGGTCACCATGGCGATCCGGCGGCGCCCCGTGGCGTACAGGTGGCGTAGCACCTCGTCGGTGCCGGTCACGTTGTCCACGTCGAACGACGGGACGGTGGCCGAGCCGATGCCGATCGACGCCACCCGGCCGCGCAGCGACCGTGGCACGGCGTCCAGCAGCTCGGCGGTGGTGTTGACCAGCACCACGCCGCAGACGCTGCGGTCCCCGGCGAGCTGCCCCAGGCGGCTCGGCTGGCCCAGCGGCAGCCAGTGCAGCGCCACCCCGATGCCGGCCGGCGCGCAGACCCGGGCCGTCGCGCCGACCACCCGGTGGACGTACGGGTTGTCCAGCACCTCGGCGCTGGTGCCCTGGACCGCCACCACCAGCCGTACGCCACCGCCCCGGACCAGTGCGCGGGCGGCCTGGTTGGGCACGTAGCCGAGCCGGTCGACGGCCGCCGCGACCCGCTCCCGGGCCGCCGGCGAGGCGAACCCGGTCCCGGCGATCACCCGCGAGGCCGTGGACCGGGACACCCCGGCGACCCGCGCGACGTCCTCCAGGGTGGCCGGTCGGTGCGCTGCGGTCGTCATCGTTCCCTCCCTCCGGCAACCCGTCCGCAAGGACGAACGCCTCACTCGGAATCATGCCGGGCCGGTCCATCGGCGGTAAGGGGCGGGCATCCCGCTTGTGGTGGAAGCGCTCTCAGGTGTGCGATCGTGCCAGGAGATCATCCCCGGAAAGAGGACCTGCACCCGTGAGCGCCGCCACCAGTCCACCCGCCCCCTCGGTCACCGCCCCGGCACCGCCGCGGGCCGTGCTGACCGCCCGCAACGGCGTCGCCGTCACCTTCACCCTGAACGGGCTGGCTGTCGGTAGCTGGTTCTCCCGGGTGCCGGCGGTCCGTGAGTCGTTGGACCTCTCCGCCGGCCGGCTCGGGCTGCTGCTGCTGGCGATGAGTGCCGGCGCGCTGCTCGCGATGCCCACCTCCGGCCTGCTCGCCCAGCGCCTGGGTGCGGCCCGCACCGTGAGGCTGGGTACGGCGGTGCTCGCCGTCGGCCTGACGGTGGCCGGCCTGGGCGCCACGGTCGCCGGGTCGGCCGTCGTTGTCGCGGTGGGGCTGGTCGCCTTCGGCTACGGCTCCGGCGCCTGCGACGTCGCCATGAACGTCGAGGCCGCGGCCGTCGAGCGGCGGTTGGGGCGTACCGTCATGCCCCGCTTCCACGCGGCCTGGAGCCTCGGCTCGGTGGCTGGCGCGGCGATCGGCGCCGGGGCGGCCCGGTTCGACCTGTCCGTCGGCGCGCACCTCGCCGCGGTGGCCGTGGTGGTGCTCACCGGGACCGTGCTCGGCTCCCGGGCGTTCCTGCCCCGGCCGGCCGTCGACCCGGCCGAGCGCACGGAGGACGCCAGCCCGGCCGCCAACCGGCGAGCCCAGCTCGCCGCCTGGCGGGAGCCGCGCACCCTGCTGATCGGGCTCTTCGTGCTGGTGGCGGCGTTCGCCGAGGGCAGCGCCAACGACTGGGTGGCGGTCGCCTTCGTGGACGGCCGGGACCTGAGCGAGGCGGCCGGCGCGGCGGTCTTCGGCGTCTTCGTCGTCGGCATGACCCTCGGCCGCACCGCCGGCACGATCGCACTGGACCGGTGGGGTCGGTTGCCGGTGCTCTCCGCCACCATCCTGCTCGCCGTGCTCGGCGTGGGCCTGGCCGTGCTGGCCGGTTCGGGGCCGGTGGCCATCGTCGGTGTCGCGCTCTGGGGGCTCGGCGCGTCGCTGGGCTTCCCGGTCGGGATGAGCGCGGCGGCCGACGAGGAGGCGCACGCGCCCGTCCGGGTCAGCGTGGTCGCGGTGATCGGCTACACGGCGTTTCTCGGTGGGCCGCCGCTGCTGGGGCTGCTCGGCGACCGGGTCGGCACGCTGCACGCGCTGCTGGTGGTGCCGCTGCTGCTGGTGCCGACGCTGGCGCTGGTGCCGGTGCTGCGCCCGCCGCATCCCGCCGGACCGACCGCTCCAGCACAGAAAATCTAACCCAGGCCGGCTCGGCGCGGTATCGGGTGCGCGGCCGACTGCGCTCGCGCACCCGAGCTGGCTGGGGTCGCCCGATGCCAAGCGACACGATCACCGCCGCCCCGGCGGGCACCGGGACCCTCGGCGACCGCACCGTGCACCGGATGGGCTTCGGCTCGATGCGGATCACCGTGCACCCCGACCGGGAGCGGGCGGTCGCGCTGCCGCGCCGTGATCGTCACCAAGGTCGGCTTCGGGTACGACCCGGCGACCGGCTTCCACCAGGCGTTCACCGCGGCCGAACTGCGCGCCCAGGTGGAGGAGAACCTGCGTCGGCTCGGGCGCGACCAGCTCGACGTGGTCAACCTGCGGCCCGGTCCGGCGCCGCTGGCCGAGCGGTTCGGGGCGCTGGCCGAGCTGCGGACCGCTGGGCTGATCCGGCACCTCGGGCTCTCCAACGTCCAACTCGAGGGGTCGGGGGTCAGTCGTGGAGCCAGACTCGGAGGGGGCCCAGGCGGGTGAAGCCGGCCGCCAGGGCGGGGGCCAGCTCCGGGTCGGCCTCGTAGCCGACCAGCGGCACCCGGGGAAGGGTGGCGAGTAGCCCGAGCCAGATCTCCGCGGGGTCGACGGTGTGGGCGAAGAGGTTGGAGACGCCGTACACGCCGTCGCCGCTGACGATCACGCCACCGGCCACGGCACCGCTGTCGTCACAGTGGGCCAGTATCCGTACCCGTGGGTCGTCCAGCAGGGCCGGCCGGAAGAGCTCACCGCCGCCGTGCGCCGCCGCCCAGGCGGCCAGCCCCGCGGGTGTGGTGACCGGGGTGAGCGGTGTGCCGACCGGAGGGTCCACCGGCGGCCGGTGGATCCACTGTGCGTCGAAGAGCACCCGGAAGCCGTGCTCGGTGAGGTCGAGGTCGGCGAAACTGTCCTTCACCGATGCGCCAGGCCCCGCGTCGATCCGAGTCAGCAGGGCGTCGCCGTCGATGCCGGGGCGGAGCGTGACCGCGTCCGGGTACCAGGGTGGCGACCGACGGGCCACCGACCAGGTGTCGGTATCGGTCACCGAGCGCAGGCCGTGACTGTCGCAGACGATCCCGCACCACCGGGCGTTGTCCAGGGCGGCCACCACCCGAAGATCCACCACCCGGATGGTACGGGCCGCCCCACGGCGCAGGTCATCACGCCGTGGGGCGGCACCTCATGCCTGCCCGGGAGACAGCGGTGGGGCGGTGACGACCAGGAAGGTCAAGTCCTCGCGGGCCCTGGCGTCGATGGGCAGGGGCAGGCGGATGCGCCCGGAGTCGACCATGCCTCGTACGGCGGGACGGCTCAGGCCGAACCCGGCGGTGAGCAGCTTCTCGACCCGGATGGGTGCCGGGAGCTCGAACCTGATGATGACCTCGAGTGGCGCGGCATCCTCGCGCCGGAGGTCGTAGAACGGTATGTCGGTGTCCAGCCGCCAGGTGCCGGTCCAGTCGAGCTGGTAGGCGGCCTTGCGGGCGAGCGTCGCGTCCATGGTCAGCTGTCGCACGATGGCCGGATCGTTGTTCTCGAACATCAGTAGCCGCTCGTTGTCCAGCGCCCGCACGTTGATGCGCTCGTGGACGGGGATTTTCGACGTGCGGCCGCACAGGTCGCAGCAGATCAGCAGCCACACGTCGAGCAGCTTGTGGTTCGCGTTGACCCGGATCTTGCCGGTGGGACGGTGCCGCGTGGACCTGCATGACACGCAGGTTTTGACGATGGTGGGCAGTCCGAGCTCGCTGACCACCCACAGCGCCTTGCGGTCGATGCCGGTTCCGCGACCGTGGGCGGGCACGCGGATATGGCGGGAACTATTCATGGCTTCGGCGATTCCAAGATCTCGGCAGGAGGCGCCCGGCAGCGCGATGGCGCGCCGGGGGTGCCTCCCGGGTCCAGTGGCGGGCAGCCGGCGTCTCGGCGGGGAGCACGCCGGCTGGCGCGACGTCGCAGATCACGTCGCGTGAAGGAAGCCCGCACCGGTTACGCGGTGCGGGCTTCGAGTGGCACGGCGGACGGAGACGGGGAGGTGACTCCAACCCGTCTGCATCGCGCACGTGCGCCACTGGTCACTGATCCATGCGGATCAGCGTGGTCGACCCGTGGGCCTCCGGGCAACGGATTTTCCGCGTGGCCCCGCCGCCGGGGGCGGGGAATTTCCGCTGTCGGTTGTCGAAGGGGGGTGGTACAAAGCCGCGGTGGAAAAGACTCTGGAGTTCGCTGACCTGTTGCGCCTGATGGAGGAGCGATCGACCGCTTTCCGGGCGGCGGTCGCCGCGGCACCCAGCCTCGACGTGCGGGTGCCGACCTGCCCCGAGTGGACGTTGTTCGACCTGGTGCAGCACCTGGGCGAGGGGCGCCGCAAGTGGGCCGCCATCGTGGCCGCGGGGCCCGCTGACGCTCCGCCGGCGATGTCCGCCCCGGTGGCGCCCCGGGAGCGCGAGGCACTGCTGGCCTGGTTCGCCGCGTCGACGCGGGAGTTGCTGGACGCGCTGCGGGAGGCCGGCCCGGATCGTGGTTGCTGGACGTGGTGGGGTCCGTCGCAGTCGCCGCAGACGACTGGTGCCGTCGCCCGGCACCAGCTCCAGCAGGTCGCCGTGCACACCTACGACGCCCAGGTCGCCGTGGGCGCCCCGCAGCCGCTGCCGGACGAGGTGGCCCTCGACGGTGTCGACGAGTTCGTGACCACCTGCGTCGCGACGACGGCCGCGTGGCCGCACAAGCCCGCGGTCGTCGACTACCACGCCACCGAGGGCCGTTCCTGGCGGCTCTGGTTCTCCGCCGACGGCGCCCGGACCGCCCGCCTCCCCACGCCGGTCGCCGGCGAAGGCCCCGAGGCGGCCGTCGCTGGCGAGGACTCGGATGCGGCCTATGTCTCCGCCCGGGGCACTGCCCATGAGCTGGTCATGTTCTGCTACGGCCGCATTCCGATGGACTCGCTGCGGGTCGACGGCGACCGGCGCGTCTTCGACCAGCTGATCGCCTGGGAGCCGGAGGAATAGGACACGACGACGGAGCCGCCGCCCTGCGCCGACCTCGGCCTCAGCGCGCGGCGGTGGGTCCGCGGCCCGGGATGATGTACAGCAGTCCGGCCCGCCCGGTGGCGATGAGATTCAACCCCGTAACCGGCCGCCGCTCGTGCCACCCTCGATCACTGTGTCGTGAGCAGGTCCCCGGCGGGCGTGGACAACTGCTGACGACACAGTGATCGAGGAGTCGGCAGTGGCACAGCCACGAGCGGCGGGGGTCAGGGGATTTACAGGTGGGGTGCAGGGTCGTTTCAGGGTGGGGTGGTGCACTGGTAGGGGTTTGAGGGAGAGGGGACGCGCCATGGGGTGGTTCAGTCGGCGGTCTCGGGGTGGCGAGGCGACCCCGACGAAGCTGGACCGTGAGGCGACCCGGGACGACCTCGCCGCACTCGAGGCGTTCATCGCCAGCCGGCACGGGGTGGAGTTCTATCTCGAGCCGGAAACCACCGCGACGGATACCACGGTGGTGGCGATCGCGCACGACGGCGAGTGGATCCGTCGTCGTACCGGCACGCCCCGCGCGGCGGGCGCCATCGCCCGCAAGCACGCGGTGCCGCTCTACGAGGCGGGCCGTACCGGCTATCCCGAGCGGATGCGGGTGTGGAGCCGGGCGCACCCGGAGCGCCGAGCACGCTGAGACCGGTTCCGCGCAACGATCTGGCTCCGGCGCTGTTGCGTCCGTTGAAGCAGAGCAAAGGGTGCGCGACAGCAACCCGAGGCAGTGCCGCGGCAATCGCTACTCCTCGATGGCTGCGACCGGGATGCCGTTGACCGGCCTCGGACGGGTGTGGCAGCATTCGCGACCTGACGGCAGTGAAGGAAGCCGGTGTGATTCCGGCGCGGTCCCGCCACTGTCACCGGGGAGTCATCCCCCCTCGCGAGTCACGGCCGTGTGTCTGCGGTTGGAAGGCCGGGGGAGAGCGTCGATCCGGGAAGCCAGGATACTTCGGCCGTCGGGACGTACCCCAGGGCGTGGACACCCGAGGAGGACCCGATGACGCACGGCGTCTCATTCATCGATCAGTATCGCTACGGCTGGCATGGCGGACACCACGCCGCCCTCGGTCGGGCTGTCGGTCGCATCGGCCACCGGCACCGCTGAGCCGCGCACGCCAGCGCTGACGCCGCACGCACCCACCCGCACTCGTCCAGGTCGCCCGCGTGGCGGCAGGGACGTCACTCTCCGGAGCCTTCCGTGCGCATCCTGCTGCTGTCCACCGCCGACACCGACCTGCTCGCCGCCCGTGCCAGCGGCGCCGACTACCGGTTGGCCAACCCCGCCCGGGTCTCCGCCGACGAGGTGCCAGCCCTGCTCGCCGGGGTCGACCTCGCCGTCGTACGTCTGCTCGGAGGTCGGCAGGCGTGGTCGGACGGCCTCGCCCAGGTGCTCGCCACCGGTCTGCCGGCGGTCGTGCTCGGCGGCGAGGCGCTGCCGGACGCGGAGCTGATGGCCGTCTCCACCGTGCCGTCCGGGGTGGTCACACAGGCGCTGGCGTACCTGGTCGAGGGTGGTCCGCAGAACCTGGGGCAGCTGGCCCGGTTCCTGTCCGACACGGTGCTGCTCACCGGTGAGGGCTTCGCCCCGCCCGCCCGCACCCCGGAGTACGGCGTGCACGGCGACAACCCGGCCGACCCGGACCGGCCCACCGTGGGAATCGTCTTCTACCGGGCGCACGCCCTCGCCGGCAACACCACCTTCGTCGACGTGCTGGCCGACGCGGTACGGGCGGCCGGCGGCAACCCGCTGCCGATCTTCTGCGGCTCGCTGCGCGGCCTGACGACCAACCCGCACGGCCAGACTGCCGGCGCCGACGCGCACGAGGCCGCCGACAACGGCCTGCTCGGGCTGTTCAGTCGCTGTGACGCGCTGCTGGTCACCGTGCTCGCCGCCGGTGGCGCGGTCGCCGCGGACGCCTCCGGCGGCGGCGACTCCGACGCCTGGGACGTGGGCGCGCTCGCCGCCCTGGACGTGCCCGTCATCCAGGCGCTCTGCCTGACCAGCACCCGTGCGCAGTGGGCCGAAAGCGACGCTGGACTGTCCCCGTTGGACGCCGCGATGCAGGTGGCGATCCCCGAGTTCGACGGCCGGATCGTCACGGTGCCGTTCTCGTTCAAGCGGATCGACGCCGACGGGCTCTCGGTCTACGCCGCCGACGAGGAGCGGGCCGCCCGGGTCGCCGGCATCGCGGTGCGCCACGCCCGCCTGCGGTACGTGCCCAACGCCGACAAGCGGGTCGCCGTGGTCCTCAGCTCGTACCCCACCAAGCACTCGCGGGTCGGCAACGCCGTCGGGCTGGACACCCCGGTCTCGGCGGTCCGGCTGCTCGCCGCGTTCGCCGACGCCGGCTACCACCTCGGCGACGCACCGGTGCCCGACGACGGCGACGCGCTGATCCACGCGCTGATCGCCGCAGGTGGTCACGACGTGGAATGGCTCACCCCGGAGCAGTTGGCCGCGGCCGAGGCCCGGGTGCCCGGGGAGACGTACCGGCGCTGGTTCGCGGACGTCCCGACCGCGCTGCGCGAGCGGATGCGCGAGCACTGGGGTGAGCCCCCGGGCGAGCTCTACACCGACGGCGGGGACATCGTGCTGGCCGGGCTGCGGTTCGGCAACGTGGTGCTACTGATCCAGCCGCCGCGCGGCTTCGGCGAGAACCCGATCGCCATCTACCACGACCCGGATCTGCCGCCCAGCCACCACTACCTGGCCGCGTACCGCTGGCTGGCCGCACCGGTCACCGACGGGGGCTTCGGCGCCGACGCGGTGGTGCACCTCGGCAAACACGGCACCCTGGAGTGGCTGCCCGGCAAGGGCCTCGGGCTGGCCGCCGACTCCGCACCGGACGCCGTCCTCGGCGACCTGCCGCTGGTCTACCCGTTCATCGTCAACGACCCCGGCGAGGGCACCCAGGCCAAGCGGCGCGCCCACGCCGTCGTGATCGACCACCTGGTGCCGCCGATGGCCCGCGCCGAGACGTACGGCGACCTGGCCAAGCTGGAGCAACTGCTCGACGAGTACGCGACCGTGCAGGCGCTCGACCCGGCCAAGGTCCCCACCGTACGGGCGCAGATCTGGGACCTCGTCCGCGCCGCCGAGCTGCACCACGACCTGCACGCCAACGCCATGCCGGCCGCCGACGACTTCGACGAGTTCGTGCTGCACCTCGACGGCTACCTCTGCGAGGTCAAGGATGTGCAGATCCGCGACGGACTGCACATCCTCGCCGCCGTACCGACCGGCGAACCGCGGGTCAACCTGGTCCTCGCGGTGCTGCGCGCCCCGCAGATCTGGGGCGGCACCCGCGCCCTGCCCGGCCTACGGCAGGCGATCGCGGCCGCGTACGGGCTGAACGAGCAGGAGCTGCTCGCGGAACCGGGCGCCCGGATCAGCGCGCCAGCCGGGCTGACCGACGTCGTGGACGGACCGGCCGGCACCGCCGCCGACGCCGTCGACCTCATCGAGGCGGTCGCGCGTCGGCTGGTCCTCGCGATGGAGACCCTCGGCTGGGCGTCCGACTCCGTCGACGCGGTCGTCGAGGAGGTCACCGGCCGGTCGATCCCGGACGTCGCCGCGGTGCTGCACTTCGCCGCCACCGAGCTGGTGCCCCGACTCGACCGGACCACCGACGAGCTGACCCACACGCTCGGCGCGCTCGACGGCCGGTTCGTGCCGCCCGGGCCGTCCGGGTCACCCACCCGGGGCCTGGTCAACGTGCTGCCCACCGGCCGCAACTTCTACTCCGTCGACCCCAAGGCCATCCCCAGCCGCAACGCCTGGGACGTGGGGGTGGCCCTCGCCGACTCGCTGCTGGCCCGGCACCTCGCGGACACCGGCGCGTACCCCCGCTCGGTCGGTCTGACCGTGTGGGGCACCAGCGCCATGCGAACCCAGGGCGACGACATCGCCGAGGTGCTCGCGCTGCTGGGCTGCCGGCCGGTCTGGGACGACCGGTCCCGGCGGGTGACCGGGGTCGAGGTGGTGTCGACGGCCGAGCTGGGCCGGCCCCGCGTCGACGTCACCGTCCGCATCTCGGGTTTCTTCCGGGACGCGTTCCCGCACGTGGTGGCGCTGCTCGACGACGCCGTACGCCGGGTCGCCGCCCTCGACGAGCCGGACGCGGAGAACTACGTCCGGGCACACGTCGGCGCCGACCTCGCCGAGCACGGCGACGAGCGAAGGGCCACCGCCCGGATCTTCGGCTCCAAACCCGGGGCGTACGGGGCCGGGCTGCTGCCGCTGATCGACGCCCGGACGTGGCGCAGCGACGCCGACCTGGCCGAGGTGTACGCGGTCTGGGGCGGCTACGCCTACGGCCGAGGGCTGGACGGGCGGGAGGCGCGGGCCGACATGGAACGCTCCTTCGCCCGGATCGCGGTGGCCGTGAAAAACCAGGACACCCGCGAGCACGACATCGTCGACTCCGACGACTACTTCCAGTACCACGGCGGGATGGTGGCGATGGTCCGGCACCTCACGGGCGCCTCGCCGGAGGCGTACGTGGGTGACTCGGCGATGCCCCACGACGTGCGCACCCGCACGCTGGGCGAGGAGACCCGACGGGTGTTCCGGGCCCGGGTGGTCAACCCGAAGTGGATCGCCGCGATGCGCCGGCACGGCTACAAGGGCGCGTTCGAGCTGGCCGCCACCGTGGACTACCTGTTCGGCTACGACGCCACAGCCGGCGTGGTCGACGACTGGATGTACGAGCACCTGGCCGCCGCGTACCTCTTCGACGAAACCACCCGCGAGTTCCTGGAGCGGTCCAACCCGTGGGCGCTACGGGGCATCACCGAGCGGCTGCTGGAGGCCGCCGACCGGGGGCTGTGGGCCAAACCCGAGCAGACCACCCTCGACCGGCTGCGCGACACGTACCTGGCCAGCGAGGGTGACCTGGAGGACCGGGTGTGAGCGCGAGGAGTGAGCCGGTTCTGCGAGCCCCGCAGTCGCGATCGAAAGAAGGCCCAGTGACCGTGACCTACCCGTTCAGTGCCGTGCTCGGCATGGCCGACATGCGGTTGGCGCTGCTGCTCAACGCGGTCTCGCCGGCGATCGGCGGGGTGCTGGTCCGGGGCGAGAAGGGCACCGCGAAGTCCACCGCCGTCCGCGCCCTGGCCGCGCTGCTGCCCCCGGTGTCCCGGGTCGCCGGCTGCCGGTTCGGCTGTGACCCGGCCGAGCCAGACCCCGCCTGCCCGGACGGCCCACACCCCGCCGGTGCGGCCGCCGAGACCCGGCCGGCCCGCCTCGTCGAGCTGCCGGTCGGCGCCGCCGAGGACCGGGTGGTCGGCGCACTGGATCTCGAGAAGGCCCTCGGCGAGGGGGTACGCGCCTTCGAGCCTGGGCTGCTCGCCGCCGCCCACCGGGGCGTGCTCTACGTCGACGAGGTCAACCTGCTGCACGACCACCTCGTCGACCTGCTGCTGGACGCCGCCGCCATGGGTCGCAGCCACGTCGAGCGGGAGGGCGTCTCGGTCAGTCACGCGGCCCGGTTCCTGCTGGTCGGCACCATGAACCCGGAGGAGGGGGAGCTGCGCCCGCAGCTCCTGGACCGGTTCGGGCTCACCGTCGAGGTCGGCGCCAGCCGTGATCCCGAGGTCCGGGTCGAGGTGGTCCGCCGCCGGCTCGCCGCCGACGCCGATCCGGCCGGCTTCGCCGCCAGCTGGGCCGACGCCGACGCGGAGATCGCCCGACAGGTGGCCGCCGCCCGACACCGGCTTCCCGGGGTACGGCTGCCCGACGCCGCCCTGCGGCAGATCGCCGAGGTCTGTGCCGCGTTCGACGTGGACGGGATGCGGGCCGACATCGTGACAGCCCGTACCGCGTTGGCGCACGCCGCCTGGCACGGCCGGGACCGGGTCACCATCCACGACGTACGGGTGGCCGCCCGGCTGGCGTTGCCGCACCGCCGTCGCCGCGATCCGTTCGACACCCCCGGGCTGGACGAGAAGCGCCTCGACGAGGCGTTGCAGCGCGCCGAGGACGCCCACCCCGACGACGACCCGGACGGCGGCCCCGCCGACCAGGGCCCGGACGACGGCCCGCACGGTGGGCCCGCTGGCGGCGGGCCGGCCGGCGACGGCGGCCCGGACGGGGATGGCTCCGGCGGGGGCGACCCCGGCGACGCGCACGCCGAGCCAGCACCGACGGGCAACGGAGCGACCGACCGGGACGGACGGGCCGATCGCGGGCCCGACGGCGAGGGGCCGCAGCACGACACCGGTAGCGACGCCGGCCGGGGGCAGGATGCTCGCGCGCGTGGCGACGGACGCGACAGCGGCTCGGCCGACGACGACCCGAGCGGCGGCGGCGTTCGCTCCGGGCAGGGCGGGGAGCGGGTGGCCGTACCCCGGGGTGGGTTGACGGCGCGGTTGCTCACCGCGCCCGGCGTGGCTGACGGGGTGCCCGGCCGGCGCTCGCGCGCTCGCACCGGGCGGGGCCGGACCACCGGCTCCCGGCTGCCGGCGGGTCGGGTCGGCGTGCTGCACCTGCCGGCCACGGTGCGCGCCGCCGCGCCGCACCAGGCGGCCCGGGGGCGACTCACCGGGCCGCTGCGGTTGCGCCCGGACGATGTACGCGAGGCCGTCCGGGAGGGCCGCGAGGGCAACCTGGTGCTGTTCGTGGTGGACGCGAGCGGCTCGATGGGTGCCCGGCAGCGGATGACCGCCGTCAAGGACGCGGTGCTCGCCCTGCTCACCGATGCCTACCAGCGGCGGGACAAGGTCGCGGTGATCGCTTTCCGGGGCGCCGGCGCTCGGACGCTGCTGCCGGCCACCTCATCGGTGCTGGCGGCCTCGACGCGACTGGCGGAGCTGCCCACCGGTGGGCGTACCCCGCTGGCCGAAGGCTTGCTCGCGGCCGCCGACCTGCTGCGGGTGGAGCGGCTGCGCGACCCGAAGCGCCGCCCCCTGGTCCTGGTCGTCACCGACGGCCGGGCCACCGCCGGCAACCGTCCGCTCGACCGGGCGGCCGGCGCGGCGGCGGTGCTGGCCGCGACCGGAGCGCCCTGCGTGGTCATCGACTGCGAAGAGGGCCCGGTCCGACTGCACCTGGCAGCCCGCCTGGCCACCCAGCTCAACGACGCCCCCCACCACCCCCTCGAGACCCTCACCCACCCCCGCGCCCGCGATCGCTCCCGCGACCGCGACCGCCCCCGCGATCTTGCACTTGCTGCCCCGGCATAGCGGACGAAGTGCATAAATGGCAGACCGAAAGTGCAAGATCGCGGGGATGTGGGCCGGGGTCGGGGCGAGAAGGAGGACATGCTGATGCCGCAGGGAAAGCCTGATGTGGTGCCGGATGACGGGTTGACCACCCGGCAGCGTCGTCGTCGACCGCTGGTGATCGTCCACACCGGTCAGATGAAGGGGAAGTCCACGGCCGCCTTCGGGCTGGCGCTGCGCGCCTGGACCGCCGGCCTGCCGGTCGGGGTGTTCCAGTTCGTCAAGAGCGCCAAGTGGCGGGTCGGCGAGGAGAACGCCTTCCGGGCGCTCGGCGAGGTGCACGAGCTCACCGGCCAGGGCGCCCCGGTGGCCTGGCACAAGATGGGCGAGGGCTGGTCCTGGATCCAGCGCGGCGGCGACGCCGACCACGCCGCCGACGCCCTGGAGGGCTGGCGGCAGATCCAGCGCGACCTGGCCGCCGAGCGCTACGGGCTGTACGTGCTGGACGAGTTCACCTACCCGATGAAGTGGGGCTGGGTGGACGTCGAGGAGGTGGTGGCCACCCTGGCCGACCGCCCCGGTTTCCAGCACGTGGTGATCACCGGCCGGGACGCCGACCCACGGCTGGTCGCCGCCGCCGACCTGGTGGCCGAGCTGACCAAGGTCAAGCATCCGATGGACGCTGGCCAGAAGGGCCAGAAGGGCATCGAGTGGTGAGCAACGAGGCGTGGCCGCTGCCTCGCGTGGTGATCGCCGCGCCGGCCAGCGGGCACGGCAAGACCACCGTGGCCACCGGGCTGCTCGCCGCGCTGCGCCGCCGTGGCCTGACGGTCAGCCCGCACAAGGTCGGCCCGGACTACATCGACCCCGGCTACCACGCCCTCGCCGCCGGTCGGCCTGGCCGCAACCTCGACCCGTTCCTGGTCGGCGCGGACCGGATCGCCCCGCTGCTGCGGCACGGTGCGGCCGTGCCGACGCCCGCCGACATCGCCGTGGTGGAGGGCGTGATGGGCCTGCACGACGGCGCGGTCGGCCGCGGTGGCTACGCCTCCACCGCCCACGTCGCCCGGCTGATCGACGCCCCCGTGCTGCTGGTGCTGGACACCACCGCGCAGGGCCGCTCGGCCGCCGCGCTGACGCTGGGCATGGCCGCGTTCGATCTGAGCGTGCGGATCGGCGGGGTGATCCTCAACCGGGTCGGCTCGCCCCGCCACGAGCTGCTGCTGCGCGACGCACTGGCCGAGGTGGGCGTACCGGTGCTCGGGGCGGTCACCCGCGCCGCCGAGGTGGCCGCCCCGGCCCGGCACCTCGGGCTGATTCCGGTCGCCGAGCGGGCACCCGAGTCTCTGGCCATCGTGACCGCCCTGGCCGAGCTGGTGGAGGCCACCGTGGACCTCGACGCGGTGCTCGACCTGGCCCGGACCGCCCCGCCGCTGACCGCCCCGGAGTGGGACCCGGTCGCTGCCGTCGGCGGGCCGACCGGCACGGCTCGGCCGACGGTCGCGGTCGCCGGTGGTCCCGCCTTCACCTTCTCGTACGCGGAGACCGCCGAGCTGCTCACCGCGGCCGGCGCGGACGTGGTGACCGTGGACCCGCTGCGCGATCCGGCGCTGCCCGCCGGCACCCGCGCGGTGGTGATCGGCGGAGGCTTCCCGGAGGCGTACGCGGAGGCGCTGGCCGACAACATCACGCTCCGCGCCGAGCTGGCCGCGTTCGACGGGCCGCTGGTGGCCGAGTGCGCCGGGCTGCTCTACCTCGGGCGTTCGCTGGACGACGCGCCGATGTGCGGCCGGCTGGACCTGACCGCTCGGATGTCCGGTCGGCTCACCCTCGGCTATCGGGAGGCGGTGGCGGTCACCGACTCCCCGGTGGCCCGGGCCGGCGAACTCGTCCGCGGCCACGAGTTCCACCGCACCGCCACCGACCCGGGGCACGGCGACCGGCCGGCGTGGCGCTGGGACGGCACCGAGCACGGCTTCGTCGCCGGCCGGGTGCACGCCTCCTACCTGCACACACACTGGGCCGGTCACCCCGGCGCGGCCCGCCGCCTGGTGGAGGCGTGCCGATGAGCGACGAACTGCCGCACGCCACGCTGACCGGCGTCGGTGTCGGGCCCGGTGACCCGGAACTGCTCACCGTCAAGGCGGTGCGGGTGCTGCGCGAGGCGGACGTCGTCTTCGTACCCGTCATGGCGGACCGGGCCGCCACGACCGCGACCGTCGGTCGGGCCGAGCAGACCGTACTCCCGTACGTCGCGGCGGACCGGCTGCGCCGGCTGCCGTTCGCCCTGGACGACCGGGGCGGCGTGACCGACCGTCGGACGGCGGCCTGGGACGACGCCGCGCGCGCCGTGGCCGCGGCGGTCGACGCGGGCGCCCGGGCGCTGGCCTTCGCCACCATCGGCGACCCGAACGTCTACTCCACCTTCGGCTACCTGGCGCAGAGCGTCCGGGCGCTGCGCCCGGCGGTGCGGGTGGCCACCGTGCCCGGCGTCACCGCCATGCAGGAGTTGGCCGCCCGCAGCGGCACCCCGCTCTGCGAGGGACGCGAGCCGCTGACCCTGCTGCCGGCAACCGCCGGCCTTGCCCTGTTCGCCGACGCGCTGGCCGGGCCGGGCACCGTGGTCGCCTACAAGGGCTGGCGGCGGCATCCGGAGCTGCTCGCCGAGCTGCGTCGGCAGGGCCGGCTCGCCGACGCGGTGCTCGGCCGGAGCCTCGGGCTGCCCGGCGAACGGATCGGCCCGGTCGACGACACCGAGCCGGACCTGCCGTACCTGTCGACGTTGCTGGTCCCGGCCCGCCGGGACCGCCGAGGAGGAAAGCTGTGACCAGCACCGGCAAGGTGTGGTTCGTCGGGGCCGGCCCGGGTGCGGCCGACCTGCTGACCCTGCGGGCCGCCCGCGTGATCACCGAGGCGGACATCGTGATCTGGGCGGCCAGCCTGGTGCACGCCGACGTGCTCGCTCACGCCCGGCCCGGCGCCGAGATCGTCGACTCCTCGCAGTTGCCCATCGAGGGGGTGCTCCCGCTCTACCGGCGGGCCGCCGAGCGGGGGCTGACCGTGGCCCGGATCCACTCCGGAGACCCCGCGCTGTGGGGTGCGGTGCAGGAACAGCTCGACCTGTGCCGGGCGCTCGACCTGGCCGTCGAGATCGTGCCCGGGGTCTCCTCGTTCACCGCCGTCGCGGCGATCGTCGGGCGGGAGCTGACCGTCCCCGAGGTGGCCCAGTCGGTGATCCTCACCCGCCTCGAAGGCGGCAAGACCCCGATGCCGCCCGGGGAACGGGTCCGGGACTTCGCCCGGCACGGCACCACCATGGCGCTGTTCCTGTCCGCCGCCCGCTCCGGGCAGGTGCAGGCCGAGCTGCTGGCCGGCGGCTACCCGGCGGACACTCCGGCCGTGGTGGCGTACCAGGCGACCTGGCCGGACGAACTGGTCGTGCGCTGCACGGTCGGCACCCTCGAGGCGACGGTCAAGGAGCACCGGCTCTGGAAGCACACCCTGTTCCTGGTCGGGCCGGCCCTGGCGGCCGAAGGCACCCGCTCACACCTGTACCACCCCGGGCACTTCCACACCTTCCGTCGGGCCGAGCCGGCCGCCCGCGCCGAGCTGCGCCGGCAGACCGGTGGTCGCACTGGGGGGACAACCACCCCGTGACGTACGCCGAGCCGCCGCTGCGGGAGCCGGACCTGCCGCGTACGGCGAAGGTCCGGCCCACCGCGCTGCGTACCGGCTGGACCACCGGCGCGTGCGCGACGGCGGCGGCCAAGGCCGCGGTCACCGCGCTGGTCAGCGGCACGGCCCCGCCGGAGGTGGAGATCGGGTTGCCGGCCGGGCGTCGGGTGCGCTTCCCGGTGGCCCGCTGTGAGCTGACCGGCGACCCGCCGGTGCGGGCGGAGGCGGTCGTGGTCAAGGATGCCGGCGACGACCCGGACGTTACCCACGGCGCCGAGTTGACCGCCACCGTGGACTGGGCCGACGCCCCCGGCCTGCGCCTCGCCGGCGGTCCCGGCGTCGGTACGGTCACCAAGCCCGGCCTCGGGCTCGCGGTCGGCGGCCCGGCGATCAACGACACTCCACGCCGCATGATCACCGAGGCGGTGGCCGAGGTCGTCGACCTCACCGAGGTCGGCGTCCACGTGGTGATCAGTGTGCCCCGGGGCGAGGTCATGGCCCACAAGACCACCAACCGTCGGCTCGGCATCCTGGGCGGCATCTCGATTCTCGGCACCACCGGGATCGTCCGACCCTTCTCCACCGCCTCCTGGCGGGCCAGCGTCGTGCAGGCCGTGCACGTGATGGCCGCCCAGGGGGAGCGGACCGTGGTGCTCTGCACCGGTGGGCGTACCGAACGGGCCGCCCGCGCCCTGCTGCCCGATCTGCCCGAGGTCTGTTTCGTCGAGGTCGGCGACTTCACGGGGGCCGCGGTCACCGCTGCCGTCGAGGACGGGATGACCGGGGTGGTCTTCGTCGGCATGGCCGGCAAGCTGGCCAAGCTCGCCGCCGGCATCCTGATGACCCACTACACCCGCTCGAAGGTCGACCTGTCGCTGCTCGGCGCCGTGACCGCCGAGGCCGGTGGTGACCCGGAGTTGGTCACCGCCGTGACCGAGGCGAACACCGGGCGGCACGCGTACGAGCTGTGGGAGGCCGCCGGGCTGCTCGCCCCGGCGGGTGACCTGCTCTGCCAGCGGGTCGGCCAGGTGCTGCGGCGCTTCGCCGGGCCGACTGTCACCGTGGACGTGGCGATGGTCGACTTCGCCGGCGCCCAGGTGGTCGCCTCCTCGGGCCGGTGGCCGCGATGACGCCGACGGCGGCGGTGGCGGCGGCGGCGACGGCCCCGGTGACCGTGGTCGGCCTGGACGCCGCCGGAGCACCACACCATCCCGCCCTGGCGCCGGCGCTGGCCGCCGCCGGGCTGGTGGTCGGGGCCGCCCGGCATCTGGCCGCGGTGCCCGTCCCGGCCGACGCGGCCACCGTCGCCCTCGGGCCGCTCGACCCCGCCGTCCACCGGCTGACCGCTGCCGTCGCCGCCGGGGTGCCGGCCGTGGTACTGGCCAGCGGCGATCCGGGCCTGTTCGGCATCGTCCGGCGGCTGCGCGCGGCCGGACTGCCGCTGCGGGTGGTGCCCGCGGTGTCCAGTGTGGCCGCCGCCTTCGCCCGCGCCGGGCTGCCCTGGGACGGCGCCGCCGTGGTGACCGCACACGGCCGCGACCCACGAGCCGCGCTGAACGCCTGCCGGGCGCTGCCGCTGGTCGCCGTGCTCACCGCACCGGGCGCCGGTGCCGCCGAGCTGGGTGCCGGGCTCGTCGGCTGGTCCCGCCGCCTGCTGGTCGCCGAGCACCTGGGCACCGACGCCGAACGGATCCGCGAGGTGACGCCCGCCCAGGCCGCCGCCGGCACCTGGTCCGACCCGCACGTGCTGCTCAGCCTCGCCGACCCGGCCGTGGCGGACGGGATGCGGTGGGACAACCAACCGGCCGCCGCGCCGGCCGGCGGCTGGGCGCTGCCGGAGAGCAGCTACGCCCACCGGCACTCGATGATCACCAAGTCGGAGGTGCGGGCGCTCGCCGTGGCCCGACTGCGCCCCCGTCTCGGGCGGCTGATCTGGGACGTCGGCGCGGGCAGCGGCTCGGTCGGCATCGAGTGCGCGCTGCTCGGTGCGGCCGTCCTCGCCGTCGAGCAGGATCCCCGCGCCAGCGACACGATCCGCGCCAACGCGGCCGCGCACGCGGTCGACATCCGACTGGTTTCCGGGCCGGCCCCCGCGGCGCTGGCCGACCTGCCCGCGCCGGATGCCGTCTTCGTCGGGGGTGGTGGCGCCGAGGTCCTCGCCGCCGTGGCGGCCCGCCGGCCCGACCGGGTGGTGCTCACCCTGGCGGCCCTGGACCGGGTCGCGCCGGCCGTCAACCTGCTGCGCGCCGCCGGCTACACGGTCGAGGGCACCCAGCTCTCCGCCGCCCGCCTCGCCGACCTGCCCGGCGGGTCGATCCGCCTCGCGGCCACCAACCCGGTGGTCGTCCTCACCGGGGAGCGCCCATGAACGACCTGACGTCCCCTGCCCGGATCGGGCTGGTCGCGGCCACCGCCGCCGGCCGCCGGCACGCCCACACCGTCGCCGCCGCCTGGCCGCACGCCCGGCTGGTCGACGGGGAGACGGTCGCCGACGCCCTACGTACCGCCTGGGCGCAGTGCGACGCGGTGATCGCCTTCCTGGCCACCGGAGCGGTGGTACGCATCCTCGCCCCACTGCTCGCAGACAAGCGCACCGACCCGGCCGTGGTCGTCGTCGACGAGGCGGCCCGGCACGCGGTGGCGCTGCTCGGCGGGCACGCCGGTGGCGGTAACGACCTCGCCGAGCGGGTCGGCGCGCTGCTCGACGCCCGGCCGGTGGTCACCACCGCCACCGACGCGGTCGGCCTGCCCGGGCTGGACACCCTCGGCTGGCCGGTGCAGGGCGCGGTCGCCGCGGTGTCCCGGGCCATCCTGGACGGTGCACCGGTCCGGCTGATCGTCGACGCCGACTGGCCGCTGCCCGCCCTACCACCGAACGTCCACCCAGACGCCGCCGACCCCGCCGACAGGGCCGACCCCGCCGACAGGGCCAGCAGCGTCGGCAGCGCCGACCCCGACGGCGGCAGCGGCGGGGTGGCGGAGACCGGGTACCGGCTGCTGGTCACCGACCGGCTGGTAGCGCTGGACGAGCGGACCGCCGTCCTGCGTCCTCCGTCGCTGGTCGCCGGGGTCGGCGCCAGCCGTGGCGTACCCGCCGCCGAGGTGGCCGAGCTGCTGCACCGGGTGCTCGCCGAGGCCGGCCTCAGCTCAGCCAGCCTGCGCTGCCTGGCCAGCGCCGACGTCAAGGCCGACGAGGCGGGCATCCTGAGCACCGCGGACGCTCTCGGCGTACCCCTGGTGACCTGGCCGGCGGCGGACCTGGCGGCGGTCGACGTGCCGCACCCCAGCGAGGTGGTCCGTGCCGCGGTCGGCACGCCCAGCGTGGCCGAGGCCGCCGCGCTGCTCGGCCCGGCCGGGCGGCCCGGCGACGCCACGCTGCTGGTGCCGAAGACCGCGACGGCGATGGCCACGGTGGCGGTGGCCCGGCACGCGCCGCGTGGTCGGCTGGCCGTCGTCGGGCTCGGCCCGGGCGCCGCCGACCTGCGTACTCCCCGCGCGGTGGCCGAGCTGCGCCGCGCCGCCGTGGTGGTCGGCCTCGACCAGTACCTCGATCAGGTCCGCGACCTGCTCCGGCCGGGCACCCGCGTGCTCTCCAGCGGGCTCGGCGCGGAGGAGGCGCGGGCCCGCGCCGCCGTCGCCGAGGCCACCGCCGGCCGCGCGGTCGCGCTGGTCGGGTCCGGCGACGCCGGGGTGTACGCGATGGCCAGCCCCGCCCTGGAGTACGCCGACGAGCGGATCGACGTGGTCGGCGTGCCCGGGGTGACCGCCGCGCTGGCCGCCGGCGCGCTGCTCGGTGCCCCGCTCGGTCACGACCACGCCTACCTGAGCCTGTCCGATCTGCACACTCCGTGGGAGGTCATCGAACGCCGGGTGACCGCCGCCGCGCAGGGTGACTTCGTGGCGGTGTTCTACAACCCGCGCAGCCGGGCCCGCGACTGGCAGCTCGGCAAGGCGCTCGGCATCCTCGCCGCGCACCGGCCGCCGGACACCCCGGTCGGCGTGGTGCGCAACGCCAGCCGCCCCGGGGAACGGGTGCACCTGGCCACGCTGGCCACCCTCGACCCGGAGGTGGTCGACATGTACAGCGTGGTGGTGGTCGGCAGCAGCGACACCCGGCTGGTCGCGGGCCGGATGGTGACCCCTCGGGGGTACCGATGGCGATCGTGACGATCGGTGCCTGCCAGGGCTGCGGCGCCTGCCTGCGCACCTGCCCCACGCACGCGATCCGGCCGGTCGCGGGCGGGCTCACGGTCCTCGCCGACCGCTGCACCGGCTGCCTGGAGTGCCTGGAGATCTGCCCGGTGGACGCGATCCGCGTCGCCGAGCCCGAGGCCGCGGTCCCCGTCGCCCAGCCGCTGGACGCGTTCCGCGTCGAGCCCGACGAACGTGGAGGAGCCCGATGAGCCGGGTGGTGCACCCGATCGAGGTGGAGTCGTACCGCATCCTGCGCGACCGGGTCGACCTGTCCCACCTGCCGCCACTGAGTCGGGCCGTGACCGAGCGGGTCGTGCACGCCAGCGCCGACCTCGCGTACGTCGACGAGCTGGTCTGCGACGAGGCCGCCCTGGAGTCGGGGTTGGCCGCGTTGCGCGCCGGTACACCGGTGGTCACCGACGTGGCGATGGTCGCCGCCGGCATCACCCGGACCGGCCTGGAGCTGGTCTGCCCGGTCGGCGAGCCGGCCACCGCCGAGTTGGCCCGGGAGGCCGGGATCACCCGCTCGGCGGCGGCCGTCCGGATCGCGCTGGACCGGGTCGGCCCCGGCGCGGTCTGGGTGGTCGGCTGCGCGCCGACCGCGCTGGTCGAACTGCTCACCCTGGACGCCGCGCCCGCGCTGATCGTCGGCCTGCCGGTCGGCTTCGTGGGCGCCGCCGAGTCGAAGGCGGCGCTGCGGGCCAGCGGACGACCCGGAGTGTCCAACGTGGGGGAGAAGGGTGGCTCGGCGGTCGCCGCGGCCGCTCTCAACGCCCTGCTCTATGTCGAGGAGATGCCATGACCGGATTGGTCATCGTCGGGCACGGTACGCGCAGCGCGGCCGGGGTGGACCAGTTCGCCGCGCTCGTTGAGCGGGTCCGCCGCCGAGGCAGCGTGGGTGACGTCGAGGGTGGCTTCATCGAGCTGTCCCGCCCGCCGCTGACCGAGGCGGTCGGCGCGCTCGTCGCCCGCGGGCACCGGGCGCTGGTGGCGCTGCCGCTGGTGCTCACCGGCGCCGGGCACGGCAAGGGCGACATCCCCGCCGCGATGGGGCGCGAACAGCAGCGGCATCCGGGGCTGAGCTACCGCTACGGCCGCCCGCTCGGGCCGCACCCGCTGCTGCACGACGCCCTCGAACAGCGGATCGACGCGGCGTTGAATGGCGCCGACCGGGCCGGCACCTGGGTCGCGCTCATCGGCCGGGGCTCCACCGACCCGGACGCCAACGCCGAGGTGGCCAAGGTGGCCCGGCTGCTCTGGGAGGGGCGCGGCTACGCCGGCGTGGAACCGGGCTTCATCTCCCTCGCCGAGCCGTCGGTGCCGGCGGTGCTGGACCGGCTGCGCCGGCTCGGCGCGCGGCGGATCGTGGTCGCACCGTACTTCCTGTTCGCCGGGGTGCTGCCGGACCGCATCGTCGCGCAGGCGGCGGACTTCGCGGCCGCCCACCCCGATCTGGACGTGCGGGTGGCCGACCTGATCGGCGACTGCGACGAGCTTGCCGACCTGGTGCTCGAGCGGCACGCCGAGGCGCTGGGCGGGGACATCCGGATGAACTGCGACACCTGCGCGTACCGGGTGCTGATGCCCGGCTTCGCCGACAAGGTCGGCCGCCCGCAACGCCCACACGACCACCCCGACGACCCGGTCGGCGGCCACCATCACCACCACGACCACGACCACCACGACCACGACCACGACCACCTCGGGTCGGTCGCGGTGGTCGGCGGCGGGCCCGGGCCCGACGATCTCATCACGGTACGGGCGAAGGCGCTGCTCGACGCGGCGGACGTGGTCGTGGTGGACCGGTTGGCCCCTCAGGGGCTGCTCGCCGGGCTGCGCCCCGACGTGCTGGTGGTCGACGCCGCCAAGGTGCCCCGTGGTCCGTCGATGGCGCAGGACGACATCAACGCGGTCCTGGTGTCACACGCCCGCGCCGGTCGGCGGGTGGTCCGGCTCAAGGGCGGCGACCCGTACGTCTTCGGTCGGGGGCACGAGGAGGTGCAGGCATGCCGGGCCGCCGGCGTACCGGTGACCGTGGTCCCCGGAGTGAGCAGCGCGATCGCCGCGCCGGCGCTGGCCGGGGTGCCGGTGACCCACCGAGGGGTGGCGCACGACGTCACCGTCGTCTCCGGGCACCTGCCGCCCGGGCACCCCGACTCGCTGGTCGACTGGGCGGCGCTGGGTCGGGCCCGGGGCACGCTCGTGCTGCTGATGGCGGTGGACACCATCGCCAAGATCGCCGCAGCCCTGGTCGAGCACGGCCGCGCCCCGGAGACTCCGGTGCTCGCCGTGCAGGACGCCGGGCAGCCCGATCAGCGGTCGGTGCCGGCCCGGCTGGACGAGATCGGCGCCGTCGCCGCCCGAGAGGGCATCGGCCCACCCGCCGTCTTCGTCCTCGGCCCGGTGGTCGCCCTGGCCTCGCCGTCCGCCGCGGCCCCGACGTCGACCCCGGCCGCGTCGTCTGCCCCATGATCGCGCTCGATCCTGGTTGTAGTGGCCTCATTGGTGAGGGAGGCCACTACAACCAGGATGTTGTGCGGCCGACGGCGGCGGCTCCGGCCGCGGCCATCGGCCGCGCGCCCTCGTACCGTGGCGGTCAGCCGGTCAGGGCTCGGGTCAGGGCGTAGCCGGCGGTGGCCGCGGCGAGCCCGGCGGCCAGGCTGGCCAGTACGTTGGCCAGTGCGAGGAGCCGGTTGCCGGTCTGCGCCAGCCGCAGTGTCTCGTAGCTGAAGGTGGAGTAGGTGGTCAACGCCCCGCAGAAGCCGGTGCCGAGCAGCGCGGTGACAGCCGGGCCGGCCGGCAGCCCGACGAGCACGCCGAGCAGCAACGACCCGAGCACGTTCACGGTCAAAGTGCCCCACGGGAACGCCGAGCTGTGCCGGGACTGCACGGCCCGGTCGGTGAGGTAGCGCAGCGGCGCGCCGACGGCCGCGCCCAGGGCGATGAGCAGCACGGTCATCGGGCGGCCTGGTGGTCGGCGCGGCGGGTGCGGCTCAGCATCCGGGCGGCGGCGTCACCCAGCGCGACCGCGATCAGCGCACCGAGGACGGTCGCGGCCAGGTACGCCAGCGCGGTGGCCGGGGCGCCCGCGACCACCGCCTGCTGGACGTCGACCGCGTAGCTGGAGAAGGTGGTGAAACCGCCCAGCACCCCGACCCCGAGAAAGGGACGGACCAGCGGATGCCCACCACCGAGGTGCCCGAGGACGGCCATCAGCACGCCGATCAGCAGGCAGCCGGTCAGGTTGATGCCGAAGGTCGCCCACGGGAAGCCGGTCGGCCCGTGCGGCACAGCCTGTTGCAGGCCGGCCCGGGCCAGCGCGCCGAGCACCCCGCCGACGGCGATCGCGGCGAGCACCGTGGCCGGACGGGTGGTCAGCTCCCGGCGGTCGCCGGGCACGCGCAGGTCGACGTCGGGGTCGGTGCGGGGCTCGACTGGTCCTGACACGGGTCCTCCCACCAGCACAGGTGTCACTGGCAGGGACCGTTGGCGAACGGCTCGCGGTTTTCCCGGCGGGACGGCGGGCCCCACCGCCGGGAACCACCCGGTTCCGCCGCCAGCATATCGCCGCCGGTGCGGCTCTCAGCGCCGACCGCCGACCCGGCCCACCGGGCTGCTCGTGCCCGATGATCGGGCGGGATTACGGCCCGACGGCGCGGCCGCGATCACCGGGGCGTCAGCGCACCGCCGTGACAGGGGCGTCAGCGCACCGCCGTGACAGCGGCGTCAGCGCACCGCCGTGACAGCGGCGTCCACGCCCCCGCGCCAGAGCGTGCCGACCTCGGTGAAGCCGGCCGTGCCGAGCGCGGTCAGGTGCCAGGAGACGGGTGGGGTCCACTCCGGGCTGTGACCGGTCGGGTAGATGGCCTGACGCTGCACGACCAGGGGGCCGAGCACCGGGTCCGCCCCGGCTCGCTCCCACCACTGCGACCAGGAGAGGGCCGCGCCGGCGGCGTACCGGGCGGCGCGTTGGGAGTGCGCCCGGGCGGCCAGCCGCTTGGTCAGCTCCGGCAGGGTGTCGTCGGGCATGTGGTCGGCGTTGACGAAGATGCCGCCCGGCCGCAGCACGTCGTTGATCTCGCCGTAGAGGCGACTGAGCCGGTCGGCCGGCAGCCAGTGCAGCGCGGTGGCGGTGAGGACGGCGTCGTAGTCGCGGTGCGGCAGGCTGGACCGCCAGTTCGGGGTGCTGAGGTCGGCGGTGACGATGGTGGCCCGGTCGGCCAGCGAGGCCCTGGCGATGGCGAGCAGCGCCGGGTCGAGGTCCACCAGGGTCACCTCGGCGGTGGGGAAGCGCGCCAACGCCCGCAGCGAGATGGTGCCGGTGCCGCCGGCCAGGTCGAGCACGCGAGGGGGTCGGCCGTCGACGGTCGCGTCGACCGCGTCGAGCATCGCGGCGAAGCGGTGCTCCCGGTCCGGCAGGTACGCCTCCTGCTGGCGGTCCCAGCTCTCCTGCCAGGCCGACGAATCCACGATGTAAGGAGTCATGCCAAGGAGGCTAGTTACAGGTGGAGTCGCCTGTCCAGACCTTGTTGCACATATTTTGCAATTGCGAGAAGATGGCAGGGCGATGATCCAGAGTGGCGTCGGGCCGGGTCATCCGCCCGGCCCGGCGCCATCCGCACGAGCGGCACGATCCGGCTCAGGCCGCGGTGCCCACCAGGTCGTCGTCGACCGTCGCCGGCGCGCTGCGGCGGGCCAGCCGCAGTGCCCCGAGCAGCACGACAAGGCCGGCCAGGGTGATGGCGGCGCCGGCCCAGATCGGGGCCGTGTAGCCGAGCCCGGCGGCGATGGTCACCCCGCCGACCCACGCGCCCAGGGCGTTGCCGAGGTTGAACGCCGCGATGTTCGCCCCGGACGCGAGGGTGGGCGCCTGCTGGGCGTACTGCATGATCCGCATCTGTAGCGGTGGCACGGTGGCGAAGCCGAACGCGCCCATCAGCACCAGCGAGACGATGGTCAGCACCGGGCTCGTCGCGGTCAGGGCGAACCCGACGAGCACCACGGTGAGCACCGCCAGGACGGTGACCAGGGTGCGGGACAGCGACACGTCCGCCGCCCGTCCGCCGACCAGGTTGCCGGCGAACAGTCCCACCCCGAAGAGCACCAGCAGCCACGGCACCGTGCCGGTGGCGAAGCCACTGACCTCGGTGAGCGTGTAGGCGATGTAGGTGAACGCGCCGAACATGCCGCCGAAGCCCAGCACCGTGATCACCAGGGAGAGCCAGACCTGGGGATGGGTGAAGGCGCGCAGTTCGCCGACCAGCCCGCCGGCCGGTCGTTGGGCGTCGACGCTGCCGCGGCCGGGGACGAGCGCGGCCAGCCCGACCAGTGCGACCACCCCGATTCCGGTGATCGCCCAGAACGTCGACCGCCACCCGAAGTGCTGGCCGAGGAGGGTGCCGAAGGGTACGCCGAGCACGTTCGCGATGGTCAGTCCGACGAACATCATGGCGATCGCGCCCGCCCGGCGGGCCGGTGCGACCAGCCCGGCGGCCACCACGGCGCCGATGCCGAAGAACGCGCCGTGGCACAGCGCGGCGACGATCCGGCCGGCCAGCATCACGGCGTAGTCACCGGCGACCGCGGAGAGCAGGTTGCCGATGATGAAGAGCACCATCAGGCCGAGCAGCACCGGCTTGCGCGGCAGCTGGGTGACGGCGGCGGTGAGGGCCACCCCGCCGACGGCCACGCTGAGCGCGTAGCCGGAGATCAACCAGCCGGCGACCGGCTCGGTGACCGCGAAGTCGGCGGCCACCTCGGGCAGCAGGCCCATGATCACGAATTCGGTGAGCCCGATGCCGAAGGCGCCGAGGGCCAGGGCGATCAGGCCGGGCGGCAGGGAGTGTTGGCGTACGGACATGGTCTTCCTAACGCGGAGGGATCGAATAGCCAGCGTGTGCAACTACACGCGTCGGCAACCAGATAGTTGCACGAGCGTTATACCGGCGCAAGCGTGCTAGTCTTGGCGCTGTTCGGGTCACATTCCAGGAGGCCGGCATGGGCATCGGCGACGACGCGGTCGAGATTCGCGCGCAGGGTTGGCGCACGCTCGCCGCCCTGCACGGGCTGATCGAGACCGCCCTGGAACGCGCGCTGCAGGCCGACCACGACCTCTCCGTCGTGGAATACACGGTGCTCGACGCGCTCTCCCGGCAGGACGGCTGGCACATGCGGATGAGCCAGCTGGCCCGAGCCGCCGCGCTCTCCGGCAGCGCCACCACCCGCCTGGTCACTCGGCTGGAGCAGCGCAACCTGCTCACCCGGATCCTCTGCGCCGACGACCGGCGGGGCATCTACACCGAGCTGACCCCGGCCGGCTCCGAGCTGTTGGCCCGTGCCCGACCCAGCCATGACGCGGTGCTCACCCGGGCCCTCGCCGAGGCCGAGGCCACCCCGGAGCTGGCCCCGCTGGTGGCCGCGCTGCACCGGCTGCCGGCGACCCGCTGACCCGCTCGTCGCCGAGCGTCCGCTCGGGCTGACCGCTCGTCGCCGAGCGCCTCCGCGCGGGCCCGCGGCCCAGGGAAGCAGCCTCCGAGACGGGCGTACGGTACCCGGGTCGGCCCGGCATCGGCCTGGTGTGGGACCGGCGGCGGACAGGAGGCACCCGATGCAGGATCGCACCCCTCATCCCGACACCCTGGAACCGATCGAGCGGGCCGGTGTCGACGAGCTGCGCGCCCTACAGGGCGAACGGTTGCGCTGGTCGCTGCGGCACGCGTACGACAACGTGCCGCACTACCGCCGGGCGTTCGACGCGGCCGGGGTGCACCCCGACGACTGCCGGGACCTCGCCGACCTGGCCCGCTTCCCGTTCACCGGCAAGGCCGAGCTGCGGGACAACTACCCGTTCGGCATGTTCGCCGTGCCCCGCGAGCAGGTCGCCCGACTGCACGCCTCCTCGGGCACCACCGGCCGGCCGACCGTGGTCGGCTACACCCGTGACGACCTGCGGACCTGGGCGCGACTGATGGCCCGGTCGATCCGCGCCTCCGGCGGCCGGCCCGGCGATCGCGTGCACGTGGCGTACGGCTACGGGTTGTTCACCGGTGGGCTCGGCGCGCACTACGGGGCCGAGGAGTTGGGCTGCACGGTCATCCCGGTCTCCGGTGGCATGACCGAACGCCAGGTGCTGCTGATCCGCGACTTCGAACCCGAGGTCATCATGGTCACGCCCAGCTACATGTTGGCCATCGTGGACGAGATGCAGCGGCAGGGCATCGACCCACGGGCCACCTCGCTGCGGGTGGGCATCTTCGGCGCGGAGCCCTGGACCGAGGACATGCGTCGGGAGATCGAGCACCGGCTGGACATCCACGCGGTCGACATCTACGGGCTCAGTGAGGTGATGGGCCCGGGCGTGGCCACCGAGTGCGTCGAGACCAAGGACGGGCTGCACCTCTGGGAGGACCACTTCTATCCGGAGATCATCGACCCGCTGACCGGCGCGGTGCTGCCCGACGGCGAGCAGGGCGAGCTGGTGCTGACCTCGCTGACCAAGGAGGCGATGCCGGTCGTCCGCTACCGCACCCGGGACCTGACCCGGCTGCTGCCCGGCACCGCGCGTCCGATGCGCCGGATCGAGAAGATCACCGGCCGTGCGGACGACATGATGATCGTGCGTGGGGTGAACATCTTCCCGACGCAGATCGAGGAACTGATCCTGCGCACCCCGCAGCTGTCGCCGCACTTCCAGTGCGTCCTCGACCGGCAGGGTCGACTGGACACCCTGACCGTCCGGGTGGAGCGGCGGACCGGGGTCGCCGGGGACGCCGCCGAGCGGGCCGGCGCCGCCCTGGCGGAGCTGGTGAAGAACACCATCGGCGTGAGCGTGGCGGTCGACGTGCTCGCCCCGGACTCGGTGGAGCGGTCGGTGGGCAAGATGCGCCGGATCGTCGACCAGCGCCGGGCCGGCTGACCGGCCATAGCGGCACGATCCTAGGGGCACCGAGGTCGACGCCGTCGACATAGGATCGGGGCCATGCGTGTCCTGGTGGTCTCGGCGCCGCTCGTCGGGCACGTCTTCCCGCTCGTGCCGCTCGCCGTGGCGCTGCGCGACGCGGGCCACGACGTGCTGGTGGCGACCGGCGACGGTGGCCTGGCCGCCGCCGACGCCGGCCTGCCCATGCGGGACGTGGCGCCGGGCTTCAACTTCGGCCGCATCGCACTCCGGGTCTCCCTCGGCCATCCGCTGATCGCCCGCGCCGAGCTGGCCGGCACCGCCGGCACCCGGGGGGCCGGCCTCCTCTTCGGCGCGCTCAACGATCAGCTCACCGACCCGGTCGTCGCGCTGGCCACCGAGTGGCGACCGGATCTGGTGCTGCACGAGCCGTTCGCGGTGGCCGGCGCGGTGGCCGCTGCCCGGCTGGGCGTGCCGGCGGTCCGGCAGGAAAATTCCCTCTTCGACGGTCGAGACCTGGTGCGCGCCACCACTGCCCGGCTCGGCCCCGCGCTGCGCCGGCACGGCCTGACCGAGCTGCCGCCGCCCGCCGCGGCTATCGCCGTGGCCCCGCCCAGCGTGACCACTCAGGACGGCTGGCCGATGCGCTACACCTCCTACGTCGGCGGCGGTGAGTTGCCGGCCTGGCTGCGCGAGCCGGCCGACCGTCCGAGGATTCTGGTCACCCGCAGCACCCTCACCGGTCCCGGTGACGAGGGGCCGATGCCCGCCGTGGTGGCGGCCGCCCCCCAGGTGGACGCCGAGTTCGTGCTGGTCCGGCCGGACCGGCGTACGGCGGCTCGTGCTCTGCCCGACAACGTCCGGGTGGTGGACTGGATCCCGCTCGACGAGGCGTTGCCGGCGAGCGCTGCGCTGGTCCATCACGGCGGGGCGGGCAGCGTGTTCGGCGCCCTCGCCGCCGGCCTGCCGCAACTGGCCACCGTCGGCCCGGGTGACCGGCGGCACAACGCCGAGCTGGTGGCCCGCCGGGGCGCGGGCCTGGCGCTGCGTCCGCGCGACATCACTCCGCAGGCGCTGACCCGGCTGCTGACCGACGACGCCCTGCGCACCGCAGCCGGGCAGGTCAGTCGGGAGATCGCCGACATGCCGGCACCGACGGAGCTGGTGGCCCGGCTGGCGGCGCTGGTCTGACCCCCGCTCCGCGTGGCCGGCCCGCGTGGCCGTCGGGCTGGGGCAGGATGACCGGATGCGCCACGTCGTGCTGTTCCACTCCGTGTACGGGCTGCGGCCCGCCGTCCGGGCCGCCGCCGACCAGTTGCGCGCCGCCGGGCACCGGGTCGTCACCCCCGACCTGTACGGCGTGCCCGCCGCCGACAGCGTCGAGGAGGGCTTCGCGCTGCTGGACAAGATCGGTCACGAGGTGGTGCTCGATCGGGCCCGGGCCGCGCTGCGGGAGTTGCCGCCGGAGACCGTGCTCGGCGGGTTCTCGATGGGCGCTGGCGTGGCCGGGGCGCTGCTGGCCGAGCGCCCCGACACCGCCGGTCTGCTCCTGCTGCACGGCACCGGCGGCGCGCCGGCGGCGGCCCGGGCCGGGCTCCCGGTGCAGTTGCACCTCGCCGACCCGGACCCGTATGACGCGCCGGACGAGGTCGACGAGTGGCAGCGGGCGATGGCCGACGCGGGCGCCGACCTGACGGTGTACCGCTATCCGGACACGGGACATCTGTTCACCGACCCGGACCTGCCCGAGCACGACGCGGAAGCCGCCGCGGCGGCCTGGCCGCGGGTGCTGGCCTTCCTCGCCGCCGTCTGACCGCGCCCAGGCCGTCGGAAGCTCCCGCGCGGTCTCGTCATGCCCCCAGACCGCGGCGCCGCTCTCCGCGATCGTGCACTTGCGGACGCTGATTTGGGTGAGATGCCCGACTTGTCGGGGCAGGAAGTGCAAGATCGCGGGTTCGGAGGGCTGCTCTTGCGTCACTGCTCCATGGCCTGCAGGAGGGCAAGAGTGGAGCGGTGACCACCACGCGCTGCCCACTCCGACGCGGTGCGCCCTTGGCCGTCGTCCTCCCGGAGGTCTGGATCGGCACCAGCCGCCAGCAGCTCACGCACACAGTCGTCATGCCCCCAGACAGCGGCACCGCAGAGCGGGAGACCCTCATCTCCAGCGCCACTCTCCGCGTTGGGTCGCGCCCCACTGGCCAGCAACACCCGGACGGTGCCGGCCGCGCCTTGCACGCTGGCCAGGTAGAGCGGCGTCGTGCCGGACCGGTCGGGCTGGTTCGGGTCCGCTCCCGACCGCAACAGCGCCGCCACCTGCTTCGGGGAGCCGAAGCTCACGGCCACCATGAACCGCTGGTGCAGCTTCTTGCGCTTACGGCTGGTCAACCCTCGTCCGACAGGGCCAGGTCCAGCACGGCGCCCAGCCCATTTTCCCGGCCGGGGTCGGCGGCCGGCAGCACCAGCACCGCGCACCCGGCCGCCACCGCGCCCGCGTCCGCCGGCGTGTCGCCGACCATGAGGGTCTGCTCCGCCTCGACGCCGAGCATCCCGCAGGCCCGCCAGAAGATCGCCGGGTCGGGCTTGCAGCGACCCACCTCGTACGAGAGCGCGAACGCGTCGACCAGCCCGGTCAGCCCCCAGGCGTCGAAGTGCGGCCGCAGGTCGAAGCCGATGTTGCTGACCACACCCACCCGCACTCCGGCGTCGCGCAGCGCGCTCAGGGTCGGGGCGGCGTCCGGGTACGGCACCCAGCCCTCGGCGACCAGCAGCCGCTCGTAGAGCGCGTCGGCGAACCCCTCGATGCCAGCGTCGACGGTCTCCGCCAGCCCGGTGTAGGCACCCCGATGGGCGTACGGGTAGAGGTCCCGGTCGGCCCACAGCTCGGCCAGTCGGGGCGGCACCCGGGCCGGCAGCGGCCCACCGGCGCGGCCGGCGGTCAACAGCCGGTCGGCCAGCGAGGTGGCTCGGACCCGATCCAGGGTGACCCCACATGCCGCCGCGGCCTCCAGCACCCACTGGCGGGGCTCCTCCACCTGTGCCAGGGTGCCGTGGAAGTCGAAGAGCACCGCCTTGACGGGCCGGCGGGACGCGCGGGGGGCGGTGGCGTCCTCGGCGCTGCCCGGCGGAGGAGTCTGGGGCGGTTCGGCATGGTCCGGCACGCCGTGCACCCTACCGACCGCCGCCGACGGCCCCGCCGGACGGCCTTGTGGGGTGCCGTGTCCTGGCACGCACTAATCTTGGTGCCATGTCGAGTCCCGCCGAGCGGTACGCAGCGGCGCGCCGCCGGGCCGCGCAGGCCTCCGAGTTCCCGGCGCTGGACGAGTTCGCCCTTGACCTGGGGTTCGACCTCGACGACTTCCAGCGTGAGGCGTGTCAGTCCCTGGAGCGGGGCAGCGGTGTGCTGGTCTGCGCTCCCACCGGCGCCGGCAAGACCGTGGTCGGCGAGTTCGCCGTACACCTGGCGCTGCGCGGACGGCCCGACCAGCCGCCGGCGGCCGACGACGCAGCGCCGCCACCGGCCCGGCGCAAGTGCTTCTACACCACGCCGATCAAGGCGCTGTCCAACCAGAAGTACCACGACCTGGTCGACCGGTACGGCGCCGAGCAGGTCGGCCTGCTCACCGGCGACAACGCCATCAACGGCGACGCCCCGGTGATCGTGATGACCACCGAGGTGCTGCGCAACATGCTCTACGCGGGTTCCAGCACCCTGGAGGGGCTGGCCTACGTGGTGATGGACGAGGTGCACTACCTCGCCGACCGGTTCCGCGGCGGGGTGTGGGAAGAAGTGATCATCCACCTGCCCGCCTCGGTCACGCTGGTCTCGCTGTCGGCGACCGTCTCCAACGCCGAGGAGTTCGCCGACTGGCTGGTCACCGTGCGCGGCGAGACCGCGGTGGTGGTCAGCGAGCACCGGCCCGTCCCGCTGTGGCAGCACATGCTGGTCGGCAAGCGGATGTTCGACCTGTTCCACGACGCCGACGCGGCCCGCAAGCACGACGTGCACCCGGAGCTGCTGCGCTACACCCGGGAGAGCATGCGCCGGCTGGAGCTGGGCGAGGGCCGCAGCAGCGGTCCCGGCGGCGGCCGACGCGGCCCCCGCTGGCGTGGCCCGATGCGCCCGGACATCGTCGACCGGTTGGACCGGGAGGGCCTGCTGCCGGCGATCCTGTTCATCTTCAGCCGAGCCGGCTGCGCCGCCGCCGTGCAGCAGTGCCTCGCCGCCGGGCTGCGACTCACCTCGCCCGAGGAGCGGGCCGAGATCCGCCGGGTGGTCGAGTCCCGGGTCACCGCCATCCCCGGCGAGGACCTGTCGGTGCTGGGCTACTGGGAGTGGCTCGACGGCCTCGAGCGCGGCCTCGCCGCCCACCACGCCGGCATGCTGCCGGTCTTCAAGGAGATCGTCGAGGAGCTGTTCGTCCGCGGCCTGGTCAAGGCGGTGTTCGCCACCGAGACCCTCGCGCTGGGCATCAACATGCCGGCCCGCTGCGTGGTCCTCGAACGGCTGGTCAAGTACAACGGCGAGGCGCACGTCGACCTGACCCCGGGGGAGTACACGCAGCTCACCGGTCGGGCCGGTCGGCGCGGCATCGACGTGGAGGGGCACGCCGTGGTGGTGTGGTCCCCGGAGACCGACCCGCGGCACGTGGCCGGCCTCGCCTCCACCCGCACCTACCCGCTGCGCTCCAGCTTCCGGCCCTCGTACAACATGGCGGTGAACCTGGTCGGCACGGTCGGCGCGGAGCCAGCCCGGGCCCTGCTGGAGTCCTCGTTCGCCCAGTTCCAGGCGGACCGGTCGGTGGTCGGCCTGGCCCGGCAGGTGCAGCGCAACACCGAGACCATCGACGCGTACGGCGCGGAAGCCGCCTGCCACCACGGCGACTTCGACGAGTACTTCGCGCTGCGCGTGGCGATCGCCGACCGCGAGAAGGCCATCGCCCGGCAGGGGCAGACCCAGCGCAAGGCCGCCGCGGTGGCCTCGCTGGAGCGGCTGCGAGTCGGCGACGTGATCCGGGTGCCGGCGGGTCGGCGCGCCGGCCTGGCCGTCGTGCTGGACCCGGCGACCGGCGGTTTCGGTGAGCCCCGGCCGTTGGTGCTCACCCAGGACCGCTGGGCCGGGCGGGTCAGCCCCGGTGACTTCACCACCCCGGCGGAGGTGCTGGCCCGCATCCGGGTGCCCAAGCACTTCAACCACCGCTCACCCGCCGCCCGGCGTGACCTCGCGGCCGAGGTCAGCGGCACCGGGCTCGACCGGCACGGTGGCCGGCGCGGTGGCCGCTCCCGGCAGACGACCGGCGACGACGGCCGGCTCACCCAGCTCCGCTCCGAGTTGCGCCGCCACCCCTGCCACGCCTGCCCGGAGCGGGAGGAGCACGCCCGGTGGGCGGAGCGGCGCCGGCGGCTGGAGCGTGACACCGAGGAGCTGCGCGAGCGGGTCTCCGGGCGGACCGGATCTCTCGCGCGGACCTTCGACCGGATCGTCGCGCTGCTGACCGACCGCGGCTACCTCGCTGGCGACGGCACGGTCACCGACGCCGGTCGGATGCTCGGCCGGATCTGGACCGAAGCGGACCTGCTGGTCGCCGAGTGCCTGCGGCGGGGTGTGTGGGACGGGTTGTCCCCGGCCGAGTTGGCCGCCGCGGTGTCCGTGGTGGTCTTCGAGGCGCGCCGCGACGTCGACGAGCGGGCGTCGTTGCCGCGTGGGCCGGTGGCCGACGCGGTGGACGAAACGCTGAAGCTGTGGGGTGAGATCGAGGCCGACGAGGCGGCGCGCGGGCTGACCGCGACCCGGGAACCGGACTTCGGCTTCGCCTGGCCGGTCTACCGCTGGGCCCGGGGCGAGTCGCTGGCCAAGGTGCTCGGCAGCGGCCACGAGATCGACGGCGAGATGCCGGCCGGTGACTTCGTCCGGTGGGCGCGGCAGGTGGTCGACCTGCTCGGCCAACTGGCGGATTCCGGCGGTACGGGTCCGGAGCTGCGCTCCACCGCCCGGCAGGCGATCGCCGCCGTCAACCGGGGTGTGCTGGCGTACCACACCACCGCCTGATCACCATTTTCGGCCGTCGTCGTCGGCGAACCGACGCATCGGACGGTCACGGCGGCGGCACCCTCGGAAAGGCCGGGGGGCGCTGTTGCGCCTGTACGCCGTACCCCTGATCATTGCCGGGGCGTGGTTAACGCGCCGGTAACGTAACGGGAGAGAAGGCCGTCGTGGCGGAGATCAATCATTTCGAATACGGGTGGATCACGCCCGCGTTGAGCTACGCCCTGTCCGTGCTCGGCTCGGTCCTCGGGCTGATCTGCGCCGGACGCATCCGTACGGCCAAGACCGCCGGTCAGCGCGCCCTGTGGGGGCTGTTGGCCGCCTGGGCGCTCGGCGGCACCGCCATCTGGGCGATGCACTTCATGGCCATGCTCGGCTTCGCCGTCAGCGGCACCCGGATCCGGTACGACGTGCCCCTCACCGCGGCCAGCACGGTCATCGCCGTGGTGGCGGTCGGCATCGGTCTGGCCATCGTGGGCACCGGCCGGCTGAACCCGGTCCGGCTGATCGCCGGCGGCGTCTTCACCGGTGCCGGTGTGGCCGCCATGCACTACACCGGCATGGCCGCGATGCGCCTGAACGGCAGCCTCGGCTACGACGCGCTCCGGGTCGCGCTCTCGGTGATCATCGCGGTCGTGGCGGCCACCGTGGCGCTGTGGCTCGCGATGACCGTTCGCGGTGCGCTGGCGATCGCCGCCTCGGCGCTGGTCATGGGTGTGGCCGTGAACGGCATGCACTTCACCGGGATGAGCGCCCTCTCGGTGCACGCGCACGAGGGTCAGCGTGAGGTGAGCGGCGCCGGGGTGAGCACCCTGCTCGTGCCGATCGTGTTGGCGGTGATCTTCGGGGTGGTCGGGCTCGTCTACGCCCTGATCGCCGCGCCGACGGACGACGACCGGGCAGCCGCGGCGTACCTGGACGCGCGGCGCATCCCCGAGCCGGCCGCGACGGCGCCCACTCCCGCCCCGGACCCGGTCGGACTGCGTGGCCGCACCACCCTCGCCCAGCCGGCCACCGCGGACCCGGCCGGGCGGCGGGCCCGCTCGACCCTCGGCCAGCCCGGCACCCCGTTCCCGTCCCGGCGGGAGAACCCGCCCCGCTGACCCCTGCGGTGGTCCGGGGGCGGGACGGTCCGGCCGGCGCCCCCGGTGCCCCGCCCTTCCGCGCTCAGCCGTGCGCGAAGCCCGGTTCGCCCGCTGGCCGGCTGCCGTCGATGGTGAGGGTGGCCAGCAGCCCGGGGTGGTCGGTCGCCCCGCGCATCGCCACCGACCTGCGGCAACAGAGCGTGATGTCGGCGGTCGCCAGAATGTGTTGCAGCGCCCCGTCGTCGATCCGCTGATAGCCCGACGGCGTGCAGGATCGCACGTCGGGGTCGCCGCCGTCCCGGAGGTTGAGGTCACCACTCACCACCATGGGCACGTACCCGGTGCTCCTGCGGATCGTCGGCAGGATCGTGTCGAGCAGGTGGGCGCACTGCGTCAGCGCGACGCGGTAGCCGGTGGCCGCCAGGTGCGTGGTGCACGCGAGCAGGGCGCCGTCGACGCGGACGCAGAGCCAGGGGCGTTCCTCGGGGTCCGCGACGTCCTGCGTCGGGTGGATTCCCCGGTGTACGACGTGCGCGGTGTCGGGTGACCCCACGTGGGTCAGCAGCCCGACGCCGTACGGCTGGCCGTTGCGGCACCGGGTGTCGGCGCCGCTGGTGCGGTCGCCGGCGGCCTGGAACGCGGCCACGACGCTCCGACCGGCGTGGACGGAGGCGAACACGCGCTCCAGGGCGGGCACATCGTCCTGACAGATCTCGTTGAGGGTGACCAGGTCGGGTGCCTCGGCGTGGATCACCTCGGCGGCTCTGGTCACCGCTCGGCCGGTGTAGCAGCCGGCGCGGCCGCTGTTGCAGAGGTTCATCTGCAGCACCCGCAGGATCGTGGGTCCGGAAGTGTCCGTGGATCCGGCGACCGGCGGTGCGGCCGGCAGTCCGGCGGCGGCGATCAGGCAACCGACGGCCATGGTTCGGCGCAGGAATCGGGACGGACGATCGGCCACGCGGACTCCGGGCGCAGGGAGGCGACTGTCTTCGCCGAGGTGCCCGTGATCCTACTGGCCGGTGGGTCCCGCCGCGGGGCCGAGATCACGCGGTGGAGAGGTCGACGGCCGCGGCGCCGACGATGGCCCGGTTGCCGTCCTGCTGCACGTAGCCGAGGACCGCGGCGTTGCGAGGATCGAGGTCAGGCGGCGCCCCCAACTCCACCCGTCCGCGCTCGGCGTCCAGGCCCACCGACGTGAAGGCGCGTACGACGTTGTCCTGCCGGAGCGTCCGTCCGGCGTTCTCCCCGCGGGCGATCTCGCTGTCCAGGCCGCGTTCCACGATCGCCACGTTCAGCACCGCGCCAGCTGCCGGTCGCTCGATCCGGTAGTCCAGCAGCACCCGCTGCCCACCACCACTGTCGTCGATCTCCGGCTCGGACAGTGCGACCGGCGTGGTGGCGCTCGACGCCAGGGCGGACGCGATCGCGCCCGCCGCCCGTCGACGGTCGGAACCGACGAACTCGACGGTGCCGTTGACGACCATCTGTGGGGTATACAGACGGCCGGTGCCGAAGGCGCGGGCGTACGCCTCCTGCCGCGCCGTGTACGCCGGGGCCGCGAATCGGTCGGGCCAGCCCAGGTCGTCCCAGTAGTCGACGTGGAACCCGAGGGCGAAGACGGGCTGCCCCCGCTCCCGGCCGTCGTGGTCGATCTCGGTCAGCACCTCCTCGGCGGGAGGGCAGCTCGAGCAGCCCTGAGAGGTGAACATCTCGACGACGGCGAAGCCGCCGTCCGGCGCAGGGTTCGTCATCTGGCGCGTCTCCTCCCGTTCCGGCCGACCGCCCAGCCTTTCCCCGTACGGCGGCGACAATGCGCGGGAGCCGGTCTCGGAGTCACCGCCGCGAGGTCGGGTGGTTGGATGGCCCTGTGCAGTTCACCGTGACAGACGCGCCGGAACGAGAGCGATTCGAGGCGCGCGACGAGGCGGGTGTGGTGGCCGGGCTCGTCACCTACCAGCTGACCGGCCCCATCATCGCCTACACCCACACCGAGGTCGATCCGGCGTTCGAGGGCAAGGGTGTCGGGTCGACGCTGGCCCGCGCCGTGATGGACGATGCGCGGGCCAAGCGGCGGACCGTCGTGCCCATCTGCCCGTTTCTCGCCGAATGGCTGGTCAAGCACCCGGAGTACGAGGGCATCGTGGCCCGGTCGACGCGCAAGATTAAATAGCCCCGCCGCGGGGCCAGCGGTCAGGCGTCGGCGCGGGCGGCGAGGGCGTCCACCAGGCGGCGGGCGGAGCCGGCCAGGTTCCACGTCTCGGCCAGCTCGAGCAGCCGGTCCGGGTCGGCGGGTGCGCTCGGTAGCGCCGTGGGCAGCTCCGGTAGGGGCACGTCCAGCGCGACGCGCACCACCGTCGGCGCGACGGCCAGGTAGTCGCGGGAGGCGGCCAGTTTCGCCCGCAGGCCCGGCGCGAAGGACGAGTCCGAGTCGTCCAGGGCGGCCAGGATGCCGGCGATCGTGCCGTACCGCTCGATGAGCCGGGCGGCGGTCTTCTCGCCGACGCCCGGGACACCGGGCAGCCCGTCGCTGGGGTCACCGCGCAGCGCGGCGAAGTCGGCGTACCGGTCGGCCGGCACGCCGTAGCGCGCCCGGACCGCCGCGTCGTCGCAG
Organism: Micromonospora sp. CPCC 205539; assembly: GCF_036906815.1. NCBI lineage: Bacteria > Bacillati > Actinomycetota > Actinomycetes > Micromonosporales > Micromonosporaceae > Micromonospora > Micromonospora sp. CPCC 205539. The sequence goes on along the minus strand of NZ_JBAKHW010000005.1, from coordinate 27,659 downwards.
TCGTCGAGCTTGGCCACGCCCCGCCCGATGTAGAGCAGCCGCACCGCGCGCTCGTCGTCGATGAGCTGGAACAGGTCCCGGTCGCCGGAGACCACCTCGACCGGGCCGGGCTGGGTCACCGACAGCGTGCCGAGCACGTCGTCGGCCTCGTAGCCGGTCGCGCCGACGACGGGGATGCCGATCGCGGCCAGCACCTCCAGGATCAGCGGCACCTGCGGGGAGAGCGTGTCCGGCACGACCTCGCCGCCCTCGGGGGCCACCCGGTGCGCCTTGTACGACGGCAGCAGGTCGACCCGCCACGCCGGGCGCCAGTCGTAGTCCATTGCGCAGACCATCCGGTCCGGATTGCGCCCTCGGATCAGGGTGGCGAGCATGTCGAGGAAGCCGCGCACCGCGTTGACCGGCGAGCCGTCCTCGGCTCGCGCGGCAGACTCCGGAATGCCGAAGTAGGCCCGGAAGTAGAGGCTGGGTGCGTCGATCAGCAGGATCGGGGATCGGTGTGCCACGCCCGACAGCCTGGCACAGGCCACCGACGATCCGGGAGAGGCCCGGCCGGCACGGTCACCGGCGCCCGACGCTGGCATGGCCGTGCGGCCATGCCAGCGCAGGCGCATGACGACGCTGTGCGGGCGACGTCAGTTGGCGGGCTTGCCGAACCAGCGGGACAGGTGGTCGTCCAGGTCCTGCTGGTCGTCGCCGATCCAGGCGACGTGACCGTCGGGGCGCAGCAAAACGCACGGTACGTCCAGCGCCGCGGTGGGATCCGCGAGGTGATCGACCAGGTCTGACCAGCCGCCGACGGTCAGGCGTTCGGTGCGGTCCAGCAGCAGGCCGCGGCCACGATGCAGCAGACCGTAGAGGTGGCCCTGCTTCACGTCGATGTCGGGCAGGCGGCGGCCGAGCAGGTCGGGGCCCGCGCCGAAGTCGTAGCGGATGCCGATCGCGGTGATCTTCTCGATCAGGTGGCGGTTCACCTCGTCGAAGTCCATCAGTTCGGTGAGCAGCCTGCGCACGGCCTGTGCGCCCGGTTCGCTGGACGACAGCTCCATCTGGGCGCGGGTGTTGTCCAGCACGTCCTCGGCGACCGGACGACGTTCGGCCTGGTACGTGTCCAGCAGTGTCTCGGGGGCCCAGCCGCGGATCTGGGCGGCCAGTTTCCAGCCGAGGTTGAACGCGTCCTGAACACCCAGGTTGAGGCCCTGCCCGCCGATGGGCGGGTGGATGTGTGCCGCGTCGCCGGCGAGCAGCACCCGCCCGACCCGATAACGGTCGACCAGTCGGGTGGCGTCCCCGAAACGGGACATCCAGCGCGGGGAGTGCACGCCGAAATCGGTCCCGGCGACGGCGCGCAACTGCTGTCGGAAGTCCTCGAGGGTGGGCGGTGTCGCGCGGTCGCTGACACCTCTTGCGGGCACCACGACGCTGTAGACCCCGACGCCTGCGGGCCGGAGCCAGAATCGGTGGTGGGTCTCGCGGAGCCCGGCCACCCTGGCGGCGACCTCCTCCTGCGGCACGCCCACTGCCATCTCGCCCATCAGGGTCTCGGTCCGCGCGGGCTCGCCGGGAAAGCCGACACCGAGCAGTTTACGGACCGTGCTGCGCCCGCCGTCGCAGCCGACGAGGTAGCGCGAACGCAGCTGTTCCCCGTCGGCCAGCTCGACGGTCACACCCTCGTCGTCCTGCTCGACACCGGCCACCGCGCAACCGCGCCGCACCTGCGCACCCAGGCCGATCGCGTGGTCCGCGAGCAGACGTTCGATGACCGGCTGCGGGATGCCCAGCAGATAGGCGTACGCGGAGTCCAGGCCCGTGGGCGCGGGCTTGGGGATGGCGGCGAAGAAACCGGCGGCCGGACGCTGCCGCCCGTGCGGGAGGATGCGATCCAGCAGGCCGCGCATCGCCAGCAGCTCGAGACTGCGAATGTGCAGACCGACGATGCGGACGAACGACGTCGGCTCGGTCTCCTTCTCCAGGACGAGTACCCGCACATCGTGCAGCCGCAGTTCGGCGGCCAGCATCGCACCGGTCGGCCCGCACCCGGCGATGATCACGTCGAAGATGGGGGGCGCGGGATCGGCGCCGGAAGCCGAGGACGGCTCGGGGGTGAACGGTAGAGAGCGCATAGGTGTTGCCCTTCGGGAGTGCCGTGGTGGCGAGGCGCTCCCGGCGACACCTACGTCGATCGCCCGCCCGTGACGGGAAGGGGGAGCACCCACATCGATACAGCGGTCATGGGTCTCACCTCCTCGGGTGGTGTCACGGTCAACCGCAAGCTACAAGCTCGCGCGGTACCTCGTCCACTCCTTTCCAGCCACGTGATCATCTCGTCCCCTCGTTCGACCCGGCGTGTCAGTTCCGATCTGGAACGGACTACAGTCGGCGGCGCGACGACGAGGAGGTGGCGGGTGCGGCGTGCTGATCTCGCCGACGCGGACTGCGGCATCGCGCAGGCGCTCGGCGTACTGGGCGACTGGTGGACGTTCCTCATCGTGCGCGACGTCGCCGGTGGGACGACCCGCTTCGACGCGCTCCAGCGCGAGCTGGGCGTCAGCCGGCGGGCGCTGACCGAACGCCTCGCCGCGCTCGTCGAGCACGCTGTGTTGGAGCGCCGGCAGTACTCCCCGCGCCCACCTCGGTACGACTACGTGCTCACCAGCAGGGGCGACGGCCTGCTGCCGGTGCTGATCGCCCTACAGGATTGGGGGACCCGGTATCTCATGGGTGACGGAGAGCTGACCGCGACCGCGGACGCCGCCTCGGCGGAGGCGCGGCGGGTGCACGACCTGGTCGGGCGGCACCTGCCCGAGGTGACGCTGCCGGCGCCGGACGGCCGTCTGGTCGCGCCGTACGCCGCCGACTCGTGGAGCGTCCTCTACTTCTTTCCCGGGGCGTACCCGCCGGGGTTGGGTGACCTCCCGCTGGGCTGGGCGGAGATTCCCGGCGCTCGTGGCTGCACCCTGGAGTCGACCACCTACGCCGGCCGGCACGGAGACTTCCGGGCCGCCGGTTCGCGGGTGTACGGCATCAGCACGCAACGGCCGGACCAGCTCGCCGCCTTCGCGGCGTACGCCGAGCTGCCGTTTCCGTTGTTGTCCGACCAGGACGGCCGGCTCGCGGCGGGGTTGCTGCTGCCCACGTTCCGCGCGGGCGGTGTGGCGCGGTTCAAGCGGCTGACCCTGCTGGTCGACCCGCAGGCGGTGGTGCGGGCGGTGCAGTTCCCGGTCGACGACCCGGCCGGCTCGGTCGACGAAATGCTCGACCTGGTCCGTGAGCACCGCCCGGCTTGAACCGCCGCGCGAACGAGGGGCCCCGGTACCGGGGCCCCTCGACGCGGTCAGGCCGGGAGGGTCCAGCGCTGGTTCGCGCCGGCGAAGCAGTCCCAGATCTGCAACCGGGTGCCGTCGGCCGAGCTGTTGTCGCTGGCGTCCAGGCACTTGTTCGACTGCGGGTTGCGCAGCGTGCCGTTGGACTGCGCCTGCCAGACCTGGGCGCCGCTGCCGTTGCAGTCCCACAGCTGGACCTTGGCGCCGTTGGCGGTGGAGCCGCTGGTGATGTCGGCGCACTTGCCGAGGGCGCGCAGCGTGCTGTCGCTGGACACGGTCCAGGTCTGCGCGTTGGTGCCGTTGCAGCTCCAGAGCTGGATGGCGGTGCCGTTGGCGGTGCTCGCCGAGGCCACGTCGACGCACTTGCCGGCGATGCCGGTGATCGGGCCGGTACGGCCGGTGGGCGGCGGGGTGGTGCCGCCCATGATGGTGTCGTACATGGCGCTGAGCAGTGAGGTCGAGCCGGACGTGTCCTGGGACAGCTCCCAGTTCATCACGCCGCCGGCGTTGGCCAGCGCCCACTGGGTCTTGCGCTTGACCGTCGGGATGCCGTTCCAGCACTGCTGGGACCCGTTGACGGTGGCGCAGTCCCGGTTGGCGTTCGCCGGGTCCAGGCCGACCAGGTACGAGTAGTTGTAGTAGACGGGGCGGCTGTAGAACGGGATGCCGAGCACCGCCTTGCTGGCGGGCAGGCCACGGGCCTTCCACAGGTTGACGCTGTTGATCGACCAGTCGTAGTTGGAGTGCGGGCTGCCACCGTCGTACGCCATGATGTTGAGCCAGTCGACCTGGGCGAACACGGCCGTCTGCACGCCCTGCACGCTGCCGCCCTCGGAGACCACGGCGGCGGTGAGCAGCTTGCCGCGGCTGTGCATGGCGCTGCCGAGCTGCGTCATGAGCGCGGTGTAGTTGTTGGCCGAGGCGCCCGGGTCCGGGTACTCCCAGTCCATGTCGACGCCGTCCAGGTTGTACTGGTTGACGAAGTTCACCAGGTTGTTGACGAAGTTGGTGCGGCTGCCGGCGTTGGCGGCCAGAGCCTCGAACGCCGAGTCGTTGCCGTCGTTCCAGCCGCCGACGGCGATCGACACCTTGACGTTGTTGGCGTGCCCCTGGGAGACCAGCGAGGAGAGCCGGCCACCGTCCACGCCCTGCAGGCTGCCGTCGCTGTTGGGCAGGATGAAGGCGTAGTTGATGTGGGTGAGCTTGTTGTACTGGATCGTGTTGATGTTGCCGGCCCAGGAGGGCATGTAGCCGACGCTCTTGAAGTTGTTGGGCAGCACCACGGCCTGCGCGGCGGTGGGGACGATGGCGAGGGTGGCGGTGGCCGTGGCCAGCGCGAGCGTGCCGGCGGCGAGGGCGCGGCGCAGTGGTGAGGACATCGGGGGGCCTTCCCGTGGGCGGGGGACGGTGCCCGCTCGCGCAGGGTTGTCGCGGGCGGGCGGTGCGGGACGCAGGAACGGGTGGGGCCTCGAGGCAGCCAAATCTTAAAGAGTGTTAACTATCTGCGTCAATCAATGCTGATGGATTTCCCGCAGCCCACGCGGGAAGACGACCCGGCGACCCGACCATCCCCAAACGACCGTTAAGCTGACGGAATGGGAAGCGACGAGCTGTATCCGCCGGACCGGCTGGCCGCCGCGCGGCACGCCACCGCGGCCGCCGGCCTGGACGCCCTACTGCTCACCCCCGGCTCGGATCTGCGCTACCTGACCGGCTACGACGCGCACGCGGGCGAGCGGCTGACCTGCCTGGTGCTGCCCGTCGAGGGCGAGCCGACGCTCATCGTGCCGAGGTTGGAGCGCCCCGCCGCCGAGGCGTCCCCGGCACCGGCGACCGGTGTACGCATCGTCGACCATCCCGACGGCACCGACCCGTACCCCCTGGTCGTGGCCGCCCTCGACGGCCCGGTCGCGGCGGTCGGGTTGGCCGACCGGATGTGGGCCGAGCAGGTCCTCGCGCTGCGCGCCGCGCTGCCCGCCGCCGCACAGCGGCTCGCCGGCGAGGTGCTGCGCGAGCTGCGGATCCGCAAGTCACCGGCGGAGGTCACGGCGCTCGCCGAGGCCGGCGCGGCGATCGACGAGGTGCACCGACGGATGGGGGAGTGGCTACGCCCCGGGCGCACCGAGGCCGAGGTGGCCACCGACATCGCGGCGGCGATCCGGGCCGCCGGGCACGTGAGCGTCGACTTCGTCATCGTGGCCGCCGGCCCGAACGGCGCCAGCCCGCACCACGGCACCTCGGACCGGCCGATCGGCGCCGGCGAACCGGTCGTGGTGGACATCGGCGGCACCATGGCGTCGGGCTACCGCTCGGACTGCACCCGCACGTACGTCGCCGCTGCTCCGGCGCCGGCCGAGTTCCTCGACTACTACGCGGTGCTGCACGACGCCCAGGCGGCGGCCGTCGCGGCGGTCCGGCCCGGAGTCACCGCCGAGGCCGTCGACGCGGCCGCCCGGAAGCCCATCGCCGACGCCGGCTTCGGCGCCGCGTTCCTGCACCGCACCGGGCACGGCATCGGCCTGGACGGCCACGAGGAGCCGTACGTGGTGGCCGGCAACCCGCGCGCACTGGAACCGGGGATGGCGTTCTCCATCGAACCGGGCATCTACCTGGCGGGCCGCCACGGCGCCCGCATCGAGGACATCGTCGTCTGCACGACAGGCGGCGTGCAACGGCTCAACACCACCCCCACGGAGCTCATCGCGCTATGACTGTCGACCGGATCCTCCCCACCGACGAGGCCCACGACCTGCTGGACCTCGCCACCGAGCTCGCCGACCGCGAGCTCGCGCCGAAGGCCGCCGGCTTCGAGGAGCGCGCCGAGTTCCCCCGCGAGGTGCTGCGTACCCTCGGCCGGGCCGGCCTGCTCGGCCTCCCGTACCCGGAGGAGCACGGCGGGGCGGCCCAGCCGTACGAGGTGTACCTGCAGGTGCTGGAGATCCTGGCCAGCCGCTGGCTCGCGGTCGCCGAGGCGGTCAGCGTGCACACGCTGTCCTGCTACCCGGTTGCCACGTTCGGCAACGACGAGCAGCGCAAACTGCTGCCCGACATGCTCGGCGGCGAACTGCTCGGCGCGTACTGCCTCTCCGAGCCGCAGGGCGGCTCCGACGCGGCGGCGCTGAGCACCCGGGCGGTCCGGGACGGCGACGCGTACGTCGTCTCCGGCACCAAGGCGTGGATCACCCACGCCCGGACCGCCGACTTCTACAACGTCTTCTGCCGCACCGGCGGCGCCGGCCCGAAGGGCATCTCCTGCCTGCTCGCCGACTCGGGCACCGCGGGCATCACCCCGCAGGCGGCGGAGCGGACCATGGGCCTGCGCTCGTCGCCGGTGGCGCAGATCGCCTTCGACGCGGCGCGCGTCCCGGCCGACCGGCTGATCGGCGGCGAGGGGGCGGGCTTCACCATCGCGATGTCCGCGCTGGACTCCGGCCGGCTGGGCATCGCGGCCTGCGCGGTCGGGCTGGCCCAGGCCGCCCTGGACTATGCGGTCGGTTACGCCCGGGAACGGCAGCAGTTCGGCCGGGCCATCATCGACTTCCAGGGGCTGGGGTTCAGCCTCGCCGACGCGGCCACCCAGATCTCGGCCGCCCGTGCGCTGACCCTCGCCGCGGCCCGGCTGCGCGACGCCGGCCGGCCGTACTCGATCGAGGCGGCCAAGGCGAAGCTCTTCGCCACCGACATGGCGATGCGGGTGACCACCGACGCCGTGCAGGTGCTCGGCGGCGCGGGCTACGTGGCGGACCACCCGGTGGAGCGGTACATGCGGGAGGCCAAGGTGTTGCAGATCGTGGAGGGCACCAACCAGATCCAGCGACTGGTGATCGCCCGGGCGTTGGCGAAGGACTGATGGTGCGTGCCGGGTCCCTCGTCGCAGTTTGGCGGGTTAACCGGTAGGTTGCTCGCCGTGGAGGAGATCGACCGCGCCATCGTCGCCGCGCTGACCGCTGACGGCCGGCTGTCGTACACCGACCTCGCCGAGAAGGTGGGCCTGTCGGTGTCCGCCGTGCACCAGCGGGTGCGCCGGCTGGAGCAGCGCGGGGTGGTCAAGGGGTACGCCGCCCGGGTCTCCTACGAGGCTCTGGACCTGCCGTTGACCGCGTTCGTGGCGATCCGGCCGTTCGATCCGTCGCAGCCGGACGACGCGCCGGACCGGCTGGCCCACCTGCCCGAGATCGAGTCGTGCTACTCGGTGGCGGGGGAGGACTTCTACCTGCTGTTGGTGCGGGTGGCCAGCCCGGTCGACCTGGAGCGGTTGCTCCAGGAGATCCGCACGTCGGCGAACGTCACCACCCGCACCACGGTGGTGCTGTCCACGCCCTACGAGAACCGGCCGCCGAAGATCAGCGCTGGGCCACCGAGTCGGTCGCGGTCCCGGGCGCCGGAGGAGCCGGCTGGTTCCACCGCAGGATGACCTGCCGGCCGTGTTCGTGACCGAGCGCGCTCACCGTGGCGGTGTCCAGCCGCAGCCGTCCGCCGTCGGCCGGTGGCAGCCCGATCCAGCGGGCGCCGAGCACGCGCAGGCTGTGCGCGTGACCGACCAGCGCTACGGTGCCCTGGTCGAGCAGGGGGGTGACCCGGGCGAGCACACGGTCGAGCCGCTCACCCACCTCGTCGGGTGACTCCCCGCCGGGGCAGCCGTCGGTCCAGATGTTCCAGTCCGGCCGCTCCTGGTGGATGTCGGCGGTGGTGATCCCCTCGTATTCGCCGTAGTCCCACTCGCTGAGGTCCTCGTCGACGGCGTCGACGGTGAGGCCGGCCAGTTGCGCGGTGCGCAGCGCCCGGGAGCGGGGGCTGGACAGCACGGTGACGAAGCGTCGGTCGGCCAGGAAGGCGGCGAGGGTGCGGGCCTGTCGCTCGCCGCCGGGGGTCAGCTCCAGGTCGGTGTACGAGGTGTGTTGCAGGCTGGCGCTCCAGGTGGTCTCGCCGTGCCGGATCAACAGGAGCTCTCCCATGCGGCCAGTTAACCAGGCCGGGTCGGACGCCCGCCGCTCCATCTCTCAACCTATCTTCCTAGGACGCGCCAGCGGTCGTGCCGCCCGGCACCCCAACCGCTCCCGCCACACAACTATCGTCCTAGGACGCTTTACGGGGTGTGCGCACCGTGACACACGTTTCGGCACCGGTCAGCCGGGCAACCGACCTGGACACTCGCCAGACGGAGGAGGCGCCATGAGCTTCACCGAAAAGGCACGGAACAAGGTCGAGCAGGTAGCCGGTGCCGCCAAGGAGCGGCTCGGCGACGCGACCGACAACGAGCAGATGCGTGGCGAGGGCGCCAGCCAGCAGGGCAGTGCGCGCGCCAAGCAGGCTGGTCAGAACGTCAAGGACGCAGGCCGCAACGCCAAGGACGCCTTCACGAAGTGACCCTGAACGGTCCACGGGTCCCCGGGCGGTACACGGCCCGGGGACCCGTCGTGGCGTCCGGCTAGGGTCGCGGGGTGACCGTGCTCCGTTCGCTGGTGGTGTTCGCGCTGGCCGCACTGGCCGAGATCGGCGGCGCCTGGCTGATCTGGCAGGGCTGGCGGGAGCAGCGGGGCCTCTGGTGGATCGCCGCCGGGGTGGTCGCGCTGGGCTGCTACGGCTTCGTCGCCACGTTCCAGCCGGACGCACACTTCGGCCGGATCCTGGCCGCGTACGGCGGGGTGTTCGTGGCGGGTTCGCTGGGCTGGGCGATGCTGGTCGACGGCTTCCGTCCGGACCGGTGGGACCTGGCCGGCGCGGCGCTGTGCCTGCTCGGTGTCGCGGTCATCATGTACGCCCCGCGCGGTGCTTCTGCCTAGCGCGACGCGACTCCCGTACGCGGCGTCAGCGGTCGTCGTTCAGGCCGCGGAACGCTCCGGGACCGGTCGGCGGCGCAGGCCCACGCTCGAGATGGCCGGCGGTACGTAGGCCACGTCGTTGGGCCCGGCGTCGGTGCCGGGCGGGGCGATCTCGTCGATCCGGTCAAGGATGTCGTCGGTCAGGGTGACGTCGGCGCCGGCCAGCAGGTCGTCGAGCTGTGCCATGGTGCGTGGCCCGATGATCGCCGAGGTGACGCCCTGGTGCGCGATCGCGAACGCCATCGCGAGGTGGGTCATCGGCAGGCCGGCCTGCTCGGCGAGCGGGACGAGCTGCTCCACGACGTCGAGCTTGCGCTCGTCGCTGAAGTGCTGAGGGGTGTAGCCCGACCGGTGGCTGTCAAACTCCTGACCCTTGCGATACCGGCCGGTGAGCAGGCCCTGGCCCAGCGGGCTCCACACCAGCGCGCCCATCCCGTAGCGCTGGCAAACCGGCAGCACCTCGCGTTCGATGCTCCGGTTGATGATCGAATACGGCGGTTGCTCGGTCCGGAAGCGTTCGAGGCCGCGCCGGTCGGCGACCCACTGCGCTTCGACGATGTCCGAGGCGGGGAAGGACGAGGCGCCGATCGCGCGCACCTTGCCGCTGTGGATGAGGTCGGACAGGGCGGACAGCGTCTCCTCCAGATCGACCGACGGGTCGGGGCGGTGGACCTGGTAGAGGTCGAGGTGGTCGGTCTGCAATCGGCGTAGGGAGTTCTCGACCGCGGTGGTGATCCAGCGCCGCGAATTCCCGCGGTGGTTCGGGTCGTCGCCCATCGGGTAGTGCAGTTTGCTGGCGAGTACGACGTTGTCGCGGCGGCCTCCCTTGAGGGCCTTACCGACGAGCACCTCCGATTCGCCAGCGGAGTACACGTCGGCGGTGTCGACGAAGTTGATTCCTGCGTCCAGCGCCTTATGGATGATGCGGATCGAGTCGTCGTGGTCGGGGTTTCCCATGGCGCCGAACATCATGGCGCCCAGGCAGTACGGGCTGACTTGGATACCGGTCCGGCCCAGGTTGCGGTATTTCACTCTAGTCCTTCGGATTGGTTCGGTGATTGGTCGTGGTGCGTCGAGGACGCGGTGGGCCGCTCCTCGACGTCGAACACGATTTCGACGAGCGGGCTGTGGGCGAACCAGTCGCCGAACGTCTGGCGCTGGCGCACCCGGGCCGCGATCTCGGGTCGGTTCTGCAGGTCGAGGACCGCGGTGATCACCCGCCGTCGTGTGGGCTCGTCGACCGGCACCGCTGTCGCGGGCAGGTCGGCCGTGATCCCGTGCTTGAGATGCACCGTGAACCGTGGGTGGGCGCGCACGTTCGCGTACCAACTCCGGGGTCCGGGCATGCCGGTCAGGTACCAGTGACCGTCGACTCGGTGGAACCAAATTTCGATGCGGCCAGGGACGCCGGTGCGTGCGCCGAGCGTGGTGATGTCGATGGTGCGCTCGGCCGGGGTGGAGTCCGGTCCGATGGCGAGGGCTCGTGCGATGGCGTCGTCCACTTCACCGGCCTTTCCTGCTCTTGTTCCGATGACTCCATGGAAGCACCACAGCAGGGGGGCAACTAGCGAGATCGTCTCGTGTGGTTGCACGATCCTCTTCGCTGGAGTCAGGGGAGTGCGGCGCCGGCATTTTCGGATCCGGTGCGGATGCGCAGCGCGTCGATGCTGGGCGGAGCACCGAACAGCCGCCGGTATTCGCGGCTGAATTGGGATGGGCTGTCGTATCCGACGCGATGGGCGACGCGGGTGATTTCGTTGGGGCTGTTTGCCAGCAGCAGTCTCGCCGTTTGCAGGCGGATGTGCTTCTGGAACTGGATGGGGCTCATCGCCGTCACCGCCTGGAAGTTCCGGTGGAACGCGGAGACACTCATTCCGGAACGTTGTGCCACCTCGTCGACACGGAACGGCCGGGTGTAGTTCTCCCGGATCCATTGGACCGCCTGGGCGATGTGGCTCAGGCTGCTGTCAGCGAGGCCGATCTGCCGGACGATGTCACCCTGTTCGCCGGTCATCAACCGCCAGAGGATCTCGCGCTTGAACAGGGGTGCCAGTGTCTTGCGGTCCTGTGGCCGGTCGAGCAGGCGCAGCAGCCGCACGATGGCGTCGAGCAGTTCGTCCGGGGCGTCACTGACCGCGATTCCGGGCCGCGCGGTGCTGGGGGAGCGTGGCAGATCGCCCGGACCGGCCTGCAACAGCAGCTCCGCGATGGTGGAGGGGTCCAGGGTCATTCCGAAGCCGAGCGCGGGGTCGCCCGGGGCGGCGTCGATGACGTGCCCCGTCACCGGGAGGTCGATCGAGGCGACGAGGTACTGACCGGGGCCGTACTCGTAGACCTGGTCGCCGAGGGCGAGTCGCTTGCCGCCCCGGGCGATGACCGCCAGGACCTTGCCGGACATCGAGGAGACCGGGGAGGCGGTGTGGTCGATCCGGCAGACCCGTACGCCCTCGATGCCGGTGGTCAGGTCGAGGCGCACGTGCCGTTCCAACAGGTCGCGTAGCTCGTCGAGGGGCATGCCCCGAGTGCAGCACGAGTCCCGCGGTGACCGCTGGTCAGCGGCAGGATCGTGCAAGGACTTGCCAGTTTCGTGGGAGCGACCATTGGGCCCGGCCGGCAGCCAGCCACGGGACAACGCTCGCCTTCACGATACCGCTGAGTCATCAGGCCTCTCCGGGACCGACCGGGGCCTCGCCGCGGCGGCCGACGACAGGCCATGGTCGCCGGGTGTCGGTCACGAGCATCAGTACCAGCACGGCGGTGACGGTGACGAGCTGCGCGGTGGCCGGGAGGGTGACTCCGACGGGGATGGTGGCCAGCACGACGAGCGCGGCGGTGGGCCGGGTGAGGGGGATGGGCAGGCCCAGGGCGCGGCGGGCGGCGGAGACGCCGGTCAGGAAGAGCGCGACGCCGCCGCTGAGGGCGAGGGCGGCGCCGGGGTCGGCGGGGTGGTCGGGGTGCGCGGCGGTGGCCTGCAGGTTGGCGGCGGTGGGGATGACTCCGAGCAGTAGCAGGAAGTGGGGGAGGACGTAGGCGCGGGCGGCCATCCGGGCGCGGTCGGCGGGCGCTGCGTCGGTGAGTGCGGCCTCGGCGGGCCGGGTGTCGGCGAAGTAGGTCCACCAGAGGGCGGCGGACAACGCGAGCGCAAGCAGGATCGCGCTGGCCCTCTCGGCGGTGACCGCGTCGGCGGGGACGCCCACACCGATGAGGGCGACGGATTCGCCGAGGGCGACGATGACGATCAGGCCGTGTCGTTCGACGAAGTGGGCCGGGGCGAGGTGGAAGGTGGCGGCGACGCCGATCCAGGAGTGGCGGGGGAGCAGGTAGGGCAGGACGGCCTGGGTGAGCACGGCTGCGGTCCAGAGGGCGGGCACGGCGGGGCCGTTGAGGGCGGCGGCGGCCAGGATGAGCAGGGCGGCGCTGAGGTTGTAGGGGGCGAGCCGGCGGACGCCGGCGCGGGCGTCGGAGTGCATGAACATGATGAGGTGGACGACGACCACGGCCAGGTAGCCGATGGCGAAGATCAGGCCGGTCTCGGCGAGGGCGTCGGGCAGTGCGATGGCGGTGAGCAGGAAGCTGGCCATGCCGGCGAGGAGTAGCAGCTTGGCGGTGCTCTGCCGGGGTGGGACGTGGTTGGTGAGCCAGACGTAGCCGGTGTAGAGGTACCAGAGCAGCCCGAAGATAAGTACGGTGCGGCCGAGGCCGGCCCAGCTGAAGTCTGCCTCCAGGGCGTGGGTGAGCTGGGTGATGGTGAGGACGAAGACGACGTCGAAGAATATCTCGATGGGGGTGACCCGCCCGGCTGTGTCGTGGTCAGGGGCGGGGGCGGGCCGCGGGCGTCGCATGGTGGGGACGGTAGCGGCCCCGAACGGGCGGCACCCCGGGAAGAGGATTCCCGGGGTGCCGTGGTGGTGGGTCAGTCGTCGTGGTGTTCGGCCCACCACCGCTGCCCGCTGTCGGGCAGGGTGTCGATCGGGTCGTAGTAGGCGAAGCGCTTGTCGAGGGCCGCGAGGTCGGCGGACTCGATGGAGGTGCGGTAGTTCTTGGTCCAGTAGGAGATGCCGTGCTCACGGTCGTAGTCGGTGAGCATGTGCACCCAGCGTTTGCCGACGAAGGGGACGTCGCAGACGATGCGCGGGGTGGCGTAGCCGGGGAGGTAGCCCATGATGTCGTGCTGGAGCTGCTGGGCGTGCCAGACCGGGACGCGCCAGTGTTCGGCGTTGGGGATCATGTCGCACATGTAGAAGTAGTACGGCAGGATCCCGGCTTCGCCTTGCAGCGCGAAGCAGAGGTCGAGCAGCTCGGGTGTGGTGGCGTTGACGCCGCGCATGAGGACGCCCTGGTTGCGGACGTCGCGGACGCCGACGTCGAGGGCGGTCTGGGCGGCGCGGGCGACCAGTGGGGTGAGTGACTGGGCGTGGTTGACGTGGGTGTGGATGGCGAGATTGACGCCGCGGCGGGCGGCGGTGCGGGCGACGCGTTCGAGGCCTTCGACGACGTCGGGCTGGAGCCAGTGCTGGGGGAGGCCCATGAGGGCCTTGGTGGCGAGGCGGATGTCGCGGACCGTCTCCAGTTCCAGCAGGCGCATGAGGTACGCCTCGAGGTTGCGCCAGGGCACGTTGGCCACGTCGCCGCCAGAGACGACGACGTCGCGGACGCCGGGGTGGGCCTTGAGGTAGGCGATGTGGGCGTCGTAGCGGTCGACGGGCTTGAGGGTGAGTTTGAGTTTGTCGACGGCGGGGGTGGAGTTGCCGACCAGGTCCATGCGGGTGCAGTGGCCGCAGTACTGGGGGCAGGTGGAGAGCAGTTCGGCGAGGACCTTGGTGGGGTAGCGGTGGGTGAGGCCTTCGGCGACCCACATGTCGTGCTCGTGGAGGCTGTCGCGGCTGGCGTAGGGGTGTGAGGGCCAGTCGGTGCGCCGGTCGGAGGCGACGGGGATCATGTAGCGGCGGATGGGGTCGGCGAGCAGCGCTTCGGTGGTGAGGGGCTCGAACGGCACCATCGTGTTGATCATTTGTGGTGGCACCAGCATGGACATGGTGGCCAGGGCCTTCTGGTCGGCCTCGAGGTCGGCGTAGAAGGTTTCGTCGATGAGGTCACCGAAGACGGCGCGGAGCTGCTTGGTGTTCTTGACGCAGTTGACGCGTTGCCACTGGGCGGATTCCCATTGGTCGCGGGTGATGTGACGCCAGCCGGGGAAGCGGGTCCAGTCGGGTTCGACCAGGGGGCGGCGGTGGTATTCGTAGGGCTGCCCTGCGGTCGGTACGGCGACTGGGGCGTTGCGGGGTTGGGGGATGGTCTCGACCTGTTGGGTCTGGGTCATGGCCCCTCCTTGGTGCTGCGGCTGGTGAACGGCCCCGAAGGCTACTGGAAAATATCCGGCGAAGAAATTAGTCTGCCGTAAGTTTTCCCGTTACGCGAGCCTTGACCGGGGCTTCGGGCGGCTGAGCAGGGGAGGTCGCGTGACGTCACCGGTGGGACTGCACCGTGTCGTGGAGCCGGCGGGGGTGTTGCCGCAGGCGGCCTGGCGGTTGGACGCGTCCGCTGCGATCGCGCCGAACGAGGTGCGGATCCGGGTGGAGCGGCTGAATCTGGACGCGGCGAGTTTCCGGCAGTTGTCGGAGAAGCACGGCGGGGACGGCGCCGCGGTCCGCGCCGAGGTGCTGGAGATCATCTCGACCCGGGGGAAGATGCAGAACCCGGTGACCGGCTCCGGCGGGATGCTGATCGGCACGGTCGAGGAGGCCGGTCGGCGTTCCCCGCTGGGGCTGAAGGCGGGTGAGCGGGTCGCGACGCTGGTGTCGTTGACGCTGACTCCGCTGGTGGTGACGGACGGGTTGGCGCGCTGGGACGGGCGCAGCGAGCAGGTGCCGTGTGAGGGGTGGGCGATCCTGTTCGCCCGGTCCATCGCGGCGGTGCTGCCGGAGGACGAGGATCCGCAGTTGTCCCTGGCGGTGCTGGACGTGTGTGGGGCGCCGGCGTTGACCGCGCGGGTGGTGTCGCGTTATGTCGAGGATCGTCGCCGTGTCGGTGATCCGACGCCGGTGCGGGTGGCGGTGATCGGTGGGGCGGGTAAGAGCGGGTCGCTGTCCCTGGCCGCGGCGCGGCGTGCGGGTGCCGCGCGTACCGTCGGGGTGGTTCCGGTGCAGGCGGAGCGCGACGCGCTGACGGCGGCCGACCTGGCGTCGGTGGTGGCGTTGGCCGACGCGCGGGACCCGGTGGCGTTGTCCACGGCGGTGACCACCGCTCTGAGCGCCCCGGCGGATGTCACGGTGGTGTGCGTGGACGTGCCGGGCTGTGAGCATGGGGCGGTGTTGGCCACCGCGGACGGCGGCACGGTGATCTTCTTCTCGATGGCGACGAGCTTCTCGGCGGCGGCGTTGGGCGCGGAGGGGTTGGCCGCGGACGTGACGATGCTGGTGGGCAACGGGTACGTGCCGGGGCACGCGGAGTTGGCGTTGGGGTTGTTGCGGGCCGAGCCGGGGGTGCGTCGGCTGTTCGCGGCGCGGTTGGCGGCACACTGAGGTCATGACGAACCCCTCGACGTTGTACCGCGGTGGTGTGCTGCACTGCCCCGCCGATCCGAGCGCGACGGCGCTGCTGGTTGCCGGTGGGCGGATCACCTGGCTGGGGGCGGACGGTGACGCGCCGGCCGCCGACCGGGTGGTCGATCTGGGCGGTGCGTTGGTGACGCCGGCGTTCGTGGACGCGCACGTGCACGCCACGGACACCGGGTTGGCGTTGTCCGGGTTGGCGTTGTCCGGGGTGCGGTCGGCGGCGCAGTTGCTGGACGCGGTGGCGGCGTTCGCGGCCGGTCTGCCGGCGGACGCGGTGGTGCTGGGGCACGGATGGGACGAATCGGGCTGGTCGGATCCGGCGTTGCCGGACGCGGCGGCGTTGGACCGCGCGGCCGGTGGCCGCCGGGTGTACCTGTCGCAGGCCTCCATCCACTCGGCGTTGGTGTCGTCGGCGTTGCTGGCGGCGTGCCCGCAGGCGGCGGACGCGGCGGGTTTCGACGCGTCGGGGTGGTTGCGGCGCGACGCGCATCACGTGGTGCGGGCGGCGGCGCAGGGATCGGTGAGTCGGGCGCAGCGGGTCGCCGCGCAGCGGGTGGCCCTCGCCCACGCGGCGTCGTTGGGCATCGCGGCGGTGCACGAGTGTGGTGGTCCGGACATTTCCGACGAGGAGGACTTCACCGGCCTGTTGGGGATCTCCGGGGCGGGGTTGCCGGAGGTGTACGGGTACTGGGGTGAGTTGGGTGGCGCGGCACGGGCCCGGGAGTTGGGCGCGGTGGGTGCCGGTGGTGACCTGTTCGCCGACGGGGCGTTGGGGTCGCGCACGGCGCACGTGTCGGTGCCGTACGGCGACGGCGACGGGTGTGGGCACGGGTACCTGAGCGCGGAGCAGGTGCGGGCGCACCTGGTGGACTGCGCGGCGCATGGGGTGCAGGGCGGGTTCCACGCGATCGGTGACGCGGCGATCTCCACGGTCCTCGACGGTTTCGCGGCGGCGGCGCGGACGGTGGGTGTGGAGCGGCTGCGGGCCGCCCGGCACCGGATCGAGCATGCGGAGATCATGAGTAAGCGGTTGATCGCCGGGTTCGTGGAGTACGGGATCGTGGCGAGCATGCAGCCGGCGTTCGACCGGCTGTGGGGTGGCGCGGGCCGGATGTACGAGTCGCGGTTGGGTCTGGACCGGTCGTTGGAGTCGAACCCGATGGGTGCGATGCACTCGGTGGGGGTGGCGTTGGCGTTCGGGTCGGATTCGCCGGTGACGCCGTTGGATCCGTGGGGGTCGGTGCGGGCGGCGGCGGCGCATCACAACCCGGCGCAGCGGATGAGTGTGCGGGCGGCGTTCGCGGCGCACAGCCGTGGTGGGTGGCGGGCGGTGCATCTGGACGTCGAGGGGGTCCTCGCGTTGGGTGCGCCGGCGACGTTCGCGGTGTGGTCCACGCCGGCCGGCGTGGAGCGGGGTCTGCCGGTGCTGCTGGCCGAGGATCCGGAGTTGCGGGGTCCGGGGGATCCGACGCCGTTGCCGGTGTGTCGGAGCCTGGTGCTGCGCGGTGAGGTCATCTATGAGGAAGGGTCGTCGTGACCGGGAAACTTGACCTTGATCCGGTGCTGGTGGCGCGGGCGCGGGAGTTGGCGCGCCGCGCCGGGCAGCCGGTGGTGGATCTGGCGCGCAGCCATACGACGGTGTCGGTGGAGCGGGCGGTGTTGCGCCTGGCGGGGGTGAGTGGTGCCGACCCGGATGGCATTCCGTGGGTGAACCGTCTCGTCGACGCGGTCGTCGCGGATGTGGGGTTGGGCCACGGGGTGGCGGTGCCGGTGTTCGACGCGTTGGTCCGTGAGGGTCTGACGGATGTGACGTTGCTGGCGCAGAAGGCCGCGGCCGGGTCGGTGCGTTTCGCCGTGCCGACGGGTCGGGCAGCGACGGCCGCCCGGTCCGCGGCGCGTAAGGCGGTCGGCGCGGGTATCCGGCGGGTGGATCGGCGGCGCGCGGAACGCGAGCGGCTCGTCAAGCGGTACGGGGATCCGGCGCAGCGGCCGTGGATCTACCTGATCGTGGCGACGGGGGACATCTACGAGGACATTCCGCAGGCGCAGGCGGCGGCGCGGGCCGGGGCGGACGTGATCGCGGTGATCCGCTCGACGGGGCAGTCGTTGTTGGACTACGTGCCGGAGGGTGCGACCCGGGAGGGGTTCGCCGGGACGTACGCGACGCAGGAGAACTTCCGGTTGATGCGGGCGGCGTTGGACGAGTCGTCGAAGGAGTTGGGCCGCTACGTGCGGTTGACGAACTACGCGTCCGGGTTGTGCATGCCGGAGATGGCGACCCTCGCGGGGTTGGAACGCCTCGACATGATGTTGAACGATTCGATGTACGGGATTCTGTTCCGCGACATCAACCCGATCCGGACGTTCGTGGACCAGCGGTTCTCCCGGCAGGTGCACGCGCGCGCCGGGATCATCATCAACACCGGTGAGGACAACTACCTGACCACGGCCGACGCGGTCGACGAGGCGCACACGGTGACGGTGTCGCAGCTGCTCAACGAGTTCTTCGCGCACGAGGCGGGTCTGGCGGACTGGCAGTTGGGGTTGGGGCACGCGTTCGAGATCAACCCGGAGGTGCCGGAGTCGTTCCGGTTGGAGTTGGCGCACGCGCTGCTGGCGCGGGAGTTGTTCCCGGACGCGCCGCTGAAGTGGATGCCGCCGACGAAGCACATGACCGGCGACGTGTTCCGGGGCAACCTGCTCGACGGGTTCTTCAACCTGGCGGGTGCGCTGACCGGGCAGAGCATCCTGCTGGTGGGGATGATGACCGAGGCGGTGGTGACGCCGTGGTTGTCGGACCGGGACATCGCCCTGCAGAACGTGCGGTACGTGCTGGGTGCCGCCGGTGGGCTGCACGAGGACTTCGTGCCGGCGCCGGGCGGGCTGATCCGGCGGCGCGCCAACCAGGTCCTCGGTGAGGCGTTGGACCTGTTGGAGCGCATCGGGGAGCAGACGCTGCTGACCGCCATCGCGGAGGGCACGTTCGGGATCATGAAGCGGCCGGCGGATCGCGGTAAGGGTCTCGCGGGGGTCGCCGCGCACGAGTCCGACTACTGCAACCCGGCCACGGAGATCCTGGAGGCGGCGGCGTGAGTGACAAGGCGATCGTGCGGCCGTACGGGGACACCACCGGGGACGGGATGGTGCAGGTGTCGTTCACCCTGCCGGTGCCGCATGACAAGCGGGCCGAGGGTGCGGCGGTGCAGTTGGCCAACCGGATGGGCATCGACCCGGCGATGTTGGTGCACGCCAAGCCGATGGGGGACGGCTTCACGTTCTTCGTCGTGTACGGGCGGGTGAACCACCTGGTGGATCTGAACGCGGTGCAGGTGGTGGAGCGGGACTTCGCGTTGCTGCCGGCCAAGGAGATCAACACGGTGATCAAGCAGCGGTTGCGGCGCAAGTTGTCCGTGGTCGGGGCGTGCATCGGAACGGACGCGCACACCGTGGGCATCGACGCGATCCTCAACGTCAAGGGCATCGCGGGGGAGAAGGGCCTGGAGTACTACCGGGAGTTGAAGGTCACCAACCTGGGCGCGCAGGTGAGCGTGCCGGAGTTGGTGGAGGCCGCCCGGGTGGAGAAGGCCGACGCGGTGCTGGTGTCGCAGGTTGTCACGCAACGCGACGCGCACCTGCACAACACGCGGGAGATGTCGGCGGCGTTCCGGGAGGCGATGCCGGCGGGGCGTCGGCCGCTGCTGATCGTCGGTGGTCCCCGCTTCGACGAGACGATGACCGACGAGTTGGGCGTGGACCGGATCTTCGGTCGCGGCACGACGCCCGGTGAGGTCGCCAGTTATCTGGTGCACGCCCTGATCACGCAGCGGAAGGTGAACGCATGACCGACGTCAGGCTCGGGTTGACGGTGACGCACCGGCGGTACGTGCCGTACTCGCACGCCCACTACGCGGGGAACCTGGTCGACGGGGCGTACGCCCTCGGTCTGTTCGGTGACGTCGCCACCGAGGTGTGCATCCGGACCGACGGCGACGAGGGGCTGTTCGCGGGCTACTCCGACGTGCGGTTCGACGCGCCGATCCGGGCCGGTGACGTGGTGGAGGTGACGGCGCGGGTGTCGCGGGTCGGCACCCGCAGCCGGACGCTGGAGTTGTCCTGCGCCGTGGTGTGCCGGGGCCGCCCGGATCGCTCCGAGTCCGCCGCCGAGGTCCTGGACCCGCCGATCGTGGCGGTCACCGCCACCGGCACCGTGGTCGTTCCCGCCGCGTCGTGAGCCTGGCGGTCTGCGCGGACGTCGGGTCGACGTACACGAAGGTGGCGGTGGTGGACCTGGCCGCCGGTGTCCTGGTCGGCGCGGCGGCCGCGCCGACCACGGTGGGCAGCGACGTGCTGCACGGCCTGGACGCCGCGGTCACGGCGGCCACCGCCGGGCTCGGTGCGCGCGACGTGCCGTGGTACGTGTGTTCGTCGGCGGGTGGTGGGCTGCGGCTGGCGGTGGTCGGCTTCGAGGCGTTGGTGACCGCGCAGGCGGGCCGCCGCGTCGGGTTGTCCGCTGGCGCGCATGTGGTGCACGTGGCGGCGGGGCGCCTCGGCGGGGCGGACCTGGCGGCGCTGCGCGCGGCCCGGCCCGATGTGGTGCTGCTGGTCGGCGGCACGGACGGCGGTGACGCCGAGACGATCACCCACAACGCGACCCGGTTGGCGCGGGCCCGCTGGCGGGTGCCGGTGGTGCTCGCCGGCAACGAGGACGTGCGCGGCGAGCTGACCGGGCTGCTGACGGGCGGCGGGGTGCCGGTGACGGCCGCGGACAACGTGCTGCCCCGCATCGGGGTCCTCGCGCCCGCGTCGGCGCGGGCGGCGATCCGTTCGGTGTTCCTGCGCCACGTCATCGGCGGTAAGCGGCTGTCGCGGGGCAGCCGCTTCGCGCGGTTGGTGCGGGCCGCCACCCCGGACGCGGTGCTCACCGGCGTGGAGGTCCTCGCCGACACCCTCGGCGGGGACCTGGCGGTGGTGGACGTGGGTGGGGCCACCACGGATGTGTACTCGGTGCTCACCCCCGACGAGCGGGCCACGGGGCCCGCCCGGGAGGTCGCCGGGAGCCTGTGGCGGGCTCGCACGGTGGAGGGGGACCTGGGTATGCGGTGGAGCGCCCCCGGGGTCGTTCGTGCCGCCGCCGAGGAGCGGTTGCTGGCCGCCGGTGAAGCCGACGACCTGGCGGCCGCCGCGGTGCGGCGCGCCGAAGACCCCGCGTTCCTGGCCGTCGACGACGCCGAGCGGGCCGTGGACGCCCGGATCGCCACCCTCGCCGCGACGGTGGCGTTGCGGCGGCACGCCCGCGGTGGCGCCACCGGGGAACGCGGTGGGCGGGACCTGCGCGACGTGCGGCTCATGGTGGGCTCCGGTGGGGTGCTGCGGCACGCGCCTGAGGGTGCGGCGGGGCGGGTCCTGGCGGCCGTCCTGAGCGATCACGCGGGCGGGTGGGCGCTGCCGCGCGCCGCCCGCCCGGTCGTCGACGTCGACTACGTGCTGGCCGCCGGGGGGCTGCTCGCCGAGGACCACCGGGCGGCGGCGGGGGCGTTGCTGCGCCACCACCTGACCACGCAGTGAGACACGCCGACCCGACACGCCGTGGCGCATCACACGACAGGCCGGGGGCGGGTTGACAGGAGGCGGGGTGCAACACGTACCGTCTTTGAGTCCTACCACGGGAAGCGGCTGTTGTTCGCTTCGTCCCTTCGTCCGCTGGCCGAGCGACATTTTCAGCGTCATCGTCGCGGCGGCCAGGTCCAGCGGGCGGGGGTCGGCGGGGCGGCGCGAACCGGTCGCGGTTACCGGTGTACGGGCAGGGTGAGGTGCACGGCCAGTAGACAACGGCCCGGCGGGGGCAGCCAGTCCGCGTCCGGTCGGTCCGAAGGTCGGCGTGCCGCATCCTCGCCGCACCGGCCGGGGAGGGCCTGGGAGCATCGGGGCGCGGCGCGAGCCGCGCCCCGATTTCATGTCCGCTGAGCGGCGCGTCCCCGGCTGCCCGGTCTCACCGGCCGGTTCACCCGCCGGCCAGGTAGCCTTCGCCCCGTGATCGAGGTGAAGCTGCGGTGACGACGCTGGACCGCGACGAGACGCAGGCCCCGCCGGTGGCGCCCATCCCGGCCGCCGCCGCGCCGTTGCCGCTGCGGGTGGCCGCGCCGATGGCCGTCGTCGCCGGGCTGGCCCTGCTGGCGGCGTTCCCGCCGTACGGGGTGTGGCCCCTCGCGCCCGTCGGGGTGGCGTTGCTGGCCGCCGCGGCACACCGGCGGCGGCTGCGCGCCGGCGCCGGGCTGGGCTTCCTCACCGGGGTGGCGTTGTTCGCGCCCATGCTGTCGTGGACGAACCTGCACACCGGCTACCTGCCGTGGGTGTTGCTGTCGCTGCTGCAGGCCGGCTACCTGGCGCTGCTCGGCGCGGCCACCGCCTGGGTGTCGCCCCTGGCCGACCGCGGCCGCTGGGCGTGGCCGGCGCTGACCGGGCTGCTGTGGGCGGGCCAGGAGGCGCTGCGCGACCGCACCCCGTTCGGCGGGTTCCCGTGGGGTCGGCTCGCGTTCAGCCAGGACTCCTCGCCGCTGCTGCGGCTGGCCGCGCTGGGCGGCGCGCCGCTGGTCACGTTCGCGGTGGCGCTCGTCGGTGGTCTGCTCGTCAGCGCCGCCTGGTGGGGTTGGACCGCCCGCCGGGCAGCCCAAGCTGAGTGGTGGCTGCCGGTGGCCGTACCGGCCGCCGTGGCCGTGGCGGTGGGCGTGGTGGGGCTGCTGGTCCCCGTCGCCAGCGCCGGCGGCGGCCACCCGGTCACCGTGGCGATCGTGCAGGGCAACGTGCCGCGCCTGGGGCTGGACTTCAACGCCCAACGGCAGGCCGTGCTGAACAACCACGTCGACGCCACGCTGCTGCTGGCCGCGCGGGTCGTCGCCGGCGAGCAACCCCAACCCGACCTGGTGGTGTGGCCGGAGAACTCCAGCGACATCGACCCGCTGCGCAACCCCGCCGCGGGGGCCCGGATCTCTCAGGCCGCCGACGCCGTGCGCGCGCCGATTCTCGTCGGCGCGGTGCTGCTGGGCCCTGACGCCGGGCAGGTCCGCAACGCGGGCATCCTGTGGCGGCCCGGCACCGGCCCGGACCTGCCCCAGCTGTACACGAAGCGGCACCCGGTGCCGTTCGCCGAGTACGTGCCGCTGCGCGACGTGGCGCGGATGGTCAGCGACAAGGTCGACCTGATCCGCACCGACTTCGTGCCGGGCAGCACCCCGGGCGTGGTACGCGCCGGCCCGGCGGTGCTCGGTGACGTCATCTGCTTCGAGGTCGCCTACGACGAGGTGGTCCGCGACACCGTCACCGGCGGCGCGCAACTGCTGGTGGTGCAGACCAACAACGCCACCTTCAACGTGGCCGAGGCCCGCCAGCAGTTGGCCATGGTGCGGCTGCGCGCCGTGGAGCACGGCCGGCCGGCGTTGATGGCCTCCACGGTCGGCGTGTCCGGGTTCGTGGCCCCCGACGGGCGGGTAAGCGACGCCACCGGGTTCAACACCCGGGAGGTGGTGGTGCGGCAGCTCCGCCTCGGCGACGGACGCACCCTCGCCACCCGGCTCGGGTGGTGGCCGGAGGCGGCCCTCGCGGCCCTCGCGGTGGCGGCCCTGGTCGGCGCGGCGGTGCTGCGTCGACGGCAGCGGGTCGAGCTCGGATAGCAGCAGCCGGTACGCCGGCGGGAGCGGAGGAACCGTGATCCAGGCGACCGATACGGTCCGACGGCCGACCGGGGTGCCCGGCGTGGGCCGGGTGCTGGTGGTGATCCCCACCTACAACGAGGCCGACAACGTCGCCGCGATCGTGGCCCGGGTCCGCCGCGCGGCCCCGGGCGTGGAGATCCTCGTCGCCGACGACAACAGCCCCGACGGCACCGGCGCGCTCGCCGACGCCCTCGCTGACGGCGACGCGCAGGTGCACGTGCTGCACCGCGAGGGCAAGCAGGGCCTCGGCGCGGCGTACCTGGCCGGTTTCGGGTGGGCGCGGGAGCGCGGCTTCGACGCGGTGGTGGAGATGGACGCCGACGGGTCGCACGCCCCGGAGGACCTGCCGGCCCTGCTGGAGGCCGCCCGCGACGCGGACGTGGTGATCGGGTCACGGTGGGCCAGCGGGGCGCGGCTGGTGAACTGGCCGCTGCGGCGGCTGCTGCTGTCGCGCTGCGGCAACCTGTACGCGCGCCTCGCGCTGGGCATGCCGGTCGCGGACGCCACCGGCGGCTACCGGGTGTACCGGCTCACCGCCCTGGAGGCCATCGACCTGGCGTCGGTCTGCTCGCAGGGCTACTCGTTCCAGGTGGAGCTGTCCCGGCTGGCGCACCAGGCCGGTGTGCGGATCGTGGAGGTGCCGATCACGTTCGCCGAACGGGAGCACGGGGACAGCAAGATGAGCCCGCGGATCGTGGCCGAGGCGTTGTGGCGGATCACCGCGTGGGGTGTGCAGGACCGGCGGCAGGCGGTACGCCGCAGCCTGCACGGCACCCCCACCGGTCAGGCGCGGTGGCCGTGAGCGCGGTCGTGTCATGCTGGGAAGGCGGGGCACGTGTGGGGTGCCGGCGAGTGCGATGAGGTGAGATGCGCCGAGGACTGAGGTTCGTGCCGTTGGCACTGCTGCTGGCGGTGGTGCTGGAGTTGGCGGTGTTCGTCCTGGTGGGGCGGGCGCTGGGGTTCGGTGCGGCGGTGCTGCTGGTGTTCGCGGCGTCGCTGCTCGGGCTGGTGCTGCTGCGCCGGGAGGGGATGCGCGCCTGGCGGGGGTTCCGCTCCGCGGCCGGCGCGGGGCAGCCGCCGGGTCGGCAGGTGACCGACGGCCTGGTGGGGTTGGCCGGCGCGTTGCTGTTGGCGGTGCCCGGTCTGGTCAGCGGCCTGGTCGGGTTGCTGCTGCTGGTGCCGCCGGTGCGGCGCCTGGCCCGCGTCGGGGTGCAACGCACCACGGAGCGGCGGGTGTCGTCGATGGTCGCCGGTGACCTGTTCGGGCCCCGCACGGTGCGGGTGCGTCAGGGCGCGCCGCAACCCACGCCGCGTCCGCAGGCCGAGCAGCCGGAGCAGCCGGTGGTGGTCGACGGTGGTCGCGCCATCGAGGGCGAGATCGTCGAGCCGGGCCGCAACTGACCGACAGACACGACGGCGCCCCCGGGACATCCCGGGGGCGCCGTGTCGTGCGGTGTGCGGCTCAGGCGCGGCCGCGGCGGGTACGGACCTCCTGCAGCCGCTCAGCGAGGATGTCCTCCAGCTCGGCGATCGAGCGACGCTCGAGCAGCATGTCCCAGTGGGTACGCGGCGGCTTGGCCTTCTTCTGCTCCGGCTCGCTGCCGTCGACGAGTCGGGCGACGCTGCCGTCGAACTTGCATTCCCAGGTCGTCGGGACCTCGGCGTCGACGGCGAACGGCACCTCGAACTGGTGGCCCTTGGCACAGAGGTACTCGCGGGTCTGACGCGGCGCGAGCTCCGTGTTGCGGTCGGATTCGTAGCTGACCGCGCCCAGGCGGCTTCCGCGCAGCATACGCTCGCCCATGATCGACTTCCCCTCGTTCGTGGTGCTGGTCTTCTGGGTGTAACGGTGCGTCCCCGGTGAGCCATTCCCGCCCGAGGGCGTGAGGCGTCCACGGGTGGGGCCGCGACCAAGGGTAGCCGGCCACGACGGTGACCCGGCCAGGTGATCCCCGGCCAGGTGGGAACGGTGGAGTGTTTCGGCTGCCACCGGGGATGTTAACCGCCCGAGCGCACCGGAGGTTGCGATGGCCCGTGATGTCGCGGTCGGGGGCGCCCCGACGTTCTTCGGGCACCCCCGGGCCCTGGCCACCCTGTTCCTCACCGAGTTGTGGGAACGGTTCAGCTTCTACGGCATGCGGGCGATCCTCGTGCTGTACCTGACCGCCGAAACCGCCGACGACGGGCTGGGCCTGGGCGAATCCAGCGCCACCGCGGTCTACGGGACGTACAACGCGATGGTGTACCTGATGGCGTTGCCCGGCGGGTGGGTCGCCGACCGGCTGATCGGGGCGCGCCGCAGCGTGCTGTGGGGCGGGGTGGTGATCGCCGCCGGGCACTACGTGATGGCGGTGCCGACACGGTGGAGCGTCTTCGCCGGGATGACCCTCATCGTGCTGGGCACCGGTCTGCTGAAACCGAACATCTCCACCATGGTCGGCGCCCTGTACGACCGGGACTCCCCACGCCGCGACGCCGGCTTCTCGATCTTCTACATGGGCATCAACCTGGGCGCGTTCCTCGCCCCGCTGATCACCGGCTTCCTCGGCGAGAGGATCAACTGGCATCTGGGGTTCGCCGTCGCCGCGGTCGGGATGACCCTCGGCGTGATCCAGTACGTGTTGGGTCGGCGCAACCTGGGCGACGCCGGGGACCGCCCCGCCGACCCGCTGCTCGGCGTCGACCTGCGTCGGGCGTTGACCCGCGCCGGGCTGGCGGTCGCGGTGCTCGTCGTACTCGTCGCCGCGATCGCGCTGGCCGGCCTGTTCACCGTCGACACGGTGGTCAACCTGCTCACCGCCGTCACCGTGCTGGTCACCATCGGCTACTTCACCCGGATCATGACCGACCGGGAACTCAGCGCGACCGAACGGTCCCGGATGAAGGCGTACCTGTGGCTGTTCGTGTTCGCCGCCGCGTTCTGGCTGATCTACGACCAGGCCGGGTCGGTGCTGAACATCTTCGCCGCCGAACGCACCGACCGCGACGTCGCCGGCTTCACCTTCCCGGCGTCCTGGCTGCAGTCGGTCAACCCCATCCTGATCATCATCGGCGCGCCGCTGTTCGCGCTGCTGTGGCTGCGGCTGGGCCACCGGCTGTCCACGCCGACGAAGTTCGCCGTCGGTCTGGTGCTCAACGGCCTGTCGTTCGTGCTGATGGCCGCCGCCGCGCAGGCCGCCGTCGGCGGCGACCGGGTGTCTCCGTGGTGGCTGGTGGCGGTCTACGCCATCCAGGTCGCCGGTGAGCTGTCGCTGAGCCCGGTCGGCCTGTCCGCCACCACCAAACTGGCGCCGGTGAAGTACGCCAGCCAGATGCTGGGTCTGTGGTTCCTCGCCACCGCCGTCGGCGACGCGCTCGGCGGGCAGGTGGCGCGGCTCGCCGAGACCTGGTCCGAGCCGACCTACTTCCTCACCTTCGGCCTGGCGTCGGTGGCGTTCGGGCTGGGCGCGGTGCTCTTCGCCCGGCACGTCCGCGCGCTGATGGCCGGCATCCACTGACCGCCCCGAAGCACCTCACTGCTCGGCGGCCGGGGCGGCGCCGAGCCGGGCCAGCGCCAGCGCCAGGTCACTGACCTGGTCGCCGAGCTGCGCCACCCGCCGCTGAGCCAGGTCACGGTCGGCCTCGGCGGCGTCGAGCCGTACCGTCAGGGCGGTGAGCCGGCCCTCGGCGGTGGCCGCGGCCTGCCGGGCGGTGACCAGTTCGGCGGCGGACGCGTCGCGCTGCGCGGCGGTGGCCGCCAACTCCGCGCGGACCTGCGCGGTCACCTCGGCGGCGGCCTGCCGCGCGTCGTCGGCCTCGCGGGCGGCGACCTGCGCGCGGTCGCGGGCCCGGTCGGCCTGCTCCCGGGCACGCGCCGCGTCGGCGGCCTCGGCCCGGGTCCGCGCGGCGTCGGCGCGGGCCTGGTCGATCTGGCGGCGGACGTCCTGCACCTCGCTCTGCCACCGTCCGGCCCGCTCGGTCGCCTCCGCGGCGGCCCGGGTGGCCCGTTCGGCGTCGGCGCGCCCGGCGTCGCGTTCCACGGTCAGGTCGGCGCTTCGCTGCCGCTCGGCGTCGAGCTGCGCGCGCAGGTCGCGCAGCTCGTGGCGGGCCTGGTCGCGGTCGCGTTCGGCCTGGGTGCGCAGCGCCTCGGCCGCGCTGGTGTCGCGGCGGGCCTGGTCGCGGGCCGCCTCGGCGCGCTCGGCGCGTTCGTCGGCCGCGGCGGCCTGCTGCCCGGCCCGCTCGGCGTGCCGCCGGGCGTCGTCGGCCTCCGCG